>JAYVPF010000296.1:0-45580 GCA_043757535.1 Burkholderiales bacterium
GAAAATGCTCGCAATAGCCCGCTATTGCTGTGCTTTTCGTCTCGCGCTTCATCCCAATTCGAGGCGCGCTGCTTCTCGTTGATTTATTCAGCGTCTCCCTAGGTCGATTAGGTACGTTTCATGCTGGTAGCCCCGATAAAACCTACGTTCTGTCATCGAGCTGGTTGACCCGCTTAGGCTTTCAACCAGGGGCGCGTGACCGTGAATCGACTTTCCGGGCTCGCCTTTGCGGGCGCGTCGGAGTATCCCCTGAAGCCGTTGGCCTAGGTAGCCGCCAGCTTCCAGTCGTAGGCATTCGATAGTGGCCGCTAAAGCCGTCGTTGGCGCGAGTGGCGACGAAGTCTGCGGTCCGCACGTTGCCCGCGAGCGCGGCGTCGCGGTCAATAGGACTGACGCTTCGGTGCGGTCGACGCAATATTCATCGACGCCGAGGCGCTTGAACAGGCGCACGGTCATGACGGTGGCGGCGATCAGCGCCGCGACCCCGAACGCGACTGCAACGCCCGACAGCGCTGGCTAGGCGAGGGTATAAACCACGATGCTCTGAATGGTCCGGATCAAAGTGCTGGGGCCGCTGAAAACTGCGGCACCGACCGCGCCAGCAAATTGCCACTCCGATCAGAAAATCCGAGCGCATGCCGCTTCGGTGCCGAATTGCGCCATAAAATCACGCAAGGACAGACCTTTTTGAAATTGAACCCGATTCATCGCCATGTGGAAACTCTGTCTGGACGCGGCTTTCCGCGATACTGTTAATACATACAGTCTATCCGATGCGAGTTCCTGAGGCAAGTAACTAATCAGGTTATTTTTTGCTCAATGACATGGAACGAAAGCGACGTAAGCGGAAGGCAAAGAGCGCAAGCGTGGTCGAAGCATCACACTCATCAAATCGTGTCTATTGGCTTTGTGATGAAACGCTTGTTATGTAGGTACTGTATCGAATATATGGCTAAAGTCGACTTTTGGTGCAATCGCGAGCCCGCCCATTATCATCAGTGCTTTCAGGAAAAAGCTATAGATCAACTTTGTGCGTTTCGGTTCGCTGAATTCAGTGCGCTTCGAATTACGCATAGGCGCTACCGATGTTTCTAAAAGCGGTAGGCGATAATTCGTCGATTGATCTGTAGGGGGAGCCGTTGATGCGTCAATTTGTGAAGTTCGTCCTGACTAGTGCTTTTCTCGCGGTGCTGCTTTCACCCTTGCCCGCTGCGGCGCAGGGCGCGGTATCGGGGCTTGACCTGAACACGCGCTGCCTGATCACGTCGATCCCGAACGCGGAGAAACTGAGCGTCTCGTGGACCGGCGCGTGTGTATCGGGGCTGGCGTCAGGCGTGGGCGATGTCATCGCGTTTAGTAACGGTACGCTGCGCTACATGCTGCGAGGAGAGTTTCGCGGTGGGCGTCTTGAACGGCAGGAGCAGGTGCGCGATTGCGCGGGCGGGGCCTGCTTGAATGACGTGTCACCGAATTTGATCAGGCAGCATGAGCAGGCTGCGCTCGCGGCGTCCGTCAACACGCCAGTCGCGGCTCCCGTCGCCAGCACGTCGACCGCACCCGCTGTGCAGGCCGAGATTCGCGCGCCCGACGCGGTGTACCGTGGCCGTTTTGCGTCTGACCCGGTGACCGGCGTCATCAGCGGTGAAGGTCGCGTGCAATTTCTGGACGGTCGCTCATTCGAAGGCACCGTGAAAAACGGTCGCAAACAGGGCAGAGGCACTCACGTTTGGGCTGACGGTCAGCGCTATGAGGGCGATTGGGTGGACGATCAACAGCAAGGCCAGGGCAAGCTCACGTTTAACAACGGCGACGTCTATGAAGGTGATTTCGTCAAGGGAGAGCGCACGGGAAACGGCAGCTTTCGCCAGAGGACGGGCGACAGCTACGTGGGTCAATGGGTGCGCGGTGTGCGCGAGGGCAGCGGCGTTGCCGATTGGGCCAACGGCCAGCGCTATGAAGGCGCATGGCGTGCTGATCGCCGTGACGGCCAAGGTCTGATGAAGTTTCAGGATGGCGGCACCTACGAAGGCGAATGGATGCGCGATCAGCCGTTCGGTCAGGGCGATATTGCGTTTGCGTCTGGCGATGCCTACACCGGGCAAGTGAGGAATGGGATTGCGCATGGTCAAGGGATTTTTCGGTGGGGATCAGGCGACCGCTTTGACGGCGAATTTGCGGACGGCAAGCCGACCGCAAAAGGTGAAATGATCTTCTTGCTGGACTCAGCGACGAAGGCGGTTGCGGCGTCTGAACCAGTGTCTGCGCTGGCACCAGCACCGGTTGCGGTGGTCGTTCCTGCGACGCCGACCAACCCGACTGGCGCTCCGGCACCGCCGTCGAGAGCCAGTCTGTGCGCCGCGACATTTAACAACGCCCGCAATGCTGTGGCGCTGAAGCGGTTTCTCGACTCGTTCCCGGATGATGAATGCCAGCGGCATGTGATCGCGCGGCAAAAGCTGGCAAAAATCGCTGAAGACGCTCGCATTGCAAGCCTCGCGGCGGACGACCGTTTGGCCATGGCTAAAACTTTGATCGGTGACGTTGTCGCATTTCTGCAGGAGTTTTCGTTTTGTGTACCAGTGGCTGGCAGTCATTGTCAGCCCGTGACTTACATTTTTTCCGTGAAGGCCAAGATTCGTGACATTGATCCGCAAAAGCGTGTTGCTCAGGTGCAGATCGGCGAGGCGACCTCCCTCCCCAACGAGAAAGGGGCCCCGAGCGCTCTTTTCTCGACGGGACGAACGGCCGCCACCGCAGCCTACAGAAGCCGCTTTGGTGGCCAGATTCAGGCAAAAACGTTTGCCGAGATCAATTTGGCGTTTTAGTTGCATGCATTTGCATGCGGCAATTCGGAGCGACTGGCAGGGTCGCACGATTGCTGTTATGGTTCTCGCTACAAGATTCTTCGAGGCTTAGTGTGCCGAGTGCGTCCAGCCCCCTTCTCGCGACCCATGCCAACTGCCTACCGGTTGGCACGCGAATCGCTGACTTTGAAATCATTGGTTTGGTCGGCGAAGGTGGCTTTGGCATTGTGTATCTGGCCAAAGACACGTCGCTTGACCGAATCGTCGCGTTAAAAGAATTCATGCCGGCGTCGTTTGCAGGACGGGTCGACGGTATTCAGGTCGCGGTTCGCTCCGCGAACAACCGGGCGACCTTTGACGCTGGCCTCAAGAGCTTCATTAACGAAGCCAAGATGCTGGCCCGCTTCGCGCATCCGGCGCTGGTGGAAGTGTTTCGTTTTTGGGAGGGCAACGGCACCGGCTACATGGCAATGCGGATGTATCGCGGCGAGACGCTTCGTCAGGTGCTTGCGCGAGGCGGCGAGCCCTTCACGGAGGAGCTTATCGCCCAGATCATGGCCCCGATATTTGATGCGCTAGAAATGCTGCATCGTGAGCAGGTTTTCCATCGCGATATCGCGCCGGACAACATCATGCTGGCCGACGGTCGCTCTGTGCTGCTTGACTTTGGCTCGGCACGCAGAATAATTGGCGATGGCACGCAGGCGCTGACCACCGTGCTCAAACCCGGCTACGCGCCGATTGAGCAGTACAGCGACGACGGCACCATGAAGCAGGGGGCGTGGACGGATGTTTATGCGCTGGGCGGCGTGCTCTATCACCTGGCAACCGGCAAAACGCCGATGCAGGCTGTGTCCCGCATGATTTCGGATCCGATGCAGTCGGTTGCGGATATGACAGGTTCACGCTTTTCGTCTATGTTCTCGCAGGCGGTGACCAAAGCGTTAAGCGTGCACGTCGACAACCGGTTCCAGACGGTGACCGACTTTCGCATGGCGTTAGGCTGGAATGTGGTTCAGGCGCAGGTCGTCACGTTGCCCTCTCCGCAGCTTTGGCTGGACCCTGACAAGAGTTCATCGGTCGCTGCCGGTGTGAAGACTGGGCCAAGCACCGTTGACCGGAGGGTTGAACCGTCGACAGGAAGTCTCGCCAGCCGTGCGAGCGCCAAAGCCGCCGCCCCCGCTGACCCAATTATCCGGGGTGAACGATCCCTGCCGCAACGATCAATCGAAACGACCTCTCGAACACCGTTAATTGCCGGTGTTGCAGTCGCTGTCTTGGCCGCAATTGGCACTGCTATCTGGTTTGGTCGAGGCAGTAGCACGGCGCCTGTAGTTGTGCCGCCGGTCGCGTCAGCGCCTGCTTTGCCGACTACTGACGTGCCGTCAGCTGCCGCAAAAGCGACACCCGCTGAACCCGCAACCCCAGTCGCTGTGGGCGACGGAGTGCTGAAACTGGAGATCAAGCCGCGCGGCAAAATCGTTATTGACGACATCGCCAAGGGCTTCTCACCGCCGTTGGACAAGATCAAGCTGGCCGTTGGCACGCATACGATAGAAATTTCCAACGGACAGGCGACACCGTTCAAACGCACGATAGAAATTAAGCGCGACGAGACGGTCACTGTTTCCCACACTTTTTAGCGGCAGTCACGACGAATTGATGCCGCGCTTACACGAGACCCTACCATGAGTACACCTGGCTCCACTGCTTCCAGCGCGCTCCCCGCAGGCTCACGCCTTGGCGAGTTCGAAATCACGGGCGTCATAGGCGAAGGCGGCTTTGGCATCGTCTACAGCGCCCGCGACTCAAGTCTGGATCGCGTCGTCGCGATCAAAGAATATCTGCCTGCCGCGTTTGCTGGCCGCGACAACACCGGCATGGTGCATGTGCGTTCGGATGAGCACAGCAAAACCTTCAACGCGGGCCTGTCGAGCTTCATCAACGAAGCGCGCATGTTGGCCAAATTCTCGCATCCTGGTTTGGTCGAAGTGTTTCGCTTCTGGGAAGGCAATGGCACCGCCTACATGGCGATGCGTTATTACCGGGGCGTTACGCTACGCGAGATGCTGCGCACCAACCCGCAAGTGGTGACCGATCAATGGTTGTGCGAAACCCTCGACCCGATATTGCTTGCGCTGCAAGAGCTGCATCACGAAAAGTGCTATCACCGCGACATCGCGCCGGACAACATTCTGGTGCTGCCAAATGGTCGCTCGGTGCTCATGGATTTCGGTGCCGCGCGACGGATTATTGGCGGCATGACGCGTGCGCTGACCACTGTACTGAAACCCGGTTACGCACCGATTGAGCAGTATTCCGATGACGGCTCAATCGCGCAAGGCGCTTGGACTGATATTTACGCGGTCGGCGGGGTGCTCTATCACGCGATGACGGGCAAAGTGCCTGTTCAGGCGATCTCGCGCATGATGAACGATCCGTTGAAGCCGGTGGCAACGGCCGCTCGCAGTGAGTTTTCGCCGACGCTCTGCAACGTCGTCATGAAATGCCTGTCTGTGATGCCGGAAAATCGTTATCAGTCTATCGACGAACTTCGCGCCGCATTAGGCTGGGTCACAACGCCGGTGAGTTCGACCGTGGTGTACGCGAGGACGAGCTATGAACCCGCCGTAAACGTTGTACAGTCACTGCCCCAGTCAGTCGCCGCTGTACCGCGTGTCGCACCAACGGTAGCCGCTGAAAATGTGGATCCAATGTCTCCGATCCGCTCGGGGCAGCAGAGCGTTGATGCGCTGACTGACCTGTTGTCGTCGCCGCCCCGCGCGACCGCCGCTGCACCCGCGCCTACCAGAGCGAAGTCAGCACCTGCGCAGCCAAAACCCGCCCCGGCAAATAAAACGGGGGTCGCCACGACGATGCCAGAGACTACGAAGCGCAACACGCTGCCACTTGTTTTGATTGCGCTGGCGGTGCTGGCGGTTGTTGCTGCGGGTGCATATCTTTTGTTTGCGGGTAGCGCACCGCAGTCGGCGGCTACTGCGGCAACCTCGGCGACGGTGCCTGCGAGCGACCTAAAGGCGGAGAAGCCCGCAGTGTCGCCGTCCATTACCCCGTCCGCGCCTGCTGCTGACTCATCGCCGGTTGTCGCGGTTGTACCTCCTGTGATCGATACAAAGGTGGCTGAAGTGGTGCCGGGATTGCCGACGGCCACGCCCACGCCCGAGCCTTCCGCCTCTGATTCCGCAGCGGTCGTGGGTACGGTCTCTCTGGATATCAAGCCCTGGGGCAATATCGTAGTTGATGGCATCACAAAAGGGGCGTCGCCACCCATGAAGCGCCTTTCGTTGCCACCGGGGCCACATACCATTGAGATTCGGAACCCCGCAGGCCCTACGGTCAGTCGTACCGTGGAAGTTGTTGCCGGAAAGTCGGTGCCGCTGCGCCACACGTTTTAAAGTGCCGCGACCCACTCACTACCAATTATGGAGACAAGCATATGAAAACCACCCTACGCTCAACGCTGTGGCTCACAATCCCTGTGCTGCTCTCGGCTTGCGCAACGCCGCCGCCCGCGCAAGTTAACTATCCAGCGCCTGCTCCCGCAGCCCCTCCGGTCGCAGTGCGTCCGCCAGCGCCCGTACCCGCCCCGCCTCCAGCGCCTGTAGCGCCCGCCGCGCCTGCCGTCGATACGTCGGCAAATGATCGTGCGCTGGTAACGGCAGTCGCCGCCTATGATCGGGGCGAGTACGCGCAGGCGGCTCGATTGTTGACTCCCCTCGTCAATGACGGCACGCTCGACCCCGAGCAACAGCTACGGGCATTGAAGACTCTGGCATTTTCACAGTGCTCGACAAACGCCACTACGGCGTGCCAACAGAGCTTCGAACGGGCGTTCCGAATTGATCCTCGCTTTGATCTCGCCCCTGCCGAGCGCGGGCATCCGATCTGGGGGCCGCGGTTTGAGCGCGCCCGCAAGGCAGTTACCGGAAAATAAGTGCGCGTGAATCGCATCGCGAAGTAGCCGTCAATCACGTACCGACATCGAAATACGCATCATGCCTGACATCATCCTTAAGGTTGTTTCCGTAGACGCTGCGCTCCCCGCACAGGCGTTCGCGCGCTCCTTCGATGCCGGTGGTGGAACCATCGGGCGCGACGAATCAAATACTTTGTCGTTGCCGGACAAACACCGCCGCGTTTCGAGATTGCATGCTACGGTGAGCTTCCCTGCGGGTGTGCCAACCATCACCAATTCGAGCACTTCATTGCCGATCTCGGTCGGCGAACAACAGCTCGATTTTGGCGAATCTATGCCAATCATTCACGGAGCGCTGGTCGAAATCGGACCCTACATTCTGCAAGCGCATTCGCTGTCGCTTGACGCGTCACCGGTACCCATTCAAATGCAGGATGCGCTAATACCTGCGCCGCTGTACGCCGTTGCCGCAGCGCGACACCCTACCGGAATGACCGTGGTACTGCCGCCACCCGTAGCAGCCCCGCCGATGGCACCAGCAGCGTACGCAGTTCCGTACTCAGCGCAGCGACCATCGCCATCGCCGGTCGAGCCACTGCCCGCTTCGTTCTTGGGAAATTCTGATCTATCCGACCTGCTGGGTGGCGTATCGAGCCCGCCCACCGCAGCGCCGCCAACGTTTGCAGCGCCGACACAAACTCCGGTTCCCGTTTACGCTCCACCGCAGTCACAGCCCGCCAATTCCCCCCCGTCCAATGCCAGTCCCGTGCCCGCCACGCATTTCGCTCCGGCAAGCGCCGATCATGACCCGTTTGCAGAGCTGTTGGCGGGTATCGGCGGATCTGCCGCAGTGCCTACGCGTGGAAACTTTGCCGGGCCAACGAACTCAACGCAGACGCTTACGCCGAGTGGGCTTAGCGCAGACCCGTTGGCTGCGTTTGGCGGCACCGCCGCATCTTCATTCGGGTCTGCGCCGCCGTCTGTAGTGCGGGCGGATACCATTCCCGAGCAACTTAGTCCGTTTGATTTACCCTCGAGCACCGGACGCAATGACGCCGATCCGCTATCGGCGCTGTTGGGCGGTTCGGTGCAGACTCAAAATACCTCGGCAAATCAAGGGGCGCATGTGGCCCCTTCAATTGATTCACTTTTTCAATCTGCACCCGCTGGCAGCGCTGATGCGGCATTGTTCGGTCTGTCGCCACAACGACCCGCGACTGATGGAACACTGGAAAGCCTCATTCGCACCGATACCGGCAGTGATCCGTTGTCGCTCTTCGACGGATCGGGCGCGGCCCCGGCTGCGACGGCGCGAGCTATGCGCAATGACTCGTTTGAAATCGGGTCGGCTTTTCAGCCGCCGCTGCCGATGCAGGCCAGGCCCTTTGTGGCAGACGTTGCGCCTGCGGCTGCGCCGCTGCCATTCAATCCACTGGCTGCGCATAGCGTGGTCTCAGCGCCAACGTCCGCTCCCGCCCGCGCCGTCTTGATGGCAGCGTCGGCGACGCCTGACGTGCTGACCGAAGCATTTTTACGTGGTGCGAGCCTGAACGCCAGCGCGCTACCTAATGGCCTGACGCCGGAAATCATGACGACCATCGGTAGCCTGTTGCGCAGCGCAACGGCGGGTGCCATCGACATGCTGGCAGCGCGCGCAGCGACCAAGCGCGAGGTGCAGGCGAGTGTGACGATCATCTCTGTGCAAGCGAATAATCCGCTCAAGTTTTTACCCAATGCAGACTCGGCGCTGTTGCAATTGCTCGGAAAAAAGATGCCGGGATTCATGCGTGCCGACGTCGCCATGAAAGACGCTTTCGAAGACTTGCGTGCTCATGAAGTCGGCGTGATCGCGGGAACTCGTGCCGCACTGACCGAAGTGCTGGGAAAGTTCGATCCCGCTGTACTCGGTGACAAGCTAACCAAGGGATCAGTGCTCGAAAGCCTGATGCCGTCCGCGCGCAAAGCTAAATTGTGGGACATGTATCTTGAGCGGTATCTGCAAATTCGCAGGGAAGCCGAGGACGATTTTCAAAGTATTTTCGGACGAGCGTTCGTTCAAGCGTATGAGCTGGAAACCGCGCGAATCAAGGGTGATACGAGCGGTTCTGGAGGAGAACGGTAATGATCAGTGCAGGCGATTTGCGACTTGAATCTGCAAGTTTTTCTCACGACGGAGGGCGCGACTACAACGAAGACGCCGTCGGCGATAGTGACGCGTTCGGCGCTGTCAGACTCTTTATGTTGGCCGATGGCGCGGGTGGGCAAGGCGGAGGCGACGTTGCGGCGCGCACGGCGATTGCCGCTGCGCGAAGCGAATTCATGCGAATGCCAGCCTTCAGCCCGGAAACGCTGTTGCGCTGTCTGACCAGCGCAGATCTTGCGGTGCGCAAAAAACAGGGCGATGAGGCCCGTCTTGCACGCATGGCGTCCACGTTCGTTGCGGTGTTGGTGGATTATCGCCAGCGCAAGGCCCTTATTGGAAATCTGGGGGATTCACGCTGTTATGTTTTCAGGCGCGATCAAATCATCGCGCAATCATATGATCACAGCCTGGTTCAGCGATTTATCGACGCGGGTTTGTTTCCCGCAGATAAATTGCGCGAACATCCCAAGCGTAATGTCCTCTACGCATCGCTCGGCGCAAACGAAGAGGCAGTTGAGCCCTATTTAAGCCCGGGTGCCATCGACTTGTTACCGGGCGACGGGATCGTGTTGTGCAGCGACGGGGTCTGGGAGCTGGTCGACGAAGCAACGCTTTGCAAGTTGCACGGCATCAGTTCAACGGTTGCAGCGTGGCGGGAGCTACTGGTGTCGGCCGTGCGCGGTCGCATGGCCCCCGGACATGACAATTTCAGTGCCCTTTTAGTGCGTTGCGTTGCCAATCGGCAAGCGATCGACGACGACGATCAACGTACGATGCCACCGATTGCTGCAAACGCATGACACTATTTAGTTCCGTTTTTCGTCTATCTCTCTGCGCACCAATTGTCTGTAACTTGTTGTAACGCGTTTTGGTGTCGTAGTGGCTTGCTATGGCGGCAATCCCACTGTAGTCTTCCGACACGGCACGTCGGAAAATTCGGATTTTTAGTACAAGTACAAAAAATCAGATACGTAATTTTCAACGTTCAACACAGTTTTTGGGGGCAACAGTAGAGTGACGGATTTTGCGCGATTTGCGGAGCCGATCGAAGGGGACTCGCCTTGCGGGCCTGACTGTGAGTACGACAACGATTTCCTCGCGTTGTCGCAGGCGGTTGTTGGCAAGCTTGAGCAGCAGTTTGGCGATACCGTTATTCCGGCCGTTGAACCCGACTGGCGCGACGTGGATAGGTTGGCGCAGGCATTGTTGGGCCGTACCAAGGACTTGCGTATTGTTGTCTGGCTCGCGTTGGCCAATACCCATATCCACGGCGTCAGCGCCCTCGCCAGTGGCTTGAAACTCATCGTTACGCTTTGCGAACGCTACTGGGACAACGTTCATCCGCGCATTGAGGTGGACGGAGACACCGATCCCTACCTTCGCATGAACGCGATTTCATCCGTTTCGGTTCCCGAGTTTTCAGATGAAAACCCAGTGATCAAGGCGCTGCGTGCTTCAGTTCTCACCAAAAACCCCGCGATTCTCACCTATCGGGACGTCGAGTTCGGTCTTAGTAATTCGGCTGAGAGTGCGTTCAGCAAGGTGCAAGTGGAGAGCATCATTTCCGACGCGCTTGCGACGAGTAACGCAGAAATCCCTTGGGTGGTAGAAGCTTGGCAGAGCTATCAGGCGCTTAAAAAACTCCTTGATGAACGGGTGACGGACGGCGAAGCGCCCGATCTGGAGCGTCTTGGCGCGGTACTCAAGCCGGTGGCCCAGGGCATTGCACGCATGCAATCGGCTGAGGCTTCGGACGGAGTCAGACCTGATTCTGAAAGCTCGGGCAACGCAGATTCGACCGCCGACGGCGGTTCGGCAACGCCCAGCATTTCGGGTCAAGTCAAGAGCCGCGAGGACGCGCAACGTGCTTTGCAGCGGGTTTGCGAATACCTCGAACGCAACGAACCCAGCAACCCCGCCTCGCTGTTCGCGAGGCGAGCTCAACGTTTGCTCGCCATGCCATTTATGGACATCATGCGAGAGCTGTCGCCAGACTCGATGGCTCACCTGGAAATGCTGACAGGTGCGCCCAGAGCGCCGGATTCTTAAACCAGCAAATCATCGTTACTTTCGTTTTTATACAGGAGCAATAGATCATGGCACAGAAAAAGAGTGGACAGAAGTGGATCGCCAAGAACCGAGCGCCACGCGTACAAATCGAATACGACGTCGAGGTGTACGGATCCGAGAAAAAGGTGCAGATTCCCTTTGTTATGGGGGTGATGGCTGATTTATCGGGGAAATCGGAAGAGCCACTGCCAGACATCGCAGATCGAAAATTCACTGAAATCGACTTCGACAATTTCGACGCGCGCATGAAGGCAATCAAGCCGCGCGTTGCGTTTACCGTGCCGAACACGCTCACCGGCGAAGGGTACATGTCGGTTGATGTCAGCTTCGAGAGTTTGGACGACTTCTCGCCTGCGGCCGTCGCCAAGAAGGTTGGTGCACTGAGCCAACTGCTGGAAGCGCGCACCCAGCTTCACAACTTACTGTCCTACATGGACGGAAAGTCCGGTGCCGAAGAGTTGCTTTCGAAGGTGTTGCAGGATCCGGCGCTGATGTCTTCACTGTCATCTGCTCCGAAGCCCAGCGATACTCCAAGCGCTTAGTTGAAGTTCACGCACAGCACGCATAAAAGGACACCCACCATGGCAACCAAATCCCAAAGCGAATCCAGTCTCGCGGCCGTCGAGTTTCAAGGCAATGAATTCGCCTCTCTACTGAACAAGGAATTCAAACCAAAGACGGACGAAGCGCGCGGCGCGATCGAAACGGCAGTGCAAACGCTGGCGCAACAGGCGCTAGCGCACAGCACGACTATTTCGACCGACGCTTACCGCACGATCGAAGGCCTTATTGCCGCAATCGACAAGAAACTATCAGATCAGATGAACATGATTCTTCACCATGAGGAATTCCAGAAACTGGAAGGTTCGTGGCGCGGACTGAAGTATCTTGTCGACAACTCAGATCCCGACGAAATGTTGAAGATTCGCGTCTTGAACATCACGAAAAATGATTTGCGTAAAACCATGCGCCGCTACAAGGGAACCGGCTGGGATCAAAGTCCGATCTTTAAAAAATTGTACGAAGAAGAGTATGGTCAGTTTGGCGGCGAGCCGTATGGATGCCTGGTCGGCGACTACCACTTCGATCACACGGCTCCTGACGTCGAGTTGCTTGGAGAAATGGCTCGCGTAGCAGCCGCTGCACATGCGCCTTTCATTGCAGGAGCATCCCCGAACATCATGCAGATGACGTCGTGGCAGGAGCTTTCCAATCCACGCGATCTCACCAAGATATTCAGCAATACGGAATACGCCGCATGGCGCGGACTGCGCGAGTCTGATGACTCCAAATATGTGGGGCTGGCAATGCCGCGCTATCTTTCGCGCATGCCCTACGGTGCCACAACCAATCCGGTTGAGGAGTTTGCGTTTGAGGAGGATACCGAAGGCGGATCGCACGCGAAATATACCTGGAGTAATTCCGCTTATGCGATGGCTGCCAACATCAATCGATCCTTCAAGGAATACGGCTGGTGTACGTCAATCCGCGGCGTGGAATCCGGAGGTGCGGTCATGGATTTGCCCGCGCACACGTTCCCGACGGATGATGGTGGGGTTGACCTGAAGTGCCCGACCGAAATTGCAATTAGTGATCGTCGCGAAGCCGAGCTTGCGAAAAATGGCTTTATGCCGCTGGTTCACCGCAAAAACACCGATCTGGCGGCCTTTATTGGTGCGCAATCACTCAACAAGCCGTCCGAGTACTACGACCCAGATGCAACCGCCAACGCCAACCTGGCGGCCCGTTTGCCCTACATGTTCGCGTGCTGCCGCTTCGCGCACTACCTCAAGTGCATTGTGCGCGACAAAATCGGTTCGTTCCAGGAGCGCACCGATATGGAGAAATGGTTGAACAACTGGATCATGAACTACGTGGACGGTGATCCGGCGAATTCGAGTCAGGCAACAAAGGCTCGCAAGCCGCTTGCGGCCGCTGAGGTGACGGTGAGTGAGGTCGAGGGCAATCCAGGCTATTACACCTCAAACTTCTTCCTTCGTCCTCACTATCAACTTGAGGGGCTTACCGTGTCATTGCGTCTTGTTTCCAAGTTGCCGTCGGCAAAAGCAGCTGCGAAGTAATTCGCAAAACAACCCACGCGGTCCACTAAACATCGTACTTTGTGCGCCATTATTGTGAGGCGCGTTTTGTCCTAAATGTCATCGTTTGCATGTCACAGTTGTGTAGTTTGCTACGTCTATCCTACTGAGAAGTACAGTGTGTACTTCCAGTTAACCCATTAAGGAGCATTATCATGCCAGTCCAAGGAAGTAACATACATTTGAAACTCGACGGCATCACCGGCGAATCACAGGAGTCGAACCATAAGGGAGAAATCGACATTCTCCATTACAGCGAAAGCATTCACAATCTGGCCTCAGGCGGGACTGGAATGGGCGGCGGTGTAGGCCGGGCCGAATACGGCGATTTTTCCTTCACTTGCAAGATGGAAAAGTCCGTTCCGAATTTGATGAAGTTCTGTGCCGATCACAAACCGATTGCGAAGGGCGTGTTGAGTTGCACAAAAGTGGGCGGTTCAGGCGCGTCTTACAATTATTTGCAGGTCACGCTTACCAATGCGCGTATTTCGTCCGTCAACTATAGCGGCGCGATGAACTCTGAAAACGACGTGAGCGTTACCCTGAACTTCGAAAAAATCAAGACAGAGTACTGGGAAGAAAACGCAACGGGCGGCCAGGGCGCATCGGTCAACGCCGAATGGAGCAATAAAGAGAACAAAGCTGGGTGATCAATCGATGGCGCGTGCGATCAAAACGCATTGGAGCGCGCGCCTGATTGGATGCGGTTCGGGGACGGTCTTTCGACGAGTGGCCGACGGATGAAATCAAGAGGTGCGAAATGAATGCCACTGCGAGTCTCGACTCGGAGCTTGAAACGTTGCAGGCTCAGGTTCGCCGCGACGCTAGCAGCGCGAAATTGCGCGTGCACCTATTTCAGCTTCTTTGTGTGAGGGGCGACTGGCAACGGGCGCTCGCACAGCTCCAGGTATGTGCCCAACTCGACATTGCCGCATTACCAATGGCGCAAACCTATCGCGAAGCAATCCGTTGCGAAATGTTTCGGGCAGAGGTTTTCTCCGCTAAGCGAACGCCGCAAATTATGGGAACGCCTCCTTCCTGGATGGGCTCGCTGATTGAGGCATTGAAGTACGACGCGACTGGCGACTACATAGCAGCCGCCGCGCTTCGAGCTAAAGCGATGGATGAGGCGCAACCCGCGTCTTGTACCGTTGATGGCGTAGCGTGTGAGTGGATTGCTGATGCCGACTCCCGTCTCGGGCCGGTGTGCGAAGTGATTGCCAATGGTCAATATTATTGGCTTCCGTTTGAATCATGCTTGGGCATTTTGACCGAAGCCCCCATTGATCTTCGAGACTTGGTGTGGGGTCCGGCGGAGCTACTTTTGGCAAACGATGGCCGCGTGCCCGCGCTGATTCCAACACGCTATGTCGGCACAACGGACTCGAAGGCTGCAGGTTCCGATGCGCTGAAAATGTCACGCAGTACCGAATGGGAAGAGAAGTCCCCCGATATGTGGTTCGGTTTGGGGCAGCGACTGTGGACGAGCGATGTTGGTGATCACCCTATGCTCGATACGCGCGCAATTTCGATGACGGAAACGGTAGCGACACCGGCATGATGATTATGCAAGCGCACTCATATTTTCGCTTGACGAACTAGTTCTGCAAGGCAATGGAAGATCGTACCGTTCTTCGTTCTGAGGGCGACCGACTACAGCCTGCGCTATTGGATCGCCTTTGCGACGACGAACCTGAAAATCGGAAAGAAACATTGCAATTTTCGGTCGTCTCAAAAGGCCGTCTAAAGAGAATGGTTCTTCGCGACCTTAGCTGGCTGCTCAATACAACGGCGCATCATACCGATGACCAATTGGACGATCATCCGGAAGTCAAGCGCTCAGTCATCAACTACGGTATTCCCGTTTTGTCCGGGAAGAATTTTTCGTCGGTTGACTGGAACGAACTGGAGCGTGGTATTCAGGAAGCGGTGGAGTTTTTCGAGCCGCGCATCTTGCCCGAAACATTGAAAGTGACTGCGATCCGGCCTTCCGACAGTCTGGGGCATCACAATCTGGTGCAGTTTGAGCTTCGTGGCGAGCTGTGGTCAATTCCTTTCCCTATAGAGTTGTTAATTCGCTCAGAGCTTGATCTCGAAAGCGGCCAGAGCAGACTGACTGATCAATTGAGTTCTGGAGCCATTTAATATGGATCCTCGACTGCTTGACTATTACAACCGCGAGCTTAGCTACGTGCGTGAGCAAGGGGCCGAATTCGCCGAGCAATTTCCCAAGGTCGCTTCCCGGCTGGGCATGCGTGGAATGGAAGTTGCCGACCCCTATGTCGAGCGTTTGCTTGAAGGTTTTGCCTTCATGTCGGCGCGCATCCAGCTCAAGATGGATGCTGAGTTTCCGAAATTTTCACAGCGCTTGCTTGATCTGGTTTATCCGGGCTATCTGGCCCCGACGCCGTCCATGGCAATCGCACGGTTTGAGCCGTCCCGTTCCGAAGGCGGCTCTCCCGACGGATTCACGCTGCCACGGCATTCGCGGTTGCGCGCACGACTACCCGCCCATGAACAAACAGCGTGTGAGTATCGAACGGCACACGACGTATCGCTATGGCCGGTGCAACTGACTGAGGCGCGGCTGACCGCGGCTCCACCGGATTTGCCAATCGCTGGATATCGCTGGGGAGCGCCTGTGCGCGGCGCGTTGCGGCTGGGTTTTGAAACTACGGGCCAAGTAGAAGTTTCTGCGCTGAAGCTTGATTCTTTACCGATATTCGTTAACGGAACCGCCGATACCGCCTCGCGTTTGCAGGAATTGCTGCACACCCAATGCGTCGGGATTTTGATTCATGCGGGGGGGCTGCCAATCCGAAATCTGGTTCCTTATCCACCGGAATCGTTGCAGGCAGAGGGATTTTCAAGCGAGCAGGCACTGCTGCCGCACGAATCGCGTGCTTTCGATGGTCATCGCTTGCTACATGAATATTTCGCGTTTCCGGAGCGCTATCGTTTTTTCTCGATCAGCGATATGCAGCGCGCCCTTCGCCAAATTGGCGGATTTCGATTTGAAGTTGTGCTTCTTCTCAAGCAGGCCAATGCTGCGTTAGAGCCGCTTGTTGACGCTGCCAATTTTGCACTTTACTGCACGCCTGTTATCAATTTGTTCCGACGGACTTCGGATCGAATCCCGGTGACGTCAACGCGTTTCGAATACCATGCTGTCATGGAGCGCACGCGGCCACTTGACTTCGAGATTCATACTATCGAAAAAGTGACTGGACATCACAACGAATCGGATCGTGAACTAAATTTTCATCCATTTTATGCTGCGGCTGACGTGGATCGACGAGGCGTTGGCGCTTACTTTTCGGTGCGTCGCGAACCCCGGGTGCTGTCCGAACAATCGCGACGACACGGACCGCGAACGGGATACATCGGGTCAGAGTGTTTTTTGTCGCTGGTCGACGCCAAAGAGGCACCTTTTTCCTCTGAGTTGCGCCAGATTACGGTGGAAGCCTTATGTACCAATCGTGATTTGTCACTTTTGACCCCGGTCGGTAACGCAGACGCGGATCTGACGCTCATGTCTTCCGCGCCAGTTGAGTCGATTCGCTTCCTCGTGAGTCCTACGCGTCCGTCGCCAGCGCTCGCGGAGCGTGAAATTACGTGGCGCCTCATTTCGCATTTGGGACTCAACTACCTGACGCTCACCGACGTCAATGCAGAGCAGGGCGCCAGCGCGCTTCGCGAACTGCTAGGCCTCTACGCGAGGCTCGGCGCGGCGGGTTCCGATGCGCAGATCGGAAGTGTCCAGCACCTCTCGGTGCGTGCCGTTGATCGGCGCGTTCCCAATCGCGGGCCAATCGTGTTTGGCCGTGGCGTGTCGCTGGAACTTACCGTCGATGAAGTTCCATTCGCGGGCGTCAGTCCATGGTTGCTGGGTGCCGTGCTTGAACAATTTTTCACGCGGCACGTAGGCATCAATTCATTCACTGAGCTTTCACTGCGCAGTATTCAACGCGGTTTGATTGGTGCCTGGAAGCCCCGCGTCGGTCGTCGTCCGATGGCATGAACATGAGCGTCGCCAGCAGCATCGACAGAACCAGTACAACGGCGCAAAACGAGCGGCTGGCCAAGCTGTTTTCGGGGCTTTCGGCTGACGCGACGCGCTTCGATTTTTACTACGCACTTCGCCGCATTGATGCCAATGTCGAGAGTGATGCTCCGCTGGGCAGGTCGGCGCGACCACGCAATGAGCCAATTCGACTGACGCAGCACCCGTCGCTGATGTTCGCGCCGTCGACGCTGCATCAGTATCAGGAGGGCATCGCCGCTCACGGTTTTGGGCGACTATCGGTACATCATTTTGGGCTGTTCGGCCCCAACGGCGCTTTGCCACAACACCTCACCGAATATGTGCAAGAGCGAATCCTGCACTACAAAGACGAAACGATGGCGCGTTTTTGCGACATCTTTCAGCACCGCATGATCCTTTTGTTTTACCGGGCTTGGGCTGATTGTCAGGCGGCTGCCAGCCTCGACCGTCCAGGCCGAGACCACTTCAGTCGTTACGCTTCGAGTTTGATCGGGCTAGGGCAGCCATCAATGCTAAACCGTGATTCGGTGCCGGATCATCTGAAGCTGCATCACGCCGGGCATCTCGTACGTATGACACGGAACCCGGAAGGCCTCACGCGTGCCCTCGCCGCGCTTCTCCGGGTACCGATCATGATGCAGGAGTACTGCATTCAGTGGTTGCATCTGTCTGAGGCCGATCGCACTCGTCTGACTTCGGTGGCGAGTGCAGGCAGCGAAGGCCGTCACCGCATCGAATTAGGGACCGCCTCGTCGCGCTTAGGTCAGGGTGCGATTGCCGGGGAGAAAGTGCCCGATGCGCAGCACAAGTTTCGCCTTCGTGTTGGCGCGATGTCGCTGGTTGAGTTTGAGCGCTATTTGCCGGGAGGCGTACGTTTTTTACAAGTGCGCGATTGGGTGCGCAATTACATTGGCATTGAGCTGGCGTGGGATGCCCAAATTGTCCTGAAACGCGAAGAAGTACCGGCAACGCGCCTTGGCTCCTACGGTCAATTGGGCTGGACGAGCTGGCTCGCTATGCCCGCGGCCAAACGCACCCGAGACGCCGATGATGTCATTCTCGATGCGGAAAGATTAACTAACGTTCGGGCCGCCTGATCGCAGCACACGGCAACGAATCATTGAATCATTGAATCATTGTTAAAGGGAAAAAGATAATGTCTGAGATCAGTCGTACCGCCTTATTCGGAAAACTCAATCCGTTGCTCTACAAAGCAATCGAAGGCGCTACAGTCTTCTGCAAACTGCGCGGCAATCCCTACGTTGAATTGGTGCACTGGATGCATCAAATCCTCAGCACCAACGACAGTGATGTGCACCGCATCATCCGTCATTTCGATGTTGATGCTTCAAAGCTCGCTGCTGATTTGACCAAGGCTTTGGACAAATTGCCGCGCGGTGCAACTGCCATTTCTGATCTCTCCGAGCACATCGAGAACGCCGTGGAGCGCGCCTGGGTGTATGGCACCCTCAAGTACAACGATTCGCAGGTTCGCAGCGCCTACATCCTGGTCGGTCTGGTCAAGACCATGGGATTGCGCAACATTCTCTACGGCATCTCGAAAGAGTTCGAAAAGCTCGGCATTGATGCGCTGTCAGAGAAACTGCCTGACATCGTCAAAGGCTCGCCGGAAGAAACACTCGCCGCCAGCGACGGCTCCGGCCTCAGTGGCGAGCCGGGGGAGGCGAGCGGTGCCATGGCACCCGCACAAATGGGCAAGCAAGAGGCCCTAAAAAAATACGCGGTTGATCTCACCGAAAAAGCCAAAAAAGGTGAACTGGATCCGATCACCGGCCGCGATGAAGAGATTCGTCAGATTGTTGACATACTCATGCGTCGTCGTCAGAACAACCCCATCCTGACGGGCGAAGCTGGCGTGGGTAAAACCGCCGTGGTCGAAGGCTTTGCGTTGCGGCTGGCCAAAGGCGATGTGCCACCACAGCTGAAAGACGTATCGCTATTGACGCTCGATATCGGCTTGCTGCAAGCCGGTGCCAGCATGAAAGGAGAGTTCGAACAGCGGCTGCGTCAGGTGATTGACGAGGTGCAGGCGAGTCCGAAGCCGATTATCCTTTTCGTCGACGAAGTGCACACGCTGGTGGGTGCGGGTGGTGCGGCGGGTACGGGCGATGCGGCGAACCTGCTCAAGCCTGCGCTCGCGCGTGGCACCTTGCGAACGATCGGCGCGACGACATGGGCCGAATACAAGAAATACATCGAAAAAGATCCGGCGTTGACCCGGCGCTTTCAGGTCGTGCAAGTTCCTGAACCAGACGAAGCCAAGGCTGTGGCCATGTTGCGCGGCGTCGCCACCGTGCTCGAAAAGCACCACAAAGTATTGCTGCTCGATGAGGCGATCACCGCTGCGGTGAATCTGTCGCACCGCTACATCCCGGCCCGTCAGTTGCCTGACAAAGCGGTCAGTTTGCTCGACACCAGTTGCGCTCGCGTGGCGGTTAGCCAGCACGCAACGCCTCCGGAAGTCGAGGACACGTTGCGCAAGATCGAAATGCTCGATGTCGAAATCGGCATCATTGATCGCGAAGCGGCGGTCGGTATCGCGATTGGCGAGCGCCTGACTGAGGCCAACACCAAGCGCGCGGTTCATGCCGAAAAACTGGCGTTACTCGACATTCGCTGGAAAGACGAAAAACTGCTCGTTGAGCAAATTCTTGACCTGCGCGGCAAGCTACGTGGTTCGGGTGACGGCAAGGTCGATACGGCTGTCCCGCTCGGGGATGACGCTAGAGCCGCAATGCTCAAAGACTTGAACGAACTGCAAGGCAAGCTTGCAGTGATGCAAGGCGATACGCCGCTGATCCTGCCCGCCGTCGATGCGCAAGCCGTTGCCTCGGTGGTCGCCGACTGGACCGGCATTCCGGTCGGTCGTATGGTGAAAAACGAAGTCGAGGCGATTCTCAAAATCGCCGACACGTTGAATCAACGCGTTATCGGTCAACGTCATGGTCTGGAGATGATCGCCAAGCGCATTCAAACCAGCCGTGCCAAGCTCGACAATCCGAACAAACCGATTGGCGTTTTCATGCTGGTCGGCCCGTCGGGCGTCGGTAAAACCGAGACCGCGCTCACGCTTGCTGAGCAGCTCTACGGTGGTGAGCAAAATATGATCACCATCAACATGAGCGAGTTTCAGGAGGCGCACACCGTCTCCACCCTGAAGGGCGCGCCACCGGGCTACGTGGGCTATGGCGAGGGCGGTGTGCTGACCGAGGCAGTGCGGCGCAAGCCTTACAGCGTGGTGCTTTTAGACGAGGTCGAAAAGGCGCATCCCGACGTGCACGAAATTTTCTTCCAGGTGTTTGACAAAGGCCAGATGGAGGATGGCGAAGGTCGCATGATTGACTTCAAAAACTGCGTGATCATTTTGACCAGCAACGTCGGCAGCGAGCTCATCATGAGCATGACGCGCGACCCGGAGCTGATGCCACAACCGGAAGACATCGCCAAAGCCCTGCGCGAACCTTTGCTTAAAGTTTTCCCGGCCGCATTGCTTGGACGCATACAGACCGTGCCGTACTTCCCGCTCAGCGATGAAATGCTCGGCAACATCATTCGCCTGCAATTGGGCCGTATCAAGAAGCGCATCGCCGAAAACCACAAGGCGGAATTCACCTACAGCGAAGATGTGGTCAAACTGATCGCCTCACGCTGCACCGAGATCGAGAGCGGCGGTCGCATGATCGACGCGATTTTGACCAATACCATCCTGCCGAAATTGTCTGAAGAATATCTGCGCCGCACGATGGAAGGCCATGCGCTGAAAAAAGTTGCAATCGGTGTCGCTAATGGGGATTTCGAATACGTCTTTGAGTGATATTCACCTGACCAAGCCTTGGCGTCGGGTGAACCTGCATTGCAAAGGCAGATTTAACCGAAGAGGAAATCGATCATGGCGAAAGATGTCACCGCGACAGAGGGTTTGAGCATCGTGACTTGGCTCAAAGCTCGAGCTAACGCGAAAATTGATAGGGGCGAATGCTGGGACGCGGCGGAAGCGGCCATCAAGTCTGTCGGCGCTAGACGTCCGAGCGCGCAGCTCTACGTGTGGGGACGCATCGTTACTCCGGCAAGTGTGCAGCTTGGCGATATTCTGCAATTCAACGGCTTCACGGTGAAGGTGGTAGATGAGGACGGAAACTGGACGGAAAATACGTTCGGCATTCCGCGCCACACCTCGGTGGTTTCCTATCTCAACACCGATGGATCGGTTGACGTATTGCATCAAAACTACGACAGCGTGCGCTCGGTTCAAACGCTGGAGTGGGTGTATCTTAAAAGTGGCAAGTACGGAACCTCGACCGTGACCGTGACCGGCGGTACGGTGACCTGCTACCGCCCACAGAAACCGTGACGATAAAGCGGCGTCCGCCGCGCTCGATGATGGCTGCCAGACAGGCCGGTCTCACCGGTGATGGGTCACTCAAACCGTGATGACGCCACAAATTGCCGTGATCCTTGACCCGACAAAACCGCGCCGTAGGGGTCATCGTTAAACAAACAACTTTTTGGTGAACTGACCATTTTCACCGGGCTATAGGGCATTTGTGCGACAAGTCGACTTTACGCTAAATGACGTGCTAGCCCCTAATCAGACGTCATTTCATGTAAAAGTCTTATGGCTACCCGACGGCGTTGCTGGGTAAACTGCCTGCGGCAAACGATCCAACAGGCGCTATAAACAAAGCCATGTCACTCGGCACCGTCATTTACTCTGCATTGTCGCCACAACCCGGCAACGCCCGCGCGCTGGTGCTGATGGGCGGCGGCGCTCGTACCGCCTATCAGGTCGGCGTGCTGAAGGCGATGGCCAGCATGCTGGTGCAGACGGGAAAGCTTCCCGCTGATCAATTTCCGTTTTCAGTCTTGGTCGGCACGTCGGCGGGCGCGATCAACGCAGCGGCACTGGCGGGAGAGGCAGAAATTGGCGTTCAAGCGTTTGATGATCTGGCAAATTTTTGGCAAAAATTGCGCTCAAACGATGTCTATCAGTTAAACAAAACCTCCGCGAGTTCGTGGTTGCCCGGCAGCAATAAATACCTCGCCCTAGTCAATCTTTCACGCGGTGCCCTCGCGCACGGTGCCATTCTCGACAATGCACCACTCGCCGATACGCTGCGCAAAGCGGTGTCGTTTGCTGGCATCGATCGGGCGCTGGCGAACCACACACTGGCCACCGTCGCAGTCACCGCATCGAGCTATTCGAGCGGCGTTCATTGGACGTTTTGTCATGGCAAGGACGACGACGAGTCACAAACCTGGAGTCGTCCGGGGCGCCGCGCCGAGTTCCAGAATATTTCGGTCGATCATCTGATGGCGTCAAGTGCCATTCCTTTTGTGTTTCCGGCCACAGCGATCACGGTCGATGGTCAGGCCGAATATTTTGGCGACGGTTCGATGCGCCAGATCTCCCCGCTGTCGCCCGCGATGCATTTGGGTGCTGATCGCATCATGGTGATCGGCGTGGGCCAGCCCAAGCGCTCTGCCCTTGCGGGGGACGCACCGGTGCAGGTGCGACCGGGCTTGAGCGCAGTGGCAGCGCATGCGATGGCAAGCGTGTTCCACGACACCTTGCAGGCCGACGTGGAGCAGGCGCAGCGGGTGACCGAGACGCTGAAGCAATTGCCGCCGTCAGTCGCCGCGGTGCTGCCGTACCGTCCGATTCGCGTATTTGCCATGCAGCCGTCGCAGTCGCTGGACGCGCTGGCGCTGAAGCACGCTCAGGACATGCCACTGGCGACCCGTAAGGCGCTCGGCGGGTTGATCAGCGATGCCGGCGGAGCATCGCTTGCAAGCTATCTCTTGTTCGAGCCGGACTTCGTCAACGCGTTGATTAGTTTGGGTCAGCGCGACGCCTATTCGCGCGCGGCTGAACTGCTCGAGTTTTTCTCGGACGCGGCTCGCTAGGCGCTAAGCGCTTAGCGACAAGCGCAAGGCACCCCTAATAGCCGGGCACGCGAACCTGCCGGGCCGCGCGATCATAGGCACGCTTGAACTGGGGAAGCTCACGCTCCGGAATGTCGGCACCGTAGGCGCGATCCGCGCGCAGCATGGACACCAACATTCGCTCGCAATTGGCCTCGTCAGAATTCGTGCAGTAACTCGCGGCGAGGTTGAAGTAAGCGATGGCCTTTGAGCGTGCGGTTGCGTCCGGATGCGCCACCAATTCATTCCATGCCGTGCGCGCAGCGGCCATTTCGCCACGTTTGAACGCGGCATTTCCCACTGATGCGAGCTCATCCACGGAGCGCCGTGGCGGCGTTACCACTAGGCCACCGGTGGCAGGCACGCTGGCAGCTTTCTGCCGGTCGGCCGCTTCCTGTTTTGCTTTTGCGCTAGCGACGCGATCTTCGTCTTCGCGCACGCGGCGAGTTTTTTCTTCCTGTTCGGCGCGTGCGTCGGCAGCGCGTTCTTCGGCTTCAACCCGCAGTTTTCGTGCGCGCTCATCGGCATCGGCTTTTGTTTTGGCGGCTCTATCCTGCGCATCGACCCTAGCTTTTTCAGTGGCTTCGCGCTTGGCTCTGACAATCGCCTCATCGTCGGCCGTGCGCGCGACTTCCTTCGCCTTGGCGTCGGCGGCACTAAAGGTGGGTGGTTGCGCAACGATCACGGGCGCAGGCGCGGGCGGGGCAGGCTTCGCGGCAACGGGAGGCGCGCTGACCCTGGGTGCGGCGAGCGCAGCAGCGGGCGCGGGAGGTGGCGCAGAAACGGACGGCTTGGATACGACATCGGGTGCAATGACCAGTGTTGACGACGCGGGGGCCAGCGTTGGCGTAACCGGTGCAGGCGCGGGCGACGGCGTGCGATTGAAGGCAAAGTATCCGCCCGCCGCCGCGACTGCGGCGGCTAGCGCAACAAATAACCAAGTCTTGCTACCTGAGACAGGTGCGTCGCCGTAGTTTTTGACCCGTCGCGGCGTGGTTGGCTGTGCCGCTGTAGCTGCCGGAGCCGCTGTCGCGGGCGCAGCAACCGCCGTTGAAGCGGTCGACGGAAATTTGTCGGCAACGGCGGCTAGTCGAGCGGCCCGAACGGCCTCCGAAGCCGCAGCGCTATTCCAGATAACAGTCTTGTTGTCGTCATAGTCGTCGTCCTTGACGGGCGCGGTTATGGCCGGAGCAACAGGAACGGGCGAGGCGGGCGCCGCAGACGACGCCTCCGCAGTACTGACTGCGGGCGCGGGAATGGCAATGATCGGAGGCCCGGGCGGCGCAAGCGAAGTCGCTGCTATCGGCGTACGTAGGACAGCGGTCGGTAGCGGTGGCAACGTTGCCGGAGCGGGGCTGAGCGTGACAGGTTTGTTGCCACCGGCGGCAGCGAGCGCTCCTCGAGTGACGTCGGCAGTTCGGGTGTACTGCGTGCGCGGTGCCGCGGGCAGCGGCTCGGACCAGCCCAAGCCATCGCGCAGATCATCGACACTCTGGAAACGGTTCTCCGGTCGCACGGCAAGCGCCTTGATCACGGCGTCGATAAACGCTTCGGGCACCGCTACCCGAACCTTGCTGGCCATGTTGTGCAGCGGGTCGGTAATCATCCGCGCTACCGCCTGAGGGGGTGCGACGCCGGTCAGCATGTAGTACAAAACGGCACCCAGGCCATAGACGTCAGTCCACGGCCCCTGATGCATGGTGCCGTCATCGACATATTGCTCAATCGGCGCATAGCCGGGCTTGAGTATTGTGGTCAGGGCCTGCGTCATGCCGCCGATCACTAGCCTCGCTGCGCCCAGATCAAGCAGCACGGGCGTGCCGGTGCCGCGCATCAGAATGTTGTCGGGCGACACGTCACGGTGGATCACGTTTTGCGCATGCAGCAGAGATAGCGCATCGAACACCGGTTCGAGCAGACGACGAATGCGGTGCTCGTCAAAGTCTTCGTTGTTCAGACGCCACTCACGCAGTGTTTTGCCTTCGTAATAGCGCATCGCCATGTAGGCGGTCGCGTTTTGCTCCCAGACGCGGTGTACCTCCACCAGCGCCGGATGCGAGAACTTGGCCAGCATCTGCGCTTCACGCAGGAAATTTTTCAGGCCCGACGCGTAAGCGGTGCGGTTCAACTGTGAGCGCACCATCACCGACTGATTGCCGGTGCGGCCTGCAATCGAGGAGGGCAGGTATTCCTTGATCGCAACGACGCGGTCTAGCGCGGCTTCATACGCGAGATAGACAATGCCAAACCCACCTTCACCGACGATGCCGGTAATGGTGAAGTCGCCCAGAGGCGAGCCGAGTGGCAGTTGATTAAGGTTTTGCTGGGACGGAGTATCCATCAGGGCCGAAGGGCGGATAACCCGCTAATTATGGCGTTTCTGCCGACAAACATAAAGACGCAAGGCGTTACGAAAACATGACGGCCGCCAGTCAGGCACATAAATGGCTCATTTTGGATTGACTTTGTCGCGTCGTCGCCACAACGAATAACCCTGACCGACTGTCGAAATGTCGTATTGAAGGCCAATTCTGCGTCCTGTCGGTGACTTACCGATAATCTTGTCACATGACTGCGACCCACCCGAACACCGTTGATACTTTGCCCACCGGCACTTCGCTCGACAACTACATGATCACCGGACTGATCGGTCAGGGGGGTTTCGGTGTCGTCTACCTTGCGCGCGACACGCGCAGCAACCGTACCGTGGCGATCAAGGAATTTCTGCCAGCGGCGATTGCCGCGCGCGGTAGCGGCGGGCAGGTACTGCCACGGAGTGGCGATCTGGCTCGCGCCTACGCAAGCGGGCTCAAGGGATTTTTGCGTGAGGCGAATTTGCTCGCTGAGTTCGCGCACCCGGCGCTGGTCGGCGTGCACCGCGCGTGGGAGCAGAACGGCACCGCCTACATGGCGATGCAGTATTACCCCGGCAAGACGTTGCGCGAGGTTCGTGTTCACGCGGCAGCGCCAGCGTCCGAGGTGCAAATTCAGGGTTGGATGTTGCCTGTGTTTGAAGCGGTGTCCGAGCTGCATGCGCACCGCGTCATTCATCGCGATATTTCGCCTGACAATATTTTGCTAATGGCGGCGGGTGAGACTGTATTGCTTGATCTCGGCGCAGCGCGGCAAGTGCTTGGCGGCATGACGCAGGCCTTGACTACGATCCTCAAACCGGGCTTCGCGCCTATTGAGCAATATGTCGAAGACGGCAGCATGGAGCAGGGCCGCTGGACTGACGTCTACGGGCTCGGCGCAGTGATTTATTTTTTGGTCAGCGGGAAGCCACCCACGCCTGCCACCAGTCGCATCGTGCGTGATTCATTGCCTCCCCTAGACACGCTCGTGGCGCGTGAAATGTATTCGCTTGCGTTGTTTGCTGCGGTCGCGAAAGCGCTGTCGCTTCGCGCCATCGATCGCTTCAAGAGTATCAACGAGTTTCGAGCAGCGCTCGGCTGGGTGGTGCAACGACAGCGCACGTCGGTGGCGACCGAAAGAACGACCACCGCATCGCCTCTCACGCAAGAGGAGATCGAAGGGGTCAGAGCCTTGCCTATTGATCCGCCGCCAGCGACGCCCGAAGTCAAAAAAGTGTCAATGGCTGAGCTGCGCGGTCAACGCACGCGCTACGAGGCCGCGTCCGGCACGAGCAGCACGTTAAGCGTCGCTCTGGTCATCGCCGTCGTGGTTATCGCGTGCGTCCTGTTCGCGCTGCGCTGACGCGTGAAAATGCAGAAGTCGTGCTACAGCTTTACGATGAAATGACCGTTTAATGCGGGCTTGTGGCTATTTGTGGCGATAGTCGATAAATAACAATATTGCCGCTTAGCCCTAATGTATACGTGCTAACAGCAAAAAGCTGTTGGTCTGGGAATCTGCTTTTCCGGTCGAAACAACGCCGCTCATCATCGCGCTCTGCGCTGGTCACGCGCCGTGCCGTTTGTTAGCGCGCCGCGCTTTGTGCTGGCCCGGATTTGACTGATAATGTTTAAGCACTTCAAAAGCGGGGGAAACATGTCCGATACGCGTTGCACAATCAGTCTCATCGTCAATGCTTCGCGCTGGGAGCAGGACGCTGCCGCGCTGATCGAGTTGGAGCCTCTGCAGCGCGCCTGGTCGCTGGTCGGGCTTCAGGATTACGTACGGCTCATCGTCGGGGCGCGGTTGGGCTTTACGCTTGAGCGTACCGATCTCGTCGATATGCGCTGGTGTCGCGCCAAGGCAACAACGAGCGACGGCGAGGCGGTGGCCGCTGGCCTCAAAGTGCTTAGCACGCCCCATATTTCGGCCGAAGATGTCGGCGCCGGGCTCTCGCTGGAAGCGGCAGAATCGGCGTGCCTCTTTGAGCCCAGCGTCGTGGTCACTGTGGGCTCCCAAATTCAGTGGCAGCCGTTGCGCCTCAAGCTTGAATCCAATGCCATGCAATTGTTTGAGCTCCTGTTGACGAGCGCGGGCAAGGTGGTGGTGTCCGGTGATCGTGTCATCGACCTTCGCGACATGGCGCGGCGGAACTACAGGCAATCGCCCGAGGCGGCATTGTTTAAACCCATACCAGTTGACCCCAGCAATCTGTCCGCGAACGCAACCGTCGATTCCGCAGCCGTGGAGGAGGCCTCGTTTGCCGCCAACGCTATCTCCGGCACCGTGAAATCACTGGCCAACGGCTATGGAATCATCACCCGCAAGGACGGGCGCGGAGACGTGCAATTTCTGGCTGGTCACGTCGTCGCGCCTGGATTTGCTTTCGTGGAAATCGGTGACACGATGCGCTTTGACGTGGTTCGTTTGTCCTCTGGAAAATGGGTGGCGCAGCACGTCGTGCGGGCATGATTCCGTCAATGACATGAACACAAAATGTCGCTTTTTGCCCACGCAGTCCGTCCTTAGGACTATCGGGCTAGCTGTCTCCCTCCCAACAACCTAGTGCAACGCAGCCGCGCTTATGGTCATCCTTCGCATCTGGTCTCCATCACGCCACGAGGGGCAAGCCGACGGCTTTAGCTCGGTCGCGGTAGCCAGCGCGTGGGGTGAGGCCTACATGAGCGTGCGTGCCGCCAAACCGGACGGTCTACCCCGGCCCGTCGGCGCTACGGCGTCGCTCGCTGACGACCTCGACGCGGCGGGCACGGCACTGCCGCAACGCTGGCAATTTAGCCGCTTTGATGAAGCGCGCGTTTTGCGGCTTTGGCATCAATGCAGGGGTGCCGTTCTCGCAGGCGGATACAGTCAGGCAGGATCGCGCAACAACTGCTTTCGACTCTGTGACCGACTGCTCTACGCTGGGCAAGGTCAGGAAGTTGAAATGCTCGGGTCGGCGTCGCTCAGCAAAAGCGCTCATGGCAGTCTGCAAATCTCGCTGCTCGTCGATAATTATTCAGCGCTGTCTGCCCGCGCCACCGACTGCCAGCAAATCGGATGTTGGTAGCACCAGACCCCGCCTGCACATGCAAACACTCACCACAAAGAGGACACCCTAAATGCCAAGCACAGAACGCCTGGTCGATGCCGTCACGCCCCTGGGTGCCGCACTTTGGTTCCGGCAAATGACAGGAACCGAAGCGCTATCGATCCCCTTTGAATTTGATGTCGTTTTTCACGCCGACAAAAAAACGCCCAGCTTAAGCGCCAAGGCGATGCTCGGTGAGCCGATCACGCTGAAGGTCGAAACCGAAGGCGGCAAGGGCATACGACCGTTTAACGGTATCTGCACGCGATTTGGCAATGCCGGTCGCGAGGGCGAACACCTGGTCTACATCGCCAAGCTTCGACCGTGGCTGTGGATCGCCAGCCGTCGCAGCGATTGCAAGATTTTTCAGTTCAAAACGGTTCCCGAGATCATTGACGATGTGCTTTCGCGCTACGGCTATCCGCTGGTAAAAAAACTGACCCGAACCTACCGCGCCTGGGACTACTGCGTTCAGTATCAGGAAACCGATATGAATTTCGTCATGCGCCTGATGGAGCTTGAGGGGATTTACTTCTACTTTGAACACGCTGAAGGCAATCACACCATGGTGCTGATTGATGACATCGTGAGTCACAAACCGTTGCCCGGAAAGTCGACCATCAGATACATCGGCATTGACGCAGTGACCGACTCCGATGAGGAGCACTTCAATAGCTGGGTCGTGCGCGAAGAGGTCGACCCCGGTGAATATTTCTCGGACGACTACGACTTCAAGCATCCCAAGGCGGATCTAAAGATCAATAACGCAAACGTCATGAAATATTCGCACGCCAAATATCAGCGCTACGAGTGGCCAGGCGGATATGTCAAGCACGCCGACGGTGAGGACTATGTCAAGCTTGGCCTGCAGACGCTGCAGGCCGAGCAGGAGCGCTGTCAGGGTCACACCACCGTGCGTACCATGGCACCGGGGTACACCTACACGCTCGAGAACTGCCCGAGGAAAGATCAAAATCGCCAATACCTGGCGGTGGCGACGACGTACTTTTTCCGCGATAACGCCCGCCTGTCATCGGGCAGTGGCGAGGGCGACGCCGACTGGGGCATCACGGTCACCTCGCAGCCGACCAGCATGCCGTATCGCCCGCAATTGCTAACGCCCAAGCCACTCACCCATGGACCGCAGACCGCGCTGGTGGTGGGTCCGGCGGGTGAAGAGATCTACACCGACGAATACAGCCGCGTGAAGGTGCAGTTTTATTGGGATCGATACGGCAAAAAAAATCAGGACAGCAGTTGCTGGATTCGCGTCGCCACGCCGTGGGCGGGTGAGAAGTGGGGCTTGATCCACATTCCGCGCATCGGGCACGAGGTTGTCGTTGATTTCCTCGGCGGCGACCCGGACTATCCACTCATTACGGGCAGTGTCTACAACGCCGACTTGATGCCTCCGTACGGGCTGCCAGCCAATAAGACTGCGAGCGGATTAAAGTCGCGTTCGACCAAGGGCGGCGGACCAACTGATTTCAACGAAATCCGCATGGAAGACATGAAGGGCAAAGAACAGCTCTACATTCATGCCCAGAAGAACCACGACACAGTCGTTGAGCTCGATGAATCGCGCATGGTCGGTCATGATCGTTCGACGCGTGTTGAACACGACGATGATCGATTCGTCAATCATGATGACCGTCACGTCATTACGAACAATCAGAGTGTTCAGATCAACAACAATCAGACGGTATGCGTCACCGCCAATCAGGACAACACGGTCAACGGCGATCAGAGCAATATGGTCGATGGCAAGCGTACGCAGAATATTGGCAAGGATCTTAAAGAAAAAACCGGTGAAAATCACACGGAAACAATTGGCCAGAACCACACTTTCTCAACCGGCGGCAACGAGAAAATCAAGATCGGCGGCAAGCAATCGACGCTCATTCAGAAGTCACGGAAGACGACGATCATGGGCGCCGACAAAACGATAGTAGTGGGAGCCGCGTCTTACTCGGCGCAGCGCTACAACGTGATGGGTGCAACACAGTATTCCGAAACCTGTTTTACCCGCAAGGCCATGGTGATGGGCACCGATGACACCAAAATCGTCGGCATGCAGACCGAGAAGATCGGTGGCATGCGCGACACGACGATCGGTGGCATTGACAAGACAATGGTAGCGGGCATGCAGACCACCACAGTAGGCGGAATGAAGACGACGACGGTAGCCGGGGTGTGTTCGACGACTGCTGGCGCAGCAATGACTCTCACGGCCGGTGCGGCGATCTCGTTGACAGGTGGCGGTGTCGTGTCGGTCACGGCTGGCGGGGCGATCACCATCACCGCCGGTGCCGCAGTCACAATTACCGCGCCGGTGATTATGCTTGCTTCAGCAACGGTGTTGTGTTCGGGCGTGGTGATCGCAACCTCAGTTGTGTCACCACTGTACTCACCCGGCGTCGGCAACTTGATTTGATGGTGGTGCCATGAGTTCTGAAGTTGCCTCGAATGTTGCGCTGACCGAGGTATCGAAGATTGAGCCGTGGTCGCTTGAGCGCCTGCGAGTGGGTCTGTTGTCGGATGATCACGATCAGCGCGTTGAAGCACTCGCCATGTCGGTACAGCCGACTGCGGATGTCGATGAATGCGTCGGCGCGATCGTCGCCTGCGTCGAGGCTTCGCGCGCTGATCCTGTCGCCTGCCAACTGGCTGCGGTGGCACTCGGCAACGTGAAACGTGATTCCGAAAAGCTGGCCGCCGCCAATTGTCTGGCGACATTGGGCTCCGCCGAAAACGCGCCAGCGGTGCGAACATTTGCGGCGCATGGTCTCGCCCAACTGGGGCAGGTTCCGCTGGCTGCATGGCCGAGCCTTGCAGCAATGCTTTTCGTAGAAGATGGCACGATGCGCCAGGTGGCCCTCCGCGCTATGACGCCGTTCGCGGTGCAGGGGGCGGCGTTCATTGCTCAGGCGGCGACGGCCGCAACGCCAGTCAAATGGACGACGGAGGGATTGGCTGCGCTCGCGCGCAGCGCCGGTAGTTCCGCCGATGGGAAGCAGCGCGTTGAACAATACGTGCTTCGTTCGCTGCAAGGTCAGGCACTTATGCCTACCGGAATTGCGGGCTATTTGGCACTTGCCAAACTTAATCCCGACGGAGTTGCGCCGCTTGCACTAGCAAAGATTGCGGCATCAGACGATGACGCAGCGGCTTTGGCAGCGATCGACGCACTGGCCAAGATGGGTGAGAGCGGGAAGTCAGCGATCCCCGGTCTGATTCAAGCGTTGGGCCAAACCGAGAAGCCAGAGCGAGAAGAGGCGATCTGCCGAGCATTGTTGCCCTTGAAGCTGAGCGCGAGGGATGTTCCGCTCCCTCGTGTGCTGAACCGTGTCGAAAGCGCTCCGGATCGTGCGGTCGCGGCGCATTGTCTACTGCTTGTTCTGCATGCAAGATCGTTTTCTGCGGCGTCCAAAGTCGTCGCTGCACGTTATGCCGTATCGGGTGAAGCACTTCAACGCGTTTTGGACGAAGTTCATCATCAACTCGTCGGTACGCGCCTGAACTTGGTTCAGGCGACTGTCGTGAAATCGATAAACAATTAGTTTGGAGCGCTTAAATGCCTGATCCTACCGACAAACTCGCAAAGACTATCGAGGACACAAAAGCCTTCGTTGACAAAGCCAACGAAAAAATGGACAAGGCCAAGCAGCTTCTCGACGACAATATTAAGACGGTGAAGCAGGCCCGCGAGGACTACGAGGAGATTCGCGAACTCGTCGAGCAGGCGAAGGCCGATTTGGCGGATGCCGTAGAAACTATTTCCGATGGTGCTGACCAGGCATCCGACGGCAATCTGCCTGCGCTGATCGCAACGATCGCCGAGGCGGTGCCAAAGGTAGCCTCAGCAATTACGCGCTATACAAAAGTAGTCGCAGATTTGAAGGAAAAAGCCGAGAATTACAAGAAAGCGGTTGAGAAGAATATTGAAGTCGTCAAAGCGTTTTAGTCAAATCGGGGAATAACTGATGGGTGATCGCAGTCGAGTCGTCTGGTCGGAGGGCATGTTCCTTCGCCCGCAGCATTTTCAGCAGGGTGAGCGCCATCGTGAGCATTCGCAGCATCAGCGTGGCTTGGCGAGTGAGGGACATTTCTGGGGTTTCCACACGCTGCAACTCGATGAGACCTCTTTGGCTATCGGCAAGGTGGCGATCGCTCGCGCAACGGGGGTGATGCCCGATGGCACGACATTCTCATTTCCGGATCAAAACGCGCCGCCTAAGGCCATCGACATTCCTGAAACACTCAAGGGCAAGCGCGTATCGCTGTGCCTGCCGATGTACCGCACCGGCAGCGAAGAGGTCTCGTTTGACGACGACGCGCGGTCGCTCGCGCGCTACAGCGTCATCGATGATGACGTCGCCGACCAAAACTCGGTAGGCGGCGAACCTGCGCCGATCCAGAATGCCCAGCTTCGCATGCGCCTGTTGCCCGATGGCGAAGTGCCCGAAGGCTGGATGACCCTCGGCGTATGTCACGTGACGGAGCGCAGGAATGACCTTTCGGTCGCGCTCGGTGAGTCGTTTATCCCGACCATTGTGGTCGTTCATGAAAGCAGCGTGCTCTCGGGCTTCTTGCGTGAGCTGGCGGGCCTCATCCATCATCGCGGTGAAGCGCTAGCGGTGCGGATGTCAGCACCGGGCAAAGGCGGCGTATCCGAGTTGGCTGATTTTTTGCTGCTGCAACTGGTCAACCGCGCGGAGCCCTTGGTGGTGCATTTGTCGCAGTTGCGATCACTGCACCCCGAGCGCCTGTACGCCGAGCTTTTGGCGCTGGCCGGTGACTTCACGACCTTCACGCGTGAATCGCGGCGTCCCGGTGATTACCCGACTTATGTTCACGACGATTTGGCTAGCTGCTTCACGCCGGTGATGCAGGATTTGCGCCGGTCGTTATCGATGGTGCTTGAACAAAACGCATTCCAGATCGAGTTGCTTGAGCGTGCTTACGGCGTACGGGTCGCCGTGATTGCCGACAAGTCGCTGATTACCAGTGCCGTGTTTGTGCTCGCTGTAGCCTCCGAGCTGCCTGGAGAACAGGTGCGCAAATTGTTCCCGACGCAAGTCAAAATTGGCCCGGTCGAAAAAATTCGCGATCTGGTGAACCTGCATTTGCCCGGTGTCGGACTGCGTCCGCTGCCAGTGGCACCGAGACAAATTCCCTACCACGCGGGCAATAACTATTTCGAGCTGGATACTTCCAGCGAATTCTGGCGTGGGCTTGAGCGCTCCGGCGGTCTTGCGATGCATCTCGCGGGTGACTGGCCCGGACTGAAACTTGAATTCTGGGCGATACGCGCATGACCACTCCCGCCAATCTCGACCCGTTTGCGATCCTTGCCAACCCGCAAGGTGCCGTGCCTCTAGGCGCCAGTGCTACGATGGCTTTGCCACCTGTGGCTGGCCCTGGAATCGATATAGCACAAGTTGCCGCCGACCTGCCCGAAGTGTTGAGCGGCGCAAACACGCTGGCCGTCGCCGCCAACCCGCTGCTTAACCTGATTCCGCAAATCAGGGTCACCGCGCATCACCCTGACCCGGCGCAGCTTCGCGACTATCTGGTCGAGCAGGTGCAACTTTTTGAGCGGCGTGCGCGCGAATCCCTGGTGCCACCGGAGACGGTAATCGCTGCTCGCTACGCGCTTTGCACGGCGCTCGACGAAACCGCGGCAAAAACCCCCTGGGGTGGCGGCGGCCAGTGGTCGCGGCACTCGTTGCTGGTCACCTTTCATAACGAAACCTGGGGGGGCGAAAAGTTCTATCAGGTGCTGGCGCGGCTGGTGCAGGATCCGAAGAAACACATCGACTTGATCGAACTCATGGCGGTGTGTATCGCGCTCGGATTTGAAGGCCGCTTTGGCGTTGTCGACAATGGTCGTTCGCAGCTCGACACATTGCGTCGTCGCCTCGTGGAAATCATGGACGGTGCGCGCGGCGAATATTCAAAGGCGCTGTCGCTTAACTGGCGCGGTGCGGTTGCCGATGGCAAATCGAAGTGGGGATTTCTGCCGTTGTGGATTACGGTGGGAACGGTATTGGCGTTGCTGACCGGCATCTTTTTTCTTTATTACTTCCTGATCTCCGACAAATCGAGTCCCGTTTTCTCTGCCATCAATTCGATTCGACCGCCGAAAACACAACAGCTCAAACCGACGCCGGCACCGATGGCCCGTCTAACCAAGTTTTTGCAGCCCGAGATCGCCGAAGGTTTGGTCACGGTTGATGATCAGGCCGATCGCAGCATCATCGTGTTGCGCGGTGATGGCATGTTTGATAGTGGATCCATTGATGTCAAGCCACGCTACGTCACGGTGATTGACCGCGTGGCCAACGCGCTCAACGCGGTGCCCGGTGCGGTTCGGGTCGTCGGCCATACCGACAATCAGCCTATACGCAGCCTGCGCTTCCCGTCCAACTACGAGCTCTCACAAGGACGAGCTGAAGCGGTGCGCGCCATGGTCGACGGCAAGCTCGCCGTGCGCGGTCGTGTCACGGCACAAGGCAAGGGCGAGGCCGAGCCGATCGATGACAATAAGAAACCCGAAGGGCGATCACGCAATCGTCGCGTCGAAGTGACATTGCTGGTGCCACCGGCTGAGCGAGACCGGGAGTTGGCTGCGTCTGCCGGTGCCGCGCCTGCAGCACCCGCCGCACCGGCGGTTCAGGGGAAACAATGATGCAGTACCTGCGCCTTATTTTCCGCAAGCTGTTTAACCGGACAACACTCACGATTGTGATGCTGCTGCTGTTGTCGGCGATCATCTGGTTCGTCGGCCCGTTGATTGCTGTTGCCGATTTCCGCCCGATCGCGCCTGCCTGGGTTCGCTGGACGATGATTGCGGTCGTCTGGACAATCTGGTTCATCAAGCTATTGGTGCGCTGGTGGCGCGAGCGCAACGTCAACGCAGCGCTGCTTGGGCAACTCGCGAAAATGCAGAGCGCGGCGAAACCGGGCGACGGCCCGGCGGCAGGCGCTGAGCAGGTAGCCGAGCTGAATAAGCGGTTCAAAGACGCCTCTGAAATCCTGAAGAAAACCCGCTTTACCAGCAACGACAAAGGCGGCTTCCTGTCAGGTTTGTCGAAGCAATATGTTTATCAGCTACCCTGGTACGCCTTCATTGGGGCACCCGGCTCGGGTAAGACGACTGCGCTCATCAACGCGGGATTGACCTTTCCGCTGGCGGAACAATTCGGCAAGGCTGCGATTCGCGGCATTGGTGGCACCCGTAATTGTGATTGGTGGTTCACCAACGAGGCCGTGCTGATTGATACGGCCGGACGCTACACCACACAGGAAAGTAATGAGTCCGTTGACAAAGTGGAATGGCAGGGCTTTCTTGGGCTGCTTAAAAAATTCCGACCGCGGCAACCTTTAAACGGCGTGTTGCTCACCGTCTCGGTCGCTGATCTGCTGCAAATGACGGCGCAGGAGCGCGAGGTTCATGCGGCAACGCTCAAAGCGCGATTGCAGGAATTGCGTGACGGCCTGGGCGTCCAGTTTCCGGTGTATGTGCTGGTTACCAAGACCGATTTGCTGTCCGGGTTTAACGAATATTTTCTGAATTACACCCGCGAGGATCGCTCGCAGGTTTGGGGCTTTACGCTGCCCTATGTGCCCAATGCCACCGAGCCAATCGCCGTACGTGAGGCGTTCGGTCGTGAGTTTGATCTGCTCTACAAACGTCTCAACGATGGTATGCATCAGCGTCTGCTTGATGAGCCGGACTTGTCACGCCGCGCACTCACCTACACCTTGCCGCAACAATTGGCTGGTGTTCGCGATGTGCTTTCGCGCCTGCTCGGTGCGGTGTTCAGTGATTCGAAATTTGGCGAGCAGCCGATGTTGCGCGGCGCGTATTTCACCTCAGGCACGCAAGAGGGCACGCCGTTTGACCGTGTACTCGGTGCCATGCAGCGCACGTTCCGTGTCGATAGCAAGGTGCAGGCAGCGGGCGCAGCGACCGGTAGCGGCAAGAGCTTTTTTCTGCAGGATTTGCTGCAGAAGGTCATCTTCCCGGAGCACTTCATCGCCGGTCGCAACCTTGCCACCGAGCGAAAAATGCGCGGGTTGCGTTGGGCCGGGATCGCGCTCTGCGGGCTCGCCTTTGTCGCGGCAAATATTGCGTGGTGGATGAGTTACGGCAACAATAGCGCCTACATTGCGGAGGTTTCGACCAAGACCGATAGCCTGCGCGAAAGCGTCGCAGCAATCCCACCAGCCAACAGCGAGGATGGGCCAGGGCTCTTGATACCGCTCAATCAGGCGCGGGATGTTTCTCACAGCTCAAAGTTTGATTTCGACAATCCGCCCTGGAATTACCGCTACGGTTTGTATCAGGGTCCGAAGCTCGACAGTGCTGCGCAAAACGCCTACGCCCGCGTGCTCGAGGACAGTTTGATGCCGCGCATTGCAGCGCGTGTTCAGGCTCGTTTGCGGGCGGCGGCGAGCAACAAGTCTGAGGCCAGTTACGAGGCGCTGAAGGCTTATCTGATGATGTTCGACAGTGGCAAGGTTAAAGACGAATTCGTCAAAAACTATGTTGGCGCGGACTGGATGAACACACTGCCATCCGACGTTCCCGCCGAATCGCGCAAGCAGTTGTTGACGCATCTTGAGGAGTTATTGCGGATCGGTGGCTATCGGTCTCCGTTCCAGCAAGACACGGCGTTGGTGCTTCAAGTGCGCGATCAATTGCTACAGCAGCCGCCAGAAAAGCGTGCTTACAACTTTATCAAGTCGCAGTTGATTACTGTGGATTTGCCCGAGTTCACGGTGGTTCGCGCGGCCGGTGAGCGGGCACCCGAGGTCTTCGAGCGTCGCAGCGGTAAGGCGCTTGGCAGCGCCGGTATTCCGGGGTTCTACAGCGAGCGCGGTTACAACGAATACTTCGTCAAGGCGCAAGCGCAGTGGGGCGCTGGACTAGCGCTCGAAGAGGCGTGGATTCTTGGACGCACCAGCGCAACAGGCAGCGCTACCAAGCTGGCAACCGGTGCCAGTGATATGCAGCGCTTCGACCGCCGCGTCCGCGAGCTGTATCTGCAAGAATTTGCCAACGAGTGGCAGAACTTCCTGCTCGACATTCGACTGAAAGCACCGCGCGATCTGAGTGAGACCATCGAGAGGGCGAATGTGCTCGCGGCCGCAGACTCTCCGATGATTTTGCTGGTGCGCGAGGTGGCCACGCAAACGACTCTGATCAATGTGGAGCGGGGACCGGGCGACAAGATCAATCAGATCAAGGACAAAGTGCAGCGCGGGCTCGATGAGGTCGCCGCGGCCACCGCAGCGCTCGCGAACGCACCGATCACGGCAGATCGCCCAGAAATGATTGTGCAGAACCGGTTCAGAGAGTTCAAGCTGCTGGCAACCCCGACTGGCAAAGGCAAGATTGACGATTTGGCAAAAGACATCCAGAGCTACGCAGTCAGCTTGCGCAATGATCAAATCGCGATGACGGGTGGCAGCACGAAGCGTTCGCAGGAAGCCGATACCCGTCTGGCGTCGCTGGCTGTGCAGCTGCCGTCACCGCTGCGTGAAATCGTCGAAGGCCTTACGGGATCCGCCGCCAAGCTGGCGAAGCCCGGACTACAGGCGAACGCGGCGGCGGCGGTGAAGGGCGCCGTCGGACAGGGCTGCTCTGCGGTTGCCCGCGGCTATCCGTTCGATCGACGCGCCGCGCAAGACGCGTTCCCGGCGGACTTTGCGCAGGTATTTGGCCCACAGGGAACGCTTAAAGTTGCCTTTGATGCCATCGCCCCGTCGGTTGACATGTCGCGCGATCCGTGGCAACCGCGACCAGGGCCGGACGGTGCTGCAGCGGGAAATCCAAGCGACCTGCGCGCCTTCAAACAGGCTCAGGACATTCGCGAGCTGTTCTTTGCAGGCAAAAGCACGCCGGGCTTCGAACTCGATATCCGCGTGGTGGCACCGGCTGGCGAAAAGGTGGAGCTTGACGTCGACGGCACGATTGTTTCATCCACCGACGACAGCAAGCGAATCGTCTGGCCTGGCCCGAAAAATAGCGAAAAAGTCTCGCTCAGCGTCGGCGGACGTTCACCGGTCATTTCGACGAGTGGTTTCTGGGCATTGCATCGACTCGTTGATAAGGGCGTCGTGCTGCCTTCAAGCGCGCCGACATTGGTCACAGCGGTGCTGAACGCTGAGGGTAAAGAAGTCCGGGTTGAGCTGAGAGCCCGCTCGTTCCGTCACCCACTAACACTGCCTGCGATGCAGCGCTTTTCCTGTCCTGGTCGGTAGTATGGAACCGACGGACGAACCGGCCGGATTAGACGTCGTGACCGACCGATCGGTGCCGAGCTTTGCGTGGTTCGGCAAGTTGCCGAGTGCCGGTGATTTCATCTCGCGTCGCATGCCTTATGCCGTGCAGCAGTTCTGGGATCGCTGGTGCGCCGCCAGCATGGAGTCGTTAAAAGAACGAAACCCCGTCAGCGGCTGGGGGCTGTGGGGGAATATGCCGAAATGGGTATTTTTGCTGCCCGCACAACCCGGTGTACCCTTTAGCCAGCTCGGCGTCCTCGCGCCGTCCTGTGATCGCGTCGGGCGCAACTTCCCGTTTCTAGTGACGATTGCGCTGACGGACCAAAATTTCGTTGCCATCGTTCCCAGAGCAGGCCTGATCGGTCTCGTCTGGGGCGCTGCGATCACCGAAGCGCAAATGTCGCGCAGCCACGTCGAATCGCTCGACAACAAATTGGCAACCACGCTCGCGCAGCAGCTAGCTCAGGACATACCCGAAGGCGATGGCGATGTCACGCTGCCGCAGGGTGTCAGCCCTTTGACACTGCCGTGGCCGGAGCTCGGCAAAAACTTTGACCGGCAAGGCAGCGAGAGCTATTGGTGGAGCGTGCCCCCCGCCAAAACGGGTTTCCGGGCGCGGACTCATAACGGCGCGCTGACCGCGTATCACTTCTCGACGCTCTGTCCGTAGGCGACCCGCCTGCGTTTCTGACTGACTGACGAATTGAGAGATCGGACGCAAGGATTGCGCTTGACGGTCAGCCCGCGAAGGTTGGGGCGGGAGGATGAAAATATGATTTTTTGGTCGTACACCTGTGTGTTTGCCCGACCCGCAGCGCGACCGAAAGTCAGATCAAGCGTGACGATAAGGTCATCAGCTTTTCACTGAAATCAAGCACGGACAGGGGCTAGCGGTGAGAAATGTTAAATATCGACAGTATCGAAAACATGATTGCAGCCCTAGCAAAGGCTAGGTTACACTCAAAAGCTGAAACGTAAATTGTGCACCAAAGTGTGCACCATTGGCTCGAAATATCTGCGATGGTTCGAGCGCAATCACGGTGCGCATTCTGATGCACACTCTACGGAAAAATGGCTGAAATGAATCTCCCGACGCACGCAGAAATTATCATTGTCGGCGGTGGCATCGTCGGCTGCTCAACCGCGTATCACCTCGCCAAAATGGGCAAACGCGACGTTATTTTGCTTGAGCAGGGGAAACTGACCTGCGGCACCACCTGGCACGCGGCGGGGCTCGTCGGACAGATGCGGCCCAATCGCAACATGACGAGCATGAGCAAATACGGCATCGAGCTTTACTCAACGCTCGAAGCGGAAACGGGGCTCGCCACGGGCTGGAAGCAATGCGGCAGCGTGAATGTTGCGACGACTAAAGAGCGGATGAAAGTGCTGCGCAAACAGGTTGCGTTGGCGAAGAGTTTTGGCGTCGATGTTGAGGAAATTTCGCCGCGACAGGCGGGCGATCTCTATCCCGTCATGCGCACCGACGACTTGCAGGGCGCGATCTGGATTCCGGGCGACGGCAAGGCGAATCCGGCCGATCTGGCGATGTCGCTGGCGAAGGGCGCACGCAACAACGGCGTGCGCATGATTGAGGATGTTGAAGTGACCGGCGTGATCATCGAGCAGGGCCGCGCTGTCGGCGTGCGCACTGCGCAGGGGGAAGTGCGTTGTGAGGTTCTGGTGAACTGCGCCGGGCAATGGGCGCGGCAGTTTGGCAAGCTTGCTGGCGTCAATGTGCCGCTGTATTCGGCTGAACACTTTTACGTCGTTACCGGCAAGATCGACGGCGTGCATCCGATGCTGCCTGTGATGCGTGACCCCGACGGATTTATTTATTACAAGGAAGAGGTCGGCGGGCTGGTGATGGGTGGCTTCGAGCCGAAGGCCAAGCCGTGGAAGGTCGATCCGATTCCGTCGACGTTTCAGTTTCAACTGCTGGGCGAAGACTGGGATCAGTTTGAACCGCTGATGACTAACGCCATTCATCGCACACCCTGCCTCGAAACGGCTGAAATAAAAATGCTGCTCAACGGGCCTGAGAGCTTCACGCCGGATGGCAATTTCATTCTGGGGGAAGCGCCTGAGCTGCGCAATTATTTCGTGTGCGCCGGATTTAATTCGGCGGGCATCGCGAACTCCGGCGGTGCGGGTCGATTAATGGCGGAGTGGATTGTCGACGGTGAAGCGCCAAGTGATTTGTGGGACGTGGACATCCGTCGCTTTGGCGGCTTCACGGGCAATCGTAAGGCGCTGTTTGATCGCACGGCAGAGACGCTTGGCCTGCACTACGCCATGCGCTGGCCGAGGCAGGAGCTGGAAACTGCTCGCCCACTGCGGACTTCACCGCTGTACGATTTGCTCGCTGCAAAGCACGCGGAGTTCGGCAGCAAAAATGGCTGGGAGCGCGCAAATTATTTCAAGCCGAAAGGTGCGCTTCGCCCTGAGTTCGGCCTCGACAAACCCGGCTGGTTGCCGTGGGTGATTGAGGAGCAGCGAGCGACGCGTGAGGCGGTTGCGCTCTATGACCAGACGTCGTTCTCGAAGCTCCTGCTGCAAGGGCGCGATGCGCTCAGGGTGTTGCAGCGGCTGTGCGCCAATGAGATCGATATTCCTGTTGACAAGATGGCCTACACCGCGATGCTCAACGCACGAGGCGGGTTCGAGAGTGATCTCACCATCATCCGGCTGGCACATGAGAAATTCATGATCGTCACCGGTTCTGCGCAGACAGTGCGCGATGCCCACTGGATCAATCGCAACATCGTCCCTGAGGAGTTCGCGTTACTCACTGACATCACTGCGCAGTTCTGCGTGCTCTCGGTCATGGGGCCGAAGTCGCGCGAACTGTTGTCGCGTGTGAGCCCGGATGACCTTTCGGTTGAGGCACTCAAGTTCTCATGGACGCGCGAAATTGATCTCGGTTTCGCACGCGTTCGCGCTGCGCGCATGAGCTACGTCGGCGGGCCCGGATTCGAGCTTTATGTGCCAGTAGAAATGACGCGGCATGTGTATATCGCCCTGATGGAAGCGGGCGTTGATTTGGGCATTCGCGACGCTGGCTACTACGCGCTCGACGCACTGCGCATCGAGCAGGGGCGTCGCGCGTGGGGCGCAGAGCTTGGCCCTGACGAGACACCGTGGGACGCGGGTTTGAGCTACTCCGTCAAGCTCGACAAACCGTCTGACTTCATCGGTAAAGCGGCATTAGTCAAAGCGAATGGCCAGCCGCTGCGAAAGAAATTGGTGACGCTCGTGTTTGATTCGTCTGAGCCTTACGCATGGGGTGGCGAAGCCATCGTGCTGAACGGCGAAACCGTGGGCGAAATTTCATCGGTGGGTTGGAGCCCGCTGGCGAATGCCTGCGTCGCGCTTGGCTACATTCGCGGTGCGGGCGCAAATACTGTGCACGACGGTACGCCAGCGCAGATCGAATTGTGGGGTGACGCTGTGGCCGTGAAGCTTTATGATCAGTGGCCGAAACGACCGCACTAAAGCGTTACCGTCATGCTGCAAAACATACCCGATTGGGTTCTTCGCCTTCGCGCCTTATCTGATCAGCCGCCGTTGCGTGAACGCGTGCCTTTGACGTGGGGGGGGATCGAAATTGGCGATGCCGAGCCTGCCGTTTTGCAACAAATCGAGCGTGCGTTTTCGTATCAGCGCGCGACTGTTTTACGCAAAGAGCCGCACGTAACCGGGTGGCGCATTGATGGCAACCTGACCGAGAGCCTCGCTCGCATTGCGCTGGTAATGCGCGATTTGAAGCTCACCCATGTCTGGCGGAACGAACAGTTGCCGGTGCTCGACAGTCGCAGCAGCGCGCTCGGCACCATCGAGCGCGCGGCGGTGCATCCGCTTGGTTTGTCGACGCGCGCGGTGCATCTGGTCGGCGAAACCTCCGACGGTCAATTCTGGATTCAGCAACGCGCGCTGACCAAGGCGAACGATCCGGGGCTGTGGGACACGTTGATGGGCGGCATGGTCAGCGCCGTGGATACCGTGGAAACCGCACTGGAGCGTGAGACGTTTGAAGAAGCAGGTTTGCAGCTTCATGAGCTATTCGGACTCACGCACGGCGGTCTCGTGCAGATTCATCGCCCGACCGAAGATTTGGGTGGCGGTCATGCGACGGGCGGGTTTATTCGCGAACGAATCGATTGGTATCGCGCGACGGTTCCCCCCAATTGTGTTCCGGAAAACAAGGACGGTGAAGTTGAGCGCTTCGCCAAAGTGTCGCGCGAGTCGATGATGGCGGGTGTGGCGGCGGGTAAATTTACGCTGGAAGCGGGATTGGTGATTGCGGCTTCGCTGGGGTATTGACCTACGTTGCGATAACTCTCCACAAACTTGTCGCTCAGTCGGCACCCTACATCCCGAACACAACTCCCACAACCGCACCGACCCCAATCATCCACAACGGATGAAGTTTGGTCGTCATGAACACCGTGAACGCCACCCCAGCTAGCGCCCAGGCTCGCCAATCAGCAAAACCCCGTGTGAGCACCATACATCCCGCAAACATCAAACCCACCGTCACCGGTGCAAGCCCGCGCAGCACCACTTCGCGCCACGGGTTTTGCTGCAATCGGGTGAACATGCGCGTGGTGATCACCATCATCACGAAGGGTGCGAAGCTGATGGCGATCAGCGCGGTCAAGGCACCGGCGATCCCCGCAACGTGATAGCCGAAGAGGGCGATGTAGAGGATGTTCGGCCCCGGTGCCACCTGAGCCAGCGCGATGTAGCCCGCGAACTCGGTGGTGGTCATCAGGCCGCGCGTGTCGACGAAGAACCGGTGCATGTCGGGCACTAACGGAATGGTGCCGCCGATGCACAGGAACGACAGTGAAAAATACAGCAGCGCCATGTCGACGAGTTGGTTACTCTCCTTCATAAATCGCCCCGCTTCGACAGCACCACACCCACTGCGCCACAGAGCAAAAGCACCAGCGCCATGTGCCACTGCGCAAACAATGCCAACGCAGCCGCAGCCGCACACAAAACAAGACCCCAGGGCCGCTTCCAGAACGGCCCACCCATCTTGATCGACATGTAGAGCATGTAGGCCGTCGCGACCGCGGCCATGCCATGCATGCCCGACTGCACTTGCGGCAGATGCGCAAACGCGTGATACACGCTGTTGAGCAGCAGCATCATCACCAGCGGCACGCCGACGATGCCGACAAACGCGATTAATGCGCCGAGGATGCCGTGGTAGCGGGTGCCGACGAACACCGCCATGTTCACCATGTTCGGGCCGGGGATAGCCTGACAGACGGTCACGATCTCCGCAAATTCGCGCTCATCTAACCATTTTCGATCCTCAACCAGAATGCGCCGAGCCCACGGCAGCGCGCCGCCAAAGGCGCTGACACCGATTTGCAGGAAGGCGAGAAACAGCGCGCGGCGAGAAGGAACAAACGAAGCCGACAAAACAGAAGGAGTCGTCAACGCGGCGGGCGCTGAGGGTGGGGCATCAAGCATAAAACGATGCTAACGCACGTTTCGCTACTCGCTGGTGCGCAGTTTTGATACTCGGCGATACGTGCGTTACCGCCGAAGAACTGGCTCACCAAACTGTACAGCTTTTTAAGGAAATGACCGCTGCATTAGGGCTAAATCCTAACAATCACATAAGTCGTGTTTTATGAAAATAGGCATACTGCCCAGCAAGAACAATGGTTTCAGGAAAAAGCTGTCCGCGAAAAAAATCGCGAGACACTACAAAATGCCTCGCGATGCGATCATCAGAATGCGGCGGATTAAACTTCGAATCAGTCCTCGAAGCGCACCCGGCTGGCTTTCACAACGCCTGCCGTCAGGATGCCTTTCACTTGCACCTTGACGCCGTTAGCAAGGTTGGCCGCAGTGCCTTTTTCAAACGTCGCAGCCGACGCGTCGATCTTGGTGCCCGCGATCATGAAGTTCGATACGCTAACGAACCCGGTGACCGCTGCGGTTGCTTCAAATTCGCCGCCAGCGCTAGGTGGCGGGGCGGGCGGCGCAGGCGGAGCCGGTGGCGAGGGCGGAGCAACGACGACCGGCACGCTCTTGATCTCGATGCTGGTGGCGCGAACCACGCCGCCGGACAAGGGGCCTTTCACTTCAATGACTGCGCCATTTTTCAGGTCCGCTGCGCTGCCGTCCTTGAACGTCGCCGCGGACGCATCGATGCTGACGCCTGCAACGGTGAAGTTGGCAATGCTGACGAACGCGCTGATCGCACCCGTAGCTTCGAAGGCGACGGCAACGCTCGGCGGAGGTGGTGGCGGCGGGCTGACCGGTGGTACGGGTGGAGCCGGAGGCGCGACGGTGGCGCGCACCTTGATCTCGATGGTCGTGGCCTTCACGACACCTGCCGTGAGCGTGCCCTTAACCTCAACCGTTGCACCGTCTTTAATGTCGGCGGCTGTGCCGTCCTTGAATGTTGCGGCTGAACCGTCAATGCTGACGCCCGACACTTTGAACGATGCGATGCTCACGAATGCGCTCACGGCACCTTCTGCCTCAAACGAGGCAGATCCGCTCGGGGGAGGTGTTGTGCTCGGCGACGGTGCAACGGTCGTGCGCTTGAGCTCAACACGCGTGGCCTGGATCACGCCTGCGACCACCGAGCCGTTGACTTCAACGGTTGCGCCGTTGATGAGGCTCGCGACGGTGCCGTCTTCAATCAGCGCGCTGCTGGCGTCCACCTTTTGGCCGGCAACGAGGAAGTTCGAAATACTGACAAACGCGCTGATCACGCCCTTGATTTCAGCCTGTCCGAGCGCGGTGGGCGGCGTGCTCGATGCCGCTTCCTC
>JAYVPF010000297.1:0-14182 GCA_043757535.1 Burkholderiales bacterium
TTTCACATAATCACCCACGCTCGCGGTGCGTAAACCCACAGTGCCTGAGAACGGCGCTTTGATGACAAGTTTGGTGAGTTTGGCCTCGGACAACGACACTGTCGCATCGGCCACGCGCATCGCGTTTTCGGCTTCGTCTTTGGCTTGACCCGAGATGAAATTGCGCTCTTTCAATTCGACCGCGCGGTCAAATTTTGCTTTGGCCAATTTCTGATTGGCCTTCGACTGCTCCAGCTCTGCGCGAGCGACTGAATCATCCAGTTGCACCAGAATCTGCCCCATTCGAACGGGCTGGCCTTCCTTGAAATTCAGGGTGACGATGCGGCCTGACTGTTCGGCGCGAACGATGACGGATTCGTCGGAACGCAAGCTGCCGACAGCGGTCACCGTTTTCGGCCAACTAAGCTTTTCCGGTTTGCCCAATTCCACGGGCGTGCCCCCGCCGCCTTGACTTGCACCAGGGCTCGCGCCTTTGTTGGCGACAGTTGCTCCAGCGTTGGGCGCAGTCGGCGTCGCCGGAGCGACGCCGTCAACCGTCTTTGCGGGCACAGCCGCTGAAGCGGGCGTAGCCACGGGTGGAGCGCTGCCCGGTGCCGTCGCCGCCAGCTTGCCAAAACCGAACATAAACATCGCGCCCGCGCCCAAAACGGCACCGAGCACGGCGACCACAACGCCGTAAATCGTTTTCTTCATGAGGCGAAATTACATCCGATTCTTTTATCGATTATGCACTTGTATGACGACAGCTTGCGCTGCAGCATTCCATATCATGAAGGCTTGTCGTCCATGGATAAATTCCGAAGATCATGCTGCCTGCTCAATTGTTCCGCCGTCGCCTGTTTCCGACCCTGTTGGCAGCGATTAGTGTCGCTGCCAGTTGCACATGGGTGTCGGCTGTTGCCGCGCAAAGCGCTTACCCCAACAAACCGATCCGCCTGATCGTACCGTTTCCGGCTGGCGGTTCGGTCGACGTGACGTCACGCGCACTTGCGCAAAAACTTTCCGAGCAATTGGGCCAGCAGGTCATCGTCGACAACCGCCCCGGCGCGGGCGGCAATATTGGCATGGATGCGGTCGCCAAAGCCAGCAATGACGGTTACACGCTGGGCATGGGCGCGCTGTCGACGCACGCCGTCAACCCGTCGCTCTACGCCAGAATGCCGTATGACGCGGTGAAGGATTTCGCGCCGATTTCACGGGTCGTCATCACCCCCAATGTGCTGGTGACCAATCCGCAAGCGATGCCCGCCAACGATGTTGCGGGTATCGTTGCTTACGCCAAGGCAAGCGGCGGCAAGGTCAACTGCGCCAGCGGCAGCAACGGCAGCGCCGGACATCTCGCCTGCGAATTGTTCAAGCTGCAGACCGGCGCGCCGGTCACTCATGTGCCGTACAAAGGCGCAGGCCCAGCGATGACTGATTTGCTCGGCGGTCAGGTGCAAATGATGTTCGACAACCTGGCTTCCAGCGCGCCGCAGATCAAGGTTGGCAAGTTAAAAGCCTTCGCCGTCACCACGCCCAGGCGTAGCGCCCTCGCGCCTGATTTGCCGACGATGGCCGAAGTCGGCATCAAAGACTTCGACGTGTTCACCTGGTGGGGTCTGTTCGCGCCAGCCGGAACGCCGCCAGAGGTCGTCAAAAAGCTTTCGGTCGAAACGGCCAAGGCGCTTGCCGCACCGGACTTGCGCGAAAAATGGCTCGCCAGCGGTGCCGAGCCCTCAGCCAGCACGCCCGAGGAATTCCGGACGTTTATCGGCAAGGAACTGCCGAAATACGCACGAATCGTTAAGGAAAGCGGCGCCAGGGTGGATTGACCTTCCGCGACTGCGCTGTCGCAAAGTGTTGATCATCGCGCTACGAGGCCCCGCCCACGGGTTCGCGTCAAATTCGCCGCACCATTAGGGCGCGTTTACAACGTCTCGCAGCGTCAGGGGTCTATTTTTTGCTGCACTGACCCGCTGTCCGTCACCACGTCCGGTGGAACAGCTTAGAATTCATGTGCAAAATGAAGATTATGATCGATAGCCTTGTTTTTATTAGACTTTTTTTGACGAGTGCGGTGACACTTGGGGCTTTTTGCGTCCAGACGTCGGTGATGGCGCAAGGTCCGAACCTGCTATCGTCCGCCGCGCTGATTCTCGACGCCCGTTCCGGCGAACCCATTTACGCCAAAAACGCCAACACTGTTACGCCCATTGCCAGCATCACCAAGCTGATGACCGCGATGATTGTGCTCGACGCGCAGCAAAACATGGACGAGCGTCTTTCGGTGGATCTGAACGATCTCGATTACCTCAAAGCTAGCCGCTCGCGGTTGTCGATTGGCAGCGAACTATCGCGTCGCGAAATGCTGCAACTCGCGCTGATGTCGTCCGAGAATCGCGCCGCCAGCGCGCTGGGGCGACACTTTCCCGGCGGACTGGCTGCCGCGGTCGCTGCGATGAATGCCAAAGCCAAATTGATCGGCATGGCAAATACCCATTACGTGGACACCTCCGGCCTGTCGCCTGAAAACGTCTCCACCGCTCGCGATCTGGCCGTGCTCGTGCAAACGGCCCAGCGTTACCCGCTGATTCGAGAATACAGCACGCAATCCGACCAGTACGTGCAAATCCCGACGACGGGCCAAACGCTGCACTACAACAACTCCAACGCGCTCGTTAAATCCGACGGCTGGAACATTACGCTGCAGAAGACTGGCTTCATCCGGGAAGCGGGCCGCTGTGTCGTCATGCTCGCGCACATTGCGCAGCGTCCGGTGGTGCTCGTGCTGCTTGATTCCGTCGGTAAATTCTCACGTCTGGGTGATGCCAATCGCGTCAAAACGTGGATGGAAACCGGCGAAGTGCTGGCAATTCCAAAGCCAAAGGCGGTCGTGCGCAAATTCGCGAAAAATAGCAAAGCCAAACGCGGCAAAATCGTCATCGTCAAGAAGCGTCGGCGCTAAACCACGGTAGCACGCAAGCGTTGTAGAAGCGGCTTTAGCCGCGATTGCTCCTTACGCTGCGATTCGCGGCTAGCGCCGCCCCTACAAACCACGCCGCGAAGTCTCCAGCAGTTCCTTGGCCATCTTCTCAGTAGCCGCGCCCACCTCGTGGCCGGAGAGCATGCGAGCAATCTCCGCGTAACGCTCTTTCTTGTTCAACGCGTCCACATGCGTCGTCGGACTCTGAGCGTTATCGCGTGACACCGTGAAGTGATGGTCAGCATGCGCTGCGACCTGCGGCATATGCGTCACGCAGAGCACCTGGCGCCGCGCAGCTAGCGTTTGCAGCTTGCGCCCCACCTGAGCGGCCACGCGCCCGCCAACACCCACGTCAACTTCGTCAAACACCAGAGTCGGGACGGCAGCAGCATCGCCGCAGACCACCAGAATCGCCAACGACAGGCGCGCCAACTCTCCCCCTGAAGCCACCTTCGCGAGTGGAGCAAACGGCAGGCTCGCGTGTGAACGAAATGTGAATTCCACCGACTCTGCGCCCGAGGATTCAACTTTGGCATACGGCGCGAGCGTTACCGAAAACGCCGCGTTTGTAAGCGCGAGATCGGGCAATTCAGCGGTAGCGGCTATTGCAAGATTCTTTCCGGCAGCACTGCGGCGCGTTGACAGCGCCGCCGCAGCGGCCACCAGCACTGTTTCAGCGGCAACGCTTTCCCGTTCAAGGGCATTGATGTCCTGCGCCGCAGCGAGCGCGGTTAGTTTCTCTTCAAGACTTTGCCAATGCGCCGCCAATTCCTCTGGCCTCACGCGCAGCTTTCGGGCGAGGCCAAAAAGCGTCGACATGCGCGTTTCTGCCTGCTGCAAGCGTTCGGGATCGAGATTCAACTTACCGGCGTAATGGCGCAGCGATTGCGCCGCTTCGTCGAGCTGTACCCCAGCCGATTCAACCAACAGCCGGGCTTCAGAAAGCGTCGGATCGATACGCTCTGCACCGGCCAGTGCGCTCGTCAACGAAGCCAACGATTCCGCGACGCCATCATCGTCCGCAATTGCCGCACGTGCCGATTCGACCGTCTGAAGCAACGCTTTGCTATGACTTAGACGCGACTGTTCTTGCGTGAGCGCGATCCATTCTTCAGCGTTGAGTTTGGCGGCACGTAATTCATGCAAATCAGCTTCAAGTGCGCTCTTCTCGCGGGCAATCGTGTCCGCCGCCGCTCGCGCATGCACCAACGCTTCACGCGAATGCAACGCGTGACGATGCGCCGCTCGCACCGCGATGACATCCGATTGCGCCCCGGCATAGCGATCAAGCAACTCGCGCTGCGTTGCGCCACGCAACAATGCCTGATGCTCGTGCTGCGCGTGCAATTCAAGCAGCGTTGCGCCCAGCTCGCGCATTTCGGTCACGGAAACAGGACGGCCGTTAATTTGCGCGCGGCTCTTGCCCGCCGCGTCAATAACACGGCGCATTACCACATGATCGGAGTCGGTCTCGGACTGTGCAGATAACCAGGCGCGTGCGTCAGCGTTGGTCGACAAGTCGAACTCCGCCGTGATGTCAGCCTGTTTCTGACCCACACGCACGTTCGCGCTATCGGCTCTTGCTCCAAGCGCCAGCCCAAGCGCGTCAAGCACAATGGATTTACCCGCCCCGGTCTCGCCCGTGAGCGCGTTCATGCCCGACTCAAACTCGATATCTAGACGATCAATGAGGACAAAGTTACGAATCGAGAGCTGCTTCAACATATCCGCAAAAGCCCGCTTACCGCTTCACGGGAGCCAGACCTTCAGGCGTCTCCGTCCAGCCTAGTTTTTCGCGCAGCGTATGGTAGTAGTCATAGTCGAGTGGATGCCACAGCCGCACGGTCGCGTCAGCTCGCTTGAGCACGACCGAGTCACCCTCATTCAGCGGGATCATATGATGGCCGTCGATGCTCGCCAGCGCCTCACGCGCTCGCGCCACCGTGATGCGTATGACTGAATCGTCGGCAACCACAATTGGCCGGTTGGTCAAAGCATGCGGCGCAATCGGAACGATGGTGAAGGCGTTGACAAACGGTGCCATGATCGGCCCACCGGCTGAGAGCGCGTACGCAGTCGAGCCAGTGGGTGTCGCCACAATCACACCGTCGGCACGAAAGCCGTACGCGAAGCGGTCATTGAGCGAAATTTCGAGATCAACCAGCGAGGTCGCGCCACCGCGATTCACCACCACATCGTTTACGGCTAGATATTCCGGCGAACCCGCCACCGAACTGTTGGCACGTAACAAAACACGCCGCTCCTCGCGATATTCACCCGCCAACAGACGCGGCAACGTCTCAGGCAGACTTGCCAACGACAAGTCGGTCAAAAATCCCAGTCGTCCCTGATTCACGCCAATAATCGGAACACCGTGTACTGCCACCTGTCGTGCGACCGAAATGAAGGTGCCGTCGCCGCCGAGCACAATGACGAGCCCGCAAGTCGTGCCAATTTCGTCCATCGACGCTGTGGGTGCAGCGGATTGCGCCGCTTCATCCAGCTCGGCTGCGCTACGTTCGTCAAGCACGGGGCTGTAACCCAGCCCGTGCAATTGCGCTATCAGTCCGGCTACCGTGTCGCTCAAGTCGCGCGTGGTGTCGCGAACGCCGTCACGCTGGGAGGGCCGGACGGCAATAGCAACAGGACAAGGCAGGAGAGCAGAAGGCATGCACCGATTTAATCACACAGGATTTACTGGGTCGCGCATGTCCACGTCTTTACAATGGTTTGCATGCTTGACCCGCGATCCCGAATTCTGCTGAAAGCGCTTGTTGAGCGCTATATCGCTGACGGCGAACCGGTGGGATCACGCACACTGTCGAAGCAGAGCGGACTTGAGCTTTCGCCTGCGACCATCCGCAACGTCATGGCGGATCTGGAAGAGCTGGGTTTCATCACCAGCCCACACACCTCGGCGGGCCGTATCCCGACGCCGCGCGGCTATCGTTTTTTCGTCGACACATTGCTGATTACCCAGCCGATGCAGCAGCTCGCGATGAAAGATGCCGAGTCGCAAATTCACGGCCATCAACCGCAGGAATTGATTAGCGCGGCGGCCCGTATGCTGTCGGATTTGTCATCGTTCGCGGGCGTCGTCGCCGCGCCTCAAAAGACACCTGCATTTCGCCATGTTGAATTCGTGCGTCTGAACGAGCGTCGCGTGCTCATGGTGCTGGTCGCTCCCGACGGCGACGTGCAAAACCGCATCCTCAACGCAGACCGCAACTACTCGCCGTCGCAACTGGTCGAGGCGGGCAATTTCTTCAACGAGCATTTCGCCGGACTACCGCTCGACCAGGTGCGGGGCCGTCTGACGGAGGATCTCAAGCGGCTTCGCGAAGACATGGTCGGGCTGATGACCATTGCAGTTGAAACCGGCGGCGAAGTCGCCTCGCAATCGAGCGACGGGCTCATTGTGTCCGGTGAGCGTCGCTTGCTGCATTCGCAGGATTTATCGGGCAGCATGCAAAGTTTACGCAAATTGTTCGACATGTTTGAGCAGCGCACGCAGCTCTTGCATTTGTTCGATCTCGCGAACAAGGCCGATGGCGTGCAAATTTTTATTGGTGGCGAGTCGCAGGTGGTGCCGCTGGATGAGTTTTCGCTCGTTACTGCACCCTATCAGGTCAACGGCCAAATCATAGGAACGCTTGGCGTCATTGGTCCCACGCGAATGGCCTATGACCGGGTGATTCCGATTGTCGATTTGACAGCAAAGCTACTCTCATCGGCGATGCAGCGCGAAATGGGCGAGTCGTAGTGGCGTTAACCCGTAGGGAGGGCACCCCGTGCCCACGTTGGCCACTTTGTAATGGCGCCAATATGCGCGTGGGCACAGAGTGCCCACCCTACGAAAAAATGTGAATTTAATGTCGAGTCCTCAGTCTCTAATTAGTCTCGCTCACGGTCGCTCACCGCGCATCGGTATCCTGCTGTCCAACCTCGGAACACCGGACGCGCCGACTGCTCCTGCGGTGCGCCGGTATCTCGCGGAATTTTTGAGTGATCGCCGTGTCGTAGAGATTCCACCCTTGGTTTGGAAACTCATTTTGCACGGCATCATCCTGCGCACACGACCTGCGAAGAGCGCGAAAAAATATGCGAGCGTCTGGCTGCCCGAAGGCTCGCCTTTGCTCGTGTGGACTGAGCGTCAAGCGCAATATTTACGCGGCGCTTTGGGCGAACGCGTGAAGGCGATGGGCCTGCCCGCCGATCTGGTGAAAGTGGAGGTTGGCATGCGTTACGGCAACCCGAGCATTGCCAGCGCGCTCGCGAAATTGAAGTCTGACAACTGCGACCGCATTCTGGTGCTCCCCATGTATCCACAGTATGCGGCGAGCACTACGGCAACGGCCTGCGACGCCGTGTTTGCCGTGCTGGCAATAGATCGTACGATGCCCGCGCTGCGGACCATCCGTAGCTGGCATGACGACCCGAATTTCATCAAGGCGCTGGCTACGCGCATCAACGAGTACTGGCGAAAACACGGTCGCCCTGACAGGCTCGTGATGAGCTTTCACGGCGTGCCGAAAGCGACGCTCATGAAGGGCGACATGTATCACTGCATGTGCCACAAAACCGCGCGGCTATTGGCGCAGGAATTGGGGCTTACCGAGACGCAGTGGATGCTCACGTTTCAGTCGCGTTTCGGTCGTGCCGAGTGGCTGCAACCGTACACCGATGCGACGCTTGCAGCTCTTCCAGCGCAGGGCGTTAAACGGGTGCATTTGGTCTGCCCTGGCTTCCCCGCCGATTGCCTCGAAACGCTCGAAGAAATCGCAATCGAAGGCAAAGAAATTTTCATGCATGCGGGGGGTGAGCAGTACGAATACATCTCCGCACTCAACGATCACCCCGCGTTGATTCTTGCGTTGACTGAACTCTCGCTTACGCACCTGCAGGGCTGGCTCAATCCGCCTCCTAGCGCAGCCGTGCTCGGCGAGCAGGTACAGCGCGCGAAAGCGCTGGGAGCGCTCAACTGATGGATCGCCGCTCTGCACTTCAACGCATCAAAGCACTAACAGCGCTCTGCGGCTTGGGCGGTGCGTCCGGTTGCGCCGAATTTGATCCCGGATATCCCGCCGCCCAGGCACCGCGTTTCCTGCCCGTTCAATGGCCGGAGAATCGACCGAAAACCGCGATCGTTCTGGGTAGCGGCGGGCCGCGCGGCTTTGCCCATATTGGCGTGCTCAAGGTGCTCGAAGCTGCGGGCATCGAGCCGGCGCTTGTCATCGGCTCCAGCGCCGGTGCCATCGCCGGTGCGCTCTATGCGGCAAAAATCGCGGCGTCGGAAATCGAGCGCCGCGCGCTTGGTCTTGGTATCACCGAGATTGCCGACCCCGCTTTTTTGCAGCCCACCAAATTCATTGGCCGCGCCTTGCAGAACTTCATCAACGGGGCCGTCGCCGGACAAGCGATAGAAGTGTTGCCGCGTAAGTTTTGCGCCGTCGCGGCACCCGTCGGCAAGAATGAATTAGTCGCGTTTACCTGCGGAAATACGGGCGCAGCGGTTCGGGCGTCTGCCGCCTTGCCATCGATGTTCTTACCTGCCAATATCGGTGGCGTTGCCTACGAAGACGGCGATATGGTTTCACCGGTACCGATACGCATCGCGCGAACCCTAGGCGCGACTCGGGTGGTCGCGGTCGACGTTTCCGCGTTTCTGGAAGATACGCCTGATCGTGTGCCCGAGAGCTGGCGGACGCGGGATGCCGAACGCCGCGCAATCATCGATTCTGAAGCGAAAGACGCGGACTTTACGTTGCGGGTACGCACGCCGTATTACACGGGTGCATCGAGGGAATACCGACAAAACCTGATTCGCTTGGCGGACGGCCAGACGCGCGCCGCCATGGATCGGATTGCTGCGATATTGAGCGAATAGACCAAGCTCGAAACCGCTACTTTGCGCTCCATTGACCGGCGTCGCCGACCTCAGATTTCGCTTCACCCAAGAGCCACGCTTTCGCCTTCATATCACCCTTAAGATAGGCGTCCAGAAACTTGAGCGTGAGGGCATTCGTTTTTTCATGAATGACGCGTGCAGTCTTGGCTGTAGTGCTCTCGTGATTCTCACCCGTGACGCGATTGAGCCATGCCGCGTCACGCAGGTCACCACCACCAAAAACGGAGTGATCACCGCCTTCAAACACGATGCGGAATTTGTCGCCCGCAAGCTGCGCGTCGAAAAGTGCGGCGCGATTTTTCGAGTTGCTCCCAGCGCCCAACACGTCGCCATCGATGGTTCCCGTCACCGAAAAAAACGGCTTTGTCATCTCACCGTAACGCTCAGGCCATGTTCGCTTAAGTCCCTGCGTCGCTGGACTGAATGCAATGAACGCAGTGATCCGAGCGTCAGCCAACGATTTGATCGGGCCGGGATAGCGCTCGCCAGCCAGCGCCATCGTGGTGCGTGCGCCGAAGCTGTGGCCCGTTATCGCGATGCGCGACAGATCAGCCCGCTTAACCCAGACGGGAGCATCAGTTTTCGATTGTTGTCTGGCGAATTCATCGAGCAAAAAGCGTACGTCGTCGACGCGACCGAGCAGTTGCTCAGCAGTTGCACCGCGCATCAACCGTTGCTTCGGCCAGCCCTCGCCCGCTCCTTTCCACAACGATTCATCACTGCCCGGGTGTTGCACATGAACCACCAGATAACCATTTGCCGACCAATGCTCACCCCAAGCTTTCCCCCCTTCGCGTGAACCGCCCAGGCCGTGCGAAAAGATGACGAGCGGTACTTTCTCCGAACCGTCCGGAACGCGCACTTTCAATGGTAAGGCGCGTTCGCGCGCGGCGTCTTGCCATTCCGTATCCAGCACTTGCGGAGCGGCTAACACACACGTCACGCTGAACGCGCAGGACGCAATAAAAAAAAGGGCAGTGAGAAAGCGTTTCATCGGCGGCAATGTACACCCCGCAGTGCGGTTGCTACCCGCGCATAATGCAAGCAAACGTAACTGCGGAGTGAGACTCCGATTCTGATCGCCATCATGAATACCATCGCATCTCTGCACGCTTATTTCACCAACGGCAGCGACAGTGCCACCGCGCTAGTTGCGCGTCAAATGACTCGTGTAACCGATCCTGCGGGAGAGGGTGCGCGCGCCTATCTTTCGCTCGACCAGGTTGCCGTGAAGCGCGCAGCAGAGGCTTCACGGCGGCGCTTCACGGCGGGCAGCGACCGCCCGCTCGAAGGCATCACCATTTCGATTAAGGATTTGTTCGATGTTGTCGACGAAGTCACGGGCGCAGGTTCAACGGTGTTGCGAACGCGTCCTGCTGCGGTCGCCGACAGCCCGACCGTGGCTCGCTTGCGCGACGCCGGAGCGATCATTTTCGGTCGCAATAACATGGTGGAGTTCGCCTACTCCGCCGTCGGCATCAACCCGCATTTCGGCACGCCACGCAACGTCTGGGGGCGAACGGCGGACGGTGGTGGGCGCGTACCCGGCGGATCAAGCAGCGGCGGTGGCGTGGCCGTAGCCGACGGCATGACCGTGGCAGCGCTTGGTTCGGACACAGGCGGCAGCGTGCGTTTGCCCGCAGCGCTCAACGGCGTGTGTGGGTTCAAACCAACAGCAGTGCGAGTGCCGGTCGTGGGTGCAGTTCCGCTTTCGGTGACCCACGATTCGGTCGGGCCGATTGCTAACTCGGTGGATTGTTGCGCGCGCATCGATGCGGTGCTGGCGGGTGAGCTTTACACGCCATCGGCACTGCGGTCTCTGCGAGGCACTCGTCTGCTCAAACCCGATTCACTTATCTGGCGCGAGCTTGATCCCGAGGTTGAGACGAGCGTGAACGCTGCGATGGAGAAACTCCGGTATGCAGGCGCTGAAATTGTCGAAGCGCCGCTCGCGCCGCTCGATGAATTGTTCGGGCGCCCCGGACACATCGCTGCCGAAGCGCTCGACTGGCATAACACTAACATCAATGTCGATGGCGAAGGCTACGACCCGCGCGTCTGGTTTCGCATGCAGGCCGGTCGAGACGTGACGCGAGAGCAATATTCGGCGGCGCTCGCCTACCGCCGATTCTGGATTGATCGCATGAACATCGCACTGGCTGGATTCGATGCGGTGGTCTGCCCAACGGTCGCCTGTATCGCGCCGGAGATCGCGCCGCTCATTGCCGACGACGAGCTTTTCTTCAAGACCAACGCCCGCATTTTGCGCAACACGGCGTGGGTCAATTTCATGGACGGCTGCGCATTGACGATGCCCTGCCAGCCAACGGGAGACGCGCCGGTTGGGTTACAACTGGTCGGGCTGCACGGCAGAGATCACGCGGTTCTTGCGCTGGGGCTTGGGTGCGAAGCGGCGCTGGCGCAGCGCTGACATTCAAGACCCATCGTCGCATTAACTTTTTTGCCAAAACGCCATCGCATTGGGGCGAGCGTTGATTTATTCACAAAGTCGACTCGTGCTGTTTTATCGCTGCAGCCCCCGTTAAATGGTGCTTATCTGACAAAGCCGCTAGTCTTTCAAATCTTGTTGATACGTCCAGGGCGTGCGTTACGCGGTGCTCAACCGCCGTCTTGAGAAAGGTTAAAAATGTCCGCTGTTGACACCCTCACCTCGTTGTGGCGCTTGGCCGACGGGCCCGGTGACGCGCTATGTCACGCACACCTGTCAGGGGCAGACCCCGTGCTGCCGTCGTCCTTTGCGGTCGGTACTGCGGCGCAAACAAGCATCGCTGCTGCCGCGCTGGCTGCAGTTGAACTGGGCCACGTTCGCGGCCAACCTCGCCAGCGGGTCAGCGTGGACATGACACATGCTGCGCTGGAGTGCTCCGGCTGGTTCAGTCTCGACGGCGTGAGGCCTAACGTTTGGGACAAATTTTCTGGGCTCTACCGCTGCGCCGATGGTTGGGTGCGCATCCACGCGAACTTTGCGCATCATCGAGAGGGTGCGCTGCAATTGCTTGGACTGTCGGCGGATACGGCGCAACGAGCTGACGCCGAGCGTGCTTTGCTATCGTGGCGAGCACTTGATTTTGAGCAGTCTGCCGCCGACGCCGGACTCGTTGTCGCGGCGTGTCGCAGCTTTGCGCAATGGGATGCGCATCGGCAAGGGCAGGCGGTGGCTGCGTTGCCACTGTTCACCATCGAACGCATTGGTGACGCCGCACCGCGTGATCTACCTAAGTTACACGCCGAAGATCGCCCGCTCACGGGCCTGCGCGTGCTCGATCTCACGCGCATCCTCGCGGGCCCCGTGTGCGGGCGCGCGCTCGCCGCGTACGGCGCCGACGTGATGCTCATCAACTCACCGAATTTGCCGAACATCGAATCCATTGCCGACACCAGTCGCGGCAAGCTTTCGGCGCATGTGGACTTACGAAAATCCGAAGGCCGCGATGCGCTGAAAAATTTACTGGCGACGAGCCACGTCTTCGTGCAAGGCTATCGGCCGGGCGGATTGGCTGAACATGGTTTCGGCCCGGAGGACGCGGCCCGATTGCGTCCTGGCATCGTTTACGTCTCGCTTTGCGCGTATGGCGACACCGGGCCGTGGCGCACGCGGCGGGGCTTCGATTCGCTGGTGCAAACCGCGACCGGATTCAATCTAGCCGAAGCAGAGGGCGCTAGTTCTGCCGACCCGAAGCCGCTGCCGATGCAGATTCTCGATTACGCCACGGGTCATCTCATGGCATTCGCGGCAACCACCGCCCTGCGTCGGCAAGCGCTCGAAGGCGGCAGTTGGCATGTAAAAGTTTCTCTGGCGCAAACGGGGCATTGGCTGCGCAGCCTGGGCCGTGTGGAGAATGGCTTTTCTATCGGACGCCCAAAAGTAACGCCCTACACTGAGACGGCAAAGTCGGGGTTTGGCGCGCTGGCTGCGGTGGCACACAGCGCGAAATTTTCCCGCACACCCACCCGTTGGGTGCGGCCCTCGATGCCGCCCGGCACGCATCCGCCCGAGTGGCCCGAAAGCGCCTAGCGTTTAGCGTTTAGCGTCCGGCAGCGACCGTTTCGCGCGCCAGTGCTTTGCCACCGCCGTAGCTTGACGTCTCAGCCAGCGTGCCACCGAGCGAAACTTTGATCGCACAATACTTGAACTCGGGTATCTTCGCGAAGGGGTCCAGCGCTGCGTTGGTCAATTTATTGATCGCCGCTTCGTAGTAGCAGAACGGCACAAACACCGAGCCACGCGGGGAGCTGTCGTCCGCTCTGGCATACAGGACAACCTCGCCGCGACGGGAGGTTATGGTGATCACATCCCCCGGTTGCCCGCCCATATCGGCGAGATCAAGCGGATGCACCAGCGCGACCGGATCGGGCTCTATCGCGTCGAGCATCGTCGCGCGCCGCGTCATGCTGCCGGTGTGCCAGTGCTCTAGTTGTCGTCCGGTGATGAGTACCATTGGGTACTCGGCATTGGGGCGCTCGTCGGCGCTGATGATGTCGGCGGGTACAAAGCGGGCACGACCCCCTTCACGTGGGAAGTCATCAACGAACACGACTGATTGACCGGGGTCGCCTTCATGGGTGCACGGGTAGGTCACCGCATGCTCACGCTCCAGCCGATCCCAGGTGATGCCGCCAATGCTCGGCATGGTGCGGCGCATTTCGTCGAACACTTCGGAGACGTGTCCGTAGTTCCAGTTGAGGCCGAGGCGTTTGGCAATTTGCTCAATGATCCACAGATCCTGCCTGGCGTCGCCCGGCGGATTGATCGCCTGACGACCCATTTGCACAAGGCGATCCGTGTTAGTGAAGCTGCCGGTCTTTTCCGGGAAAGCGCTGGCGGGCAGGATGACATCGGCGAGATACGCCGTCTCGGTCAGGAATATGTCCTGAACCACGAGATGATCGAGCGCGGCGAGCGCTTCGCGTGCGTGATTTGCGTCAGGGTCCGACATGGCGGGGTTTTCGCCCATCACGTACATGCCGCGAATTCCGCCCTTCTTGATCGCGTGCATAACCTCGACGACGGTCAAACCAGGCTCGGCATCGAGCGAGCCAGCGGGCACTTTCCATGCGGTCTCAAAGCGTGCCCGTACATCGGCGTTGGACACGTGTTGATAGTCCGGGTACATCATCGGGATCAACCCCGCATCCGACGCGCCCTGAACGTTGTTCTGACCGCGCAGCGGGTGCAATCCGGTGCCAGGACGACCGATCTGGCCCGTCATGAGTGCCAGCGCGATCAGGCAACGCGCGTTGTCGGTGCCGTGAACGTGTTGCGACACGCCCATGCCCCAAAAGATCAT
>JAYVPF010000298.1:0-3760 GCA_043757535.1 Burkholderiales bacterium
GCCACGCGATACGCCAAAAATTTGTCCTCATTTGTCGCCTCCGTACAGATTCGATGCATGGTGTTGTGGCTTAATATCTCGTGACGACACTATCTAGGATAAAGCCCCTTTAGCGCGGCAACGGCACCGGAAACGTGCGGCGTTGCTTGTGAGGTGCCCGTCTTTGTAACTCCGCCCGCGCTTATCCGAACGCCCGGCGCAAAAACGGCCACTTTTAACGTCATGTTGGAAAAGCACGTCGCTTTATCAGTCAATATCTGCTCTGTACAGGGAGCAAACTCGGGCGGTACAAACGTTTGATCGTTACCGCTGGATTCCGCCGTGTATGTGGCGGCCACTGCAAGAACGCTAGGATCGCACGCGGGATAGTCAATCTTGTCACTCCACCCTAAATTGCCTGAACCCGCGATGGGCATCACACCAAGTTGTCGAAGCGACACAAACTTTTGGTTCGGTGTGTTCGAGCAGACAACGAGCGGCTGGCGAAAGCTCATGTTGACAGCCACGATGTTGAATTGCACAACATTAAGCGTTACCCAGTCGAGCACGTCGTCTAACCACCAAGTCAACGTTGTCTGCACGGAAATGACCTTGGTAGATGGTGCCATTTGAGAAACTATTGCAGCAACATTTGTTGCATGTCCTACATCAACGTCGGGATTCTCTGGATACGTCAGTCCAAGCTTTGGGATTATCAAGTTGCAGTTAGTGGGACTTGGAGCTGTGCAGTCACCAAACTCAACGGCCGATTTTGCTGCCACGCCATCCGTTTCAATGACAACAACGGCCTTACCAGCTCCAAGCGTGCTTGCGTTGGCAAGCAAGTCCTGTCGAACGAGCGATATCGATGAAGATGTAAGCGGTTCAATTTCAAACACTTGGCGAATGAGGACAACATGATCATCACGAGCCATTTCAAACAGTCCCCTTAGGCTCGATACTTCATAGGTCGCTGTAGCGGCAGTGACGTGCCGTCGAATGAGTGACACGCCAGTCGGTAGCGACGTAGACCCACCTCTTTTGACACCGTTTAACTGCTGTGTAGCACCGAGACTAATTTCGGCACGCTCCTGTGCAATTCGCGATTGCTCTTTAAGCCGCGCCAAAACGCCGACACGATAGTCAATGCTGCCTGGCTCGGACGGAATGACACTGAGTTGATCGCTCGCCTTTTTCCCGTCCGGCAAATCGGAAAGACCAGCAATCGAGTACTCGACGACAAACGACGTGGGCAGCCCCGAAGCGACGCGCGCCAACGTTGACTTGAGCGCGAAAATTTTGTCGCGTACTGCAACGATGTCGCTGTGTCGCCCACCCTCTCCAATCTTAGCGATCAGCAACTTCTCAACGTCGACGTTTGTGGCAATGATGTCTGCATTCGCTGCTGCCCCACCCGTCGTATTGTTGTTAGGAGAGCCCGTCGAATGTGAACTCAGCGTGAGCGCTATCGAAGCAATAGTCAAACGTACGAGAGCCGAAAAATGAGTAAAACTAAATCGCGAAACTCGCGACACCATATCCCGTCGATGTAAGTTCTCGTTCATGCTTTCCCCAAGTTTTTCGTTTTCGCCACCGTGTCGATCACGAGCTTAGCGGGTGCAATCTCGAAGTCAAGCCTAAATTAACAATGGCCCGCTTGGAACCCTACCTACAACGCGTAGGGTTCCGGCACACTTGAACCACGCATAAAAAGCCAGTTATAGACGAAGGCCAACTGCAGTAACGCTGCTTCTTGGCAAGAGAATCGAACGTCGTTTCCGCTTAATTCATGCGCATTTGGGAAATGCAGCTTTGTGTTGAAACTACCATTCGAGTGCGTCGCGGGCGCACTTTGAACTGTTGCATGATCGGCAGGCCCAGACAAGGTTGTCTCCGGTATTTGCGCCGCCTCGCTTTGTTGGAATGAGATGGTCAACAGACAAGTAATCTCGACGTGCGCAATAGCAACACGCCTGCGGTAGAACCATTTTTAAGCGCTCGTCATCTGCGAGTGAGCCGATGTTCATGGTTTGTTTGTTCAGCCCGGCGTAAAGGCGCGAGCGAATCATGAACTGCATTCGCCCGTACTTTTCAGTCTTCGCTGTGATTGCTGAATGTGCCATCGCAAGATTGGCGTACGACCAGTGCAGCAACTCGCCAACGGTGTTGATTTCCATACATGGATTGCCGAAAGAAAATAAATCAAATCGTTGCGGCTCTTAAGTCGGCGTCATTCTCGGCGAAGCCGGGAATCCAGAAAGTTGGCCGGCGCAGTCGCGCCAAAAAGACCGACTCTCGTTGCGACGTTCTGGATACCCGCCTGTGGCGAGTATGACGGCGGATCGAGGCGGGGCGGGCACCCACTCAGAAACAGGCCGAAAACAAAAAAACTACTCCCGCCACCCACTAGTAATCGGATATCGCCAATCGCGCCCATACGCGCGCGGGGTCACGCGCGGGCCGACGGGCGCTTGCCGCCGCTTGTATTCGTTGATGCGCAGCAGGCGCACCACCTTGTCGACGTCCGCCGCAGGCAAGCCCTTCGCCTTGATGTCTGCTGCCGAGAGGTTGTGCTCCATGTAGAGCGACATGATTTCGTCGAGGATCGGGTATTCGGGCAGCGAGTCCTGATCGGTCTGGTCGTTCCTCAGCTCTGCCGACGGCGCGCGTGTGATGACGCGCTCTGGGATGACGCGGCCTAGCGTATTGCGGTAATTGGCGAGTTCGTACACCAGCTCAATCGGAATTTCGTCGTAACGAATGCCTTGCATTCCGGCCATCCAACGCGCATCTTTCAGGCTGACGCTGGCGTTGATTTTGATGGCAACATCACGTAGCGCACGCGGACGCGACCGAGCGCGTCCACCGCGATGGCGAGCACGACGGTGCCCTAACGCTTGCAACGACGTGATCCATGCAAATTGCGCGAAGGTCGCGTGGCAATCCCGCTAAACTGCCAATCATGGATACGTCGCTGCTAAGCCAAATCGTGAACGCGCTGAGGGTGGTTACACCACTAGAACTCGCCGTTGTCTTTGGATCCGTGGCCCGCTCTGAAGCGCGCGCTGATAGCGACCTCGACGTAGCAGTTCGCTACGCAAACCCGCTGGACGTAACGCAAAAGCTTGCAGTCATCGAAGCGCTAGCTAATCTCACAGGGCGAACAATCGACCTGATTGACTTTCGCACCGCTGGGCCAATCGTTGCCCGCGAAGCGCTGACGAACGGGAAGCGAATCTTTGGCACGGATGAAATTTGGGCGAGTCAGACCGCTCGCACGTTGATCGACTATGCCGACTTTGCGCCGCTCATCGAGCGCACGTTGCGCGAAAGGCGCGAAGCATGGACGCAGACGTAATCGCAGCCAAGCTGGAGTCTTTGCGACGATGCATCGCACGCGTTGAAGCGCGTTGCCCGTCCACGGCTGCCGCGCTGGCAAAAGATGTCGATGCGCAGGACATCGTAGCGCTCAACTTGAGCCGTGCGGTTCAGCTTTGTGTTGATCTCGCGCTGCATCGCATTTCCAGAGGAGGCGACGCTGCGCCGACAACGATGGGCGGTGCGTTCGATACGCTGGCCGCAGACGGAACGCTGGACATTGAACTCGCTAAACGCATGAAAAGCGCAGTTGGTTTTCGCAATCTCGCCGTCCATCAATACGAAGCCATGGATTGGGCCATCGTTCACGCGATCTGCACGCGACACCTTGATGATTTTCGGATGTTTGCAAGGGCGATTGCCGACATTTGATTGCGGACAGCGGGATGCTACTCTCGCCACC
>JAYVPF010000299.1:0-13892 GCA_043757535.1 Burkholderiales bacterium
TCCGTCGTGAGGCGAGGACTAGGGCCACAGAGACGAGCGTATTAAGTTACGGTGAAACGCGGCAACCTCTACCCGGAGCAATATCAAATAGGCATGCGCCGTGGGCAGTCAAACGCTCACCCAAAGCGGCTCGCTGGAGCATGCGGGTAGGTAGCTTGAGGCGAACGGTAACGTTCGTCCTAGAGGAATGACCGCCATGCAAAACCGGGCAACCGGCTAGCGAACAGAACCCGGCCTACAGGCCGACTTCACTCTTCAAGGATTTTTGAACCTGCAGCGTGTGCTGCCGCAGGAATTTCGCGTTAGGTCGGTTTGCCCGCATATTTCGCGACAAGCGCCATCAGATTTTCATCCTGATACGGCTTGCCGACGTATTCGTTCACTCCCAATTCCATCGCATGGCTACGGTGTTTCTCCGCCGTCCGCGAGGTGATCATGATGATCGGGATGTGACCCTGACGACTGTCCGCCTTGATCGTTTTGGTGAACTCAAAGCCGTCCATGCGCGGCATCTCGATGTCGAGCAGGATCAGATCAGGATTCACGTCCGCAAGGATTTGCAGCGCGTCCAGTCCGTCTTTAGCGGTAAGCGCTTTGTAGCCCTCACGCTCAAGCAGGCGCGATGTGATTTTGCGCACGGTCAAAGAGTCGTCAACCACAAGCACAATGGGCGTGTAAGGCACCGCAACGGGTTCCTGCGCGACAGGCGGCACACGCGTTGGAGCCGCGAAGACGGGGGCCAGTTCTGCGACTTTAGGGGGGCCAACGGTGCCAACTGGGGCTGCGAGCGGAGGCGAAACCGCAACAGGAGGCCGTGCGACCACGACCGGCACCTCAAAACTGGTTGGCGGCGTTGCGACAACGGAGACTTCGGCAGGAGCCACCGCAATTATGGGTGGGCTGACAGCAGGTGCGTCGACAACAGCGACATCGGCCACCGGTGAAAGCACCTCATCAGCAGGGTTCGGTGGTGCGGCTTCTGCGACGAATACTGGTGATTCTGGCTCCGCTTGTGGGAATTCTTCGTCGCCTTCCGGCGGCGGCGCAATAACCTCGACGACTGGGGCAGGCACGAGCGCCGCTGGTGCACTTGCTGATTGCCGCCGCTCAGCATCACCGCTATCCAGCGCCAGCATCAAGTTCAGCGGGTTAAGCAGCAGCGCAATCCGGCCATCAGCCAACACCGTCAATCCGGCCATGCCCGGAACGCGAGCTAGCTGCGGACCGTATGGCTTTGCGACCACCTCCTGATTGCCCAGAATGCGATCCACTTCGATCGCCGCGATCACTTCACCTGCCTTCAGGATCATGACTGGGGCAGCATGTGGCGTTGCGGTGTCATGTGGAGTGCGGATCAATTCACCAAAGCTGCGGTAAGCGACCTTACTGCCGCCATGATCGAGCTGGCCAGACTGCATCGCAGCCGTACGATCCTTGGCGGGCAACTGCCGGATCTGTTGAATCAGCGACGACGGTACGCCGTAAACCGCTTTACCGACGGCGACCATCAGCACCTGGGTCACCGCGAGCGTCAGTGGCACTGACAGAGTGAACGTCGCGCCGACGCCACGAGAGGTGTGCACCTCAACGCGACCACCGAGTGCGGCAACCTCGTTGCGCACCACGTCCATGCCGATGCCGCGACCGGCGACGGCCGTAATTTGCTCGGCTGTCGAGAACGACGGCTGGAAGATGAATTCCAGCAATCGTGCGTCGGTCAGCTCATCATTGCTGTCGATCATGCCGCGCTCAACGGCGCGCGAACGCACCCGATCCATCGGAATACCACTGCCGTCGTCGGTGAGCGAAATCACGACCTCGTTGCCTTGTTGCCGTGCACTCAGCGTCAGCTCACCAATGTCTGGCTTGCCCTGAGCTTTGCGCGACGCGTCAGACTCGATGCCGTGCGCAAGCGCGTTACGAACCAAATGTTCCAGCACTGGCGTTAAGCGCTCAAGCACGCTGCGGTCGATTTCGATCCGCCCGCCGCGAATATCTAGGTTGGCGCGCTTTTTGAGCTCTTTCGCGGTCTGACGAAGCACGCGATAAAGGCGATCCGAAAGACTTGAGAATGGCACTGTGCGTAGCGTCTGCAAACGAAGCTGCACCGAACGCGACAAGCGCGTTTGACTGGACAGCGCCGTGTCGGCATCCGCGAGATTTTTCAGCAGGCTTTGCTGTACTGTCGCCACGTCGTTCACGCTCTCTGCCAAGCCGCGCGTGAGCTCCTGAAAGCGCGTGTAACGATCAAATTCGAGTGGATCGAAATCTGACTCTTGATCGAGGCGCGACTGAATTTGCGATTCGCCTTGAATCTCAATCTCGCGCAACTGCCCGCGCAGACGCACCACCGACGCGGTCAGATCAAGCAAGCCCCCTTTCAGCCCACGCATCTCCGCTTCGATCCGCGCTCGGTGAATCGATATCTCGCCCGATTCGTCGGCGAGCTGCTCGATGGCGTCGCTGCGGACGCGCAAGAACGCCGCAGCAGAGGGTTCCACCGCAGAAACGGTAGCGATAGCAGGCAGCGGACGCACTGCAAGCGATTGTGCAATTTCTACAAGTGACCGCGTCGGGGGCACAACCGCATCTGAGTCCAGCAAAGTGGCTACCGGTGCAGCGACGGCAACGGTCTCATCATCGGCCAGCTCGGTCATGGCGGCGGTCACCGACTGCACGCCGATAGGCGCGACCGCAACGAAGCGTGGCAATACGGAGTCGCTCTCGTTGTGGGTCAATCGCTCAAGCAGAAAAGCGATGTCATCGAGATATTCGTCAAAGCCATCAAACACAATGCCTGTAGGTGCTGAAGGCACTTCCGTGAGCCGTGTTTCGAGCAGATGAGCGAGTTCGCCCAGCCGCATAGCTCCCGCCATGCGAGCGCTGCCCTTCAGCGTGTGCAAAGTGCGCCTGAGCTCATCAGAGTGAGCGGGATTCTTGTTATCGTGACGCCACGCCGTGACATGACCGCTGGCACGAGGAAACAACTCCTGCGCCTCCTCCAGGAAAATGGGCAATACCTGCTCGTCAATATCGTCGTGGGTGTCCGCGAGCGGATCGTCGTCGCCGCGCGGCAACATCGTCGTTTCATTTGGTGAAACCATCGGTGATGGGTCGATTGCGCTGCTACGCGTCTGCGCAACAAATCGTTGCGTCGGCATGGCCGTAAGTGGACGGAGTACGGCGGCTGCGATAACCGGGGCTGTTGCAAGCGACGACACGGACGCAAGCAAGGGCTCTGTCAGTTCTGACCTGGCCAGATCAGTTGACAGCCGCGCAGGCACTAAATACGCTGGGCTCGCTACGACGGTCGCGACACAGGCATCAGACTCGGGCATTGGCCTAGGCGAAGGCACGCTGGTATCGCCAGCCATCGCAACCGGTGCCTCCGTCGCGTGTAGGGTCTCGATCAGGTCAACCACAGGTTCGGGCGATGCCATAACGAGCGGAAGCCCCAACGTCGACAGCGTGGGATCTGACGTATGCGAAACGACTTGGCGCGCTGGAACAGGCTCAACGACCGGTGCCTCGGCAACGCGCGGCGTCGCGTCGGGCACCCGTACGTCCGTCGTTGCCAATGCACGTTCTTCCGCATGTGTCTGCTCGAACAACTCAATCTCGACCCCGAGATGACTGCTGCCAGTCTCAGCGATGATGACATGCATTTGCATACGAGAACGCTCAAGATCGCTATGCTCTTCCGGCGTTAGCGGCGATTGTGCCTGTAGACGCAAGGTTGCGGTACGAAGTGATCGAACTGCACTCGCAATGCTGCCGACCGCCGAGGGAGGACGGCCCGAACGCCGGATTGCCATCACGGCACTTTCAAGCAGCCCTGCAAAGTCTCCAATTTCCAAAAATCCGGCAGTGCGGTGGATGCCGCACAAGGTGTGCGCAGCGCGAACCATAGGATCACTGGGTGGCAGACTGGTATCGAACTGCATCAATGCGAGTTCGTAATCAAGTGTCTGTAAATGCACCCGCGTTTCGTCGGTCAGAATCGAGAAAAGCGCCCGCGAGACGCTGACGCCGAGGACATGCAACACGTCGCTGCCAGCGTCTGCCGCAGTGGTCTCATCGTAATCGCAATAGTGATGATCGACAGACTCGCCCGCAAACTTGTCTACGAACGCGGCTCCATTTACCGGAGAAACATCGATCTGGCGAGCGAAATCCAGCGCAGGCAAATCAACATGAGGCTCCGTTTTCCAAAGCTCCCGCAACGAGTCAACAGCATGCGCAAGTTGAGCGTCCAGATCTACGCCATCCACTGCCAGATTTGGTGTCGGTTGCGGAGCCTGTGCTCCGCCAACTGCGGAGAATGCGGTGCTTGGCACCGTAGCGCTGATTGGAAGCGATGCGGTCGGTATTGCCAGTGGTTTCGTCGCCACCTGCGCCGGAGCCGTCTTCGACGCGCATCGGGCAATCAACCGATCAAAGACGGATACATCAATTTTGACCCTATGGTCATCGCGAAGCGCGTCAACCCAGCGCGAGAAGTGTTGCGCTGCCTCGCCAACAAGGGCCAGTTCGTTCTCGGTGATATGACGCTCAGTTTCGAGGGCCGTGTTGAGGACGCCTTCAACGCGCCATGCGACTTCCGCTAGTTGGGATTGGCCAACCATGCGTCCGCTGCCCTTGAGCGTATGAAAAGCTCGCCGTATGTCGACCAGCAGATCTCGACGATCATGCTGAAGCGACAGCGCCTGATGTGCCAGACGAACCGTCAGAACGACTTCGAGCGCTTCTTCAACAAAGATATCGAGCAGTCCGGTGTCGCGCTCTTCTGGCTCGGATTCAACCAATCGCGACGTTTCAGCCGACGTCGGCGGCAATTCCGCCACGTTACCAACAACGGCAGCAACCGCTGCAGTCAGCGCATCGGGTTGCGCAGCGTCCCCATCCAGCAATCGCAGCGCTTCAATTGATGCTTTGGACAATTTGGAGTCGGAGAGCAGCTCAGCGTCGCGGCGCACGCCGTGCAGCGTTGAGCGCAAGGTATCCCTTAGTTCGACGCGCTCCGGCGCATCGTTGACCGCTCTGGCAAGCGGACGCAGCAATCGCTGACGCGCAGCGAGTGCAGCCTCAACACTATCCTCAGCATCCTGACCATCAGAAACAGATTCTGATTCTCCCAGAAAACGTCGTTTCAACCCGATCAGGATAACGTCGGCGTCGCGCTCACGACGTTCACGAACGTCGACATAGAAGCTCAATCCAGCAAGCACATCGGCCAGTGCATCGATTTCTTGCGAACTGAGCGTGGCATCTTTTCGCACCGACTCGATCAATCGATCAGTGGTTTTGCTTAGCAAGTCGTTGGCCTCATTCCAGCCGAGCATGCGCATTGCGCCAGACACCTGTCCAAGGAGCGCAGGAACAGGTTTCATCTCCTCGACCGCAGCACGATCCCGGAAAACGGCGTCGAGCGCCTGTTCAACCTGACGCATATTGGCGCGAATTTCGCGCGCCACTTGGGAAACGGTCTGTTTCTCCTGCGCCAGACGGGTTAGCGAGTTGGCCTCTGTTTCCGCCCGTAACTCTGGTGGGATCGGCACATTAGATGTGGCGTAAGAAAGGCGCTGAACAGCACGCTCCACCTGCGTTCTGAACGACGTGGGCAGCGCAGCGATGTGTTCGATTGCAGTTTCAATAAGGATTAGGCTCGTCGCGAGCTCGATCGAGAGATTGTCGCCAACATGTTTGCTTTCGACTGCTGACGATGCGGCCGATGCGATACCCCGGCCAAGACTGGAAAATTCCGGCATCTGGATTGCGTCGCAAGCCAAAGGCAGCTCAGAAGCCGCTTCTCTAAGCTTCTGAAGTGCTGCGCTTCGCCCAGATGTGTGGCTCGTCCAGGCGTCCTTGCACCGTGCAACTATTGCACTCAAACGTGCAACTGCCGGTTGCAGCGCAACGATATCAATCTCGCGCGGAACACGTTTTGGAACGAGAACATCAAGTTCGTACAGCGCCTTCACTTCGTCAACGAGCAGGTTCCCATTGCGCGCCCGTGCTACGTGATAAAGCACTTCCCGGCGCAGCCGGTCAGCGACCCGAGTTGACCCCTCAACAAAGCGTCGCACCTGCAAGTCAACACGCGCCATTAGCTGTTTAAGAGCAGTCGACGGTTCGACAAATCCACCGCGTGTTGCCTCCAACAACGCATGCGTCGACCACCAAAAGGAGCGCTGCGAAGGCAGTGGATAAGCAGCCTCAATCTCTGCAATGACCCGGCACATTTGCTCAAGACCTGTCTGACTCCCGCGCAGCCACTGAAGCAAACCGTGCTGAAAGTCGCGACGTTGGCGCAGCAAAAATGCGGGCATCCGCGATGGTTCGGGGGGGGTGCCGATGCCGAGTTTTGCAGGCCTTCTGGCGAGGTCTGGGAAGAAGAGATCGGCAGGGCCGAACTTCGATTGCCGCAGTTTGCCTAGCGCAAGATATTCAGAGATGAATCGCAACGGCACAGGCGGCGAACCGCTCACCATCTCTTTCAAATGCGACAACAACCGTCGGCAACCTCGATCAACGAGATCCAACGCTTCATGAGACACAACCTCGACTTCGGTGCCGAAGTGCTTCTCGAACTCTTGCACGAGTACCGCGAGGCCTTCGATTCCAACCAGTTCTAGTGCGCCGGAAATCTGATGAAGCTCTGCGCGAACGGCACTACGTCGTTCGACGCTCGGCGCAGCGCGTAGCTGTCCAATACCCTCAAGAGTGCGGAATAGCGCGCTCTCAATTTCCGCTTTTACCCACGTAATAGGGCCGCTGTCGAGTTCGAGCGGAATATCAATCGCCACAGCTTGCTAACTCCCCCTCAGTTACACCTTGAAGCCCGCGACCGAGCCGCGGAGCGTTTGAGCCAGTCGCCCCAATTCTTCAATGGAGACGTTGGTTTGCTGTGTACCACGAGACGTTTCTTCCGTCACCGCGAGAATGTCCTGCATGCCACGCGTCACCTCCGACACCGAAGCCGACTGCGTTTGCGTTTGCACCGAGATGTTGCTCACGAGGCTCGCGAGGTCGCGAGAAACGCGGCTAATCTCTGCGAGAGTTTGGCCTGCTGCGTCGGAGAGGCGCGTTCCCTCGACCACGCCTTGCGTGGTCTTTTCCATCGCGTTCACAGCGTCTTGGGTATCCGCTTGAATGGCGCGCACCAACGCTTCAATCTGCTTGGTAGCTTCGGCGGAACGCTCGGCCAATCGCTGCACCTCTTCCGCAACCACCGTAAATCCGCGCCCTGCCTCGCCAGCTGACGCCGCTTGAATGGCGGCATTTAGCGCCAAAACGTTGGTCTGCTCGGTAATGTCAGAGATCAACTCCACGATTTCGCCAATTTCCTGCGAGCTTTCACCGAGTCGTTTAATGCGCTTGGAGCTTTCCTGAATCTGTGCGCGGATTTCGTTCATACCAGCAATCTGGTTTTGCACGGCTTTTGCACCCAGCTCCGATGCGGAGAGCGACTGTTGCGCCACTCGTGAGCCTTCAGTAGCTGATACTGACACTTCGTTAATCGATTGCGCCATTTGCAGTACCAGTGCGCTGGAGCGTTGAATCTCGCCAGACTGCCGCTGCGACGCTTGATACAGTCGCTGGGAGATCGCCTGTGCAGATTGCGTAGCGCCTGCAACCTCGCCTGTGGTGGCGTTAATGTCCGACACTACCTTGCGCAATTCATCTACCGTAAAGTTGATGGAGTCCGCAATTGCGCCCGTCACATCTTCGGTCACACTCGCTTTCACCGTTAGATCGCCGTCAGCCAACGTGCCCATTTCGTTCAGCAGCCGCAAAATTGCCTCCTGATTCCGTTGGTTCTCGCGCTCGTTTTCTGCCGCGCGAATACGCGCTTCATTGAGGAACAAGTAGCCCAGAGCAATGCCCAAAAACAGCGATAGCAGTCCGAACGCAGCCGCGAGGTAGAGCGCAAAATTCGCCGTATTGCCCGTGCCCTCGTAAGCGTTCGAAAGCGTTTTTGCGCCAGCCATCAAAGGCTCAGCCTCGGTCGTAATCACTTTTGCGGCCTGCTTGCCAGCGAGAAGTCGCGGCATTGCACGAAGCACTTCAACCAGTCGCTTCTCTGTTTCCTGAAATTTTGAACCGAGCTCAGTCAATGTCTGCTTTGCTTCGCCATCTCGAATGGCGCTTACACGCAGCGCTTCGCTACCTTGAAGCAGGCCGTTGACGATATCGCGGAACGTTGCCGTATCCTTACCCAGAAGGAAAGCTACGTCAGAATCAACCTCATCGCCGATCAGTGCGTTGGCATTTTTTGCAATGCGCTGCGTGAGCATCACAAGATTGTTGGCAAGTGAGATTTCGCGACCACCCGCCGTTGACAATTGCGTCGCAAGTTGCTCTGCCAACTCCAGCAGGCCCTGATTGCCCTGATTCACGTTGCTCACGGCTTGTGACAACGATGTCAAAATGCCCCGCGCCGCAATCAATTCGTCTACTTTTCCGTCAATGGGCGTCCAGCGTTTGTCGAGATCGGAGGTCGCAGCACGAACCGTGTCGTTTTGTGGTTCGCTCAAAGATACGCCACGATAATCGCCGCCTGTTGAGAGCGCTTTTAGGTTAGCTCTGAATTGGTCGCGACTGGTTTGCAAAACGTCAAAGCCACTAGCTCCGCCCATTTCCGACTGCGCGCCACCCCTAGCTAACCGTTGCGCCAGCATCTGCATTTCCGTCGCGGCTGCGATCTGAGCGCCGTTTTTGCGCGCTTCAATTGCGTACAGACTAAACAGAATCAACATCAGCACAAAGCTTGTCGCGAGCGCCGCCGCCAAGTACTGGAACTGTTTGGCCGTCGATAAATGCCCGATCAGTGGCAACTGCTTGACCGCCTTGCCACCGCGCGCGGCAGCTCGCAACTGCTCCACCACGGAGACAGCACGGGTCGGGTCATATGCTCCCGCCATGCCTGTGTCACCCGCCAGAGGCGCTGACACTACGACCGTAGGAATGTCGCCTGATGAAGTCGACCCCTTGCCCTTGAAGACTTTTCCCAACGTCAGCTTCATAGCCCCCATCCCCTATTAATTCTCATCTAACAATCTGTAAAAATTCAGCATCTGCTGCGAGTTTTTCCAGATCGACTTCAATCCAGCCAACGCCGTCACGGTCAAGCCAAGAGGCACGTTCCCAAACACGCTTGAGCGGCGCATCGTGCGCTTTCATTTCGTCGAGAAGGCGCAAACCTACAACGCGCGTTACAACAATGCCAGCACGCACTTTGCTCAGGCGCTGCCCAAGCAGAATCAGACGCCTTGCGTTTAGATCGGATGTAATGTGTAGTCGCATCCACATCGCAAAGTCACTCACGGCATACAGGGCACCGCGAACATTCGTAACCCCCAGAAACCATGGCTGAGTAAGCGGTGCTGGCACAATCTCGCTGAGTGGTGCCACCTCCGAAACGTCATCAAGGTTGAGCAAATAACCCCTATCACCCACCAAAACCGCTAGCCGCGACTGTCGCTGCGGCAATTCCGCCGCCTGCCGCAGCCGTCTCGAAAGACCCTCCTGAAAGTCGCGCAGACGGTTACGATCACGCGCCACGAATCGCCCTGACACGAGTATGTTTGCGACACGGTGCAAAGCATATTGTTGCGGGCATGCTACTACTCAATCCGCCCCATTTTGTCCAAAAGGTCGCTAGCAAGGATAGGTTTGACAACGTAGTCACGTGCGCCTTGCCGTAAGCCCCAGATCTTGTCGGTTTCCTGACTTTTGGTCGTGCAGATAATGACGGGAATATGACGCGTGATCTCGTCTCTGGCGATCATCCGTGTTGCCTGAAAACCATTTAAACCAGGCATGACTACATCCATCAGGATCAAATCCGGAAGCAGTATCTTGGCCTGTGCAACCGCCTCTTCACCGCTGTCACAGGTGTTGACCTCATAGCCTGCACGACGCAGAATTTCCGAAATTGCATGGCGTTCGGTAGGCGAATCATCCACCACCAGAACTTTCTTAACGGGCATAGTGCTTCCTCACGAGTGCGCACGTTCCTGTCCGGCGAACGAAGCGACGGCTGAAATCAGACTCTCTTTGGTGAACGGTTTGGTCAAGTATTGGTCTGACCCAACCATGCGCCCTCTGGCACGATCAAACAAACCATCTTTGGACGACAACATGACTACCGGCGTCGACTTGAATTTGGCATTTTTTTTGATTAACGCACATGTGAGATAACCGTCAAGTCGAGGCATCATGATATCTACAAAAATAACGTCGGGACGATGATCGGCGATTTTCGCTAATGCATCGAATCCATCTTCCGCCAGAATCACCCGACAGCCCGCCTGCAGCAAGAAGATTTCTGCGCTCCGCCGAATCGTGTTGCTATCGTCAATCACCATAACCTTGAGCCCGCCGACAACGGGCACGGATGTTTCAGGGACTGTCATCGGCATGACTGGGCCACCGCAAAAAGAACATTGTCATGCAGTTTGACATGACTCCCATTGAATCGCATCGCAAATACCGTACTTTCCACGACTTTTCTGCAGGCTGTCGGTGCGCCGCAACTATTTAGCAACGGTATCGCCGTTTTTTGCGGCTAGCATTTGAACAGCGCTCAAGAATGTGAGCCCCCCTGATTCATGCCAAGAAACAATTTGTAGGCGACATTGTCTGTTTCCTCTACCCACGCATATCCCATCCGTGCAATTCGATGCAAAAATTCATCCAGTATTGCGTTGTCAGATTTTGGCGCTTGTATGCCAGCAAGAACTCGGCCAACGTCCGATCCGTGGTTGCGATAATGAAACAGGGTGATATTCCAGTCGGAATGCATCACACGCAAGAAGTTCGCTAGCGCCCCCGGTCGTTCCGGGAAATCGAAGCGAAACACGCGCTCTCCTTGGGCACCCGGCGCATGCCCCCCGACGAGATGGCGCAAATGCAATTTCGCCATCTCGTTCTCTGTCAGATCAACGGCCTGCATCCTTGCACGTCTGAATTCGCGGATCAATTCGGCAATTTCACGTTTTTGAGCGATTTCAACCCCAAAAAATATATGTGCGTTCGGTCCACCAGCGAAACGGTAGTTGAATTCCGTGACTGATCTTGGCCCTAAAACGTCGCATAGTGCCCGAAAGCTGCCCGGTTTCTCCGGCAGGGTCACGGCGAGCACGGCTTCGCGCGATTCGCCCAGCATCGCGCGCTCGGCAACAAATCTCAGCCGATCAAAATTCATGTTGGAGCCGCACGCCACGGCAACATAAGTCTTACCCTGACTGCGGTGCTTTTCCGCGTATTTCTTAAGTCCGGCAATGGCAGAAGCTCCGCCTGGCTCCAGGATGGCCCGACAATCGGTATACACGTCCTTAATCGCCGCGCAAATTTCGTCGTTCGACACCAGCACCGTGTCGTCAACATATTGCTGGCACAGACGAAATGTTTCCGCGCCGACCTGTTTGACCGCGGTCGCCTCCGCAAACAAGCCGACGATTGGCAGCGTAATTCGCTTTCCTGCTTTTAAAGAGTCAGTCATTGCCGCCTGATCGTAGGGCTCGACCGCGATGATCTTGATTTTTGGGCGCACTGCCTTGACGTACGCCGCGATACCTGAAATCAAACCACCGCCGCCGACTGCCACAAAAATGGCGTCGATATCACCCTGTTGTTGGCGCAGTATCTCCATCCCGATTGTGCCCTGCCCAGCAATCACATCCGGGTCATCGTAGGGGTGGATGAAGGCTTTGCCTGTCGTTTTGACGAGCTTTTGCGCATATTCATACGAATCCGAATAAGACTCACCGTACAGTTCAACCTTTGCGCCCCTCGCTCGCACGGCATCAACTTTGATAGCGGGCGTTGTTTTTGGCATAACAATAGTGGCTTTCACACCCAGCTTCTGTGCGGCCAGTGCCACCCCTTGCGCATGGTTGCCGCTACTGGCCGTCACCACACCCGCCGCTAGCTGCTTGGGCGGAAGATGGGCCATTTTGTTGTACGCACCGCGCAGCTTGAATGAATGCACAGGTTGCTCATCCTCCCGTTTGATGAGTACCGTATTGCCAACGCGTGCGGACAACACACTCGCGTGAACCAGCGATGTCTCGATCGCCACGTCGTACACCTTGGCGTTCAGTATCCGGGTCAAATAATCCACAGTGTGACGTTCCTGAGGTTTGCTGATTGCTCCGCGCGCAAGCGTGCAGCAACCATGGTAGGCTTTATTCACTATGGATTTTAGACGGCGCAAGCAAACGCCACTGCACGTATTCCTCGTGCATCACTCCTAAAGACGCTATGAAATTGGCTGCGGCCACTGCTGCATTGCCCTATCTCGTTCCTGAAGCTGTGCTAGGAGTCGGCAGCGGCCGCACTGTCAATGCGTTTATCTCGCTACTTGCTCCCCTGCGGCACCAAATCAAGGGGCGGTCGCCGCGTCCGAGGCATCAGCGGCTGCGCTTTACGATGTCGGAATTGCTGTTTTGAATCTGAACGACGTCGCGCAAATCCCTTGCTATTTCGACGGTGCCGACGAAATTGACGCGTCTTTTGCGATGATCAAAGGCGGTAGCGCTGCGTTGACTCGTCAGAAAATCATCGGCAGTGCATCATACAAATTCGTCTGCCTGATTGATATCTCGTAGCAAGTCAAACAATTGGGCGCATTCCCAGTGCCCATAGAGGTTATTCCGCTTGCAGCCAGTCTGGTTGTACGGCGGCTATCTTACTCATAAGTCAGAAATTTAAGAGACAAATATGAACTTTCCTGAATTACTAGACTCCAAATGTCATGAAGAAAGATGGTCGCAGTCAAAGTCACGAAACGCTTGAGCAATTTCGCATGCTCGGCATAGAACGCATCAAAAATGGCGAGAGTCCTAAAGTGGTCGCGGAGTCGTTTGGCATGCACCGAAGCTGGGGCTACCGAATCGCAAGCAAAGCTGCGGGTCGAGGCAAAGGCAAGCGCGCTCTGAGATCCACAGTCTGCACAGGCAGGCCACGCAAGCTCACGCTTAGCCAAGAAAGAGAAGTATTTCGTTGCATGGACGGCAAGCATCCTCATCAATACGGTTTTGACTTTGCCTTGTGGAGCCGCGCCATTGTTGCTGGCTTTGTTCTAGATCGCTTTGATGTAGTGCTCAGCGTCACCAGCGTAGGCACCCTGCTCAAACGACTGGGCTTAAGCGTGCAAAAGCCCTTAAAGCGCGCCTATCAACGCAGCCCCGAGGCCATCAATGCGTGGACACAAGAGACCTTCCCGGGCATAGCGGCTCAAGCCAAGCGTGATCGCGCAGACATCTACTTCTGGGACGAATCAGGATTTCGCGCCGACAGTGTGTATGGCAAGACGTGGGCGGTGAAAGGGCAAACACCCGTCGTCCAAGTGCCCGGGCAACGCCAGAGTATCAGTGCGGCCATTGCGGTTAACAGCAAAGGGAGCTTTTGGTTTGCCACCTACCAAGGTGCGATGGACGGGGAGGTGTTTGTGCAGCTGCTGCAAAAGATGATGCACAAACGCAAGACCGCTATTCATCTGGTGGTCGATGGCCTGCCTGCGCACAAGAGGCTGATCGTTAAAGAGTATGTGCAGAGTACCCAAGGCAAATTGACGATGCACTTCCTGCCCGGCTATGCGCCTGATCTCAATCCCGACGAATTGGTGTGGAGTCATACCAAGAGAAGTGCCGCCAAGCGTGGGCCGCTCAAAACCGGCGAGAAGCTACAAACCAGAGTTGATGAAGAGCTGACCAAGATCAAGGGAAATCCTGCGTTGGTCAGGCAGTTCTTCAAACACCAAACTGTCGCCTATATTTCTGACTTGTGAGTAAGTTCGCCGAGAGGGTCGAAATTGGGAGGTGGCAGGCGGCCATTTCTGGCATGATGGAGTGATCGAAGCCACATCACAACGCCTGCCTTATGAA
>JAYVPF010000300.1:0-3653 GCA_043757535.1 Burkholderiales bacterium
GCGAAGCGCGGCGTGGCCCTCTCGGCCCTCTCTCCGCCGTCATCCTCGGCGTAGCCGGGGATCCAGCGCGTACTCCGCGCGAAGCGCAAATTCGTACCCTCTCCCCGCCTCCGCCGTCATTCCCGCGAAGGCGGGAATCCAGCTCGTAATCTACGCGAAGCGCAGTCCAAGCACATCACCGTCCGCCACGATCCCGCTCATGCTGCGGGGCAGTCACTTTTCTTGCTTCGCCAAAAACGGTAACCCAAAAAAGGCGACCCCGACGATTGTCCCCGGCCTTCGCCGGGGCAGGCTCTGATCCTGCGATGCTCAGAAAAAAGCGGACCGAAAAAACTCGCTATCGCTCAAACAGTTTTTCGTTCTGATCGCTTTTTTCTTCCGCTTCTCGGGGCCAATCAACGGGGACCCTTCGAACCGATATTTGATCGCTGCGCGATGTGCATCACAAAAATCCGCGTTGAAGCGCGCACTGCGTCATTTCGGCGCAATCCCGCTATAACCAGAGTATCTTAGGCAGATCAATGGATTACGAAGCAATGCAGAAAATCATGTTTTGCGCTATTAAAAGTTATGCGCGCGTCGCGTGTATAAAGCACATTAGTCTTTTTTTCGGGGAAATATTCGATGGACTTGAGCGTCAAATGGTACAAACCAATTCCGCTTCTAGACGGCGACAATCAAAATTTGATATTTGTCGCGGATGGACTAGACGAATGGTTTGACGTTCCGGGTGTTTACATGTTCGCGCGCATCTTCAACGAGCAGGTGTATCCGTTGTATATCGGCAAAGCCGAAGACATAGGTAAACGTGTTTGGCAGCATTTCAAGAACAACACCAAACTGATGACCACCATAAAGAAGTCCGCTAATGGATCACGCGTCATCATTCCGGGCGAATTCACCCCTAAGCCGGGACAGAGCACAAAAAAATGCATAGATCTAATTGAGCGGGCGTTAATTGATCATGCATTGACGGAAGGCTATGAGCTTATAAATGTTCAAGGCACAAAGACACAGGTTCATCACGTTAACTTTTCGGGCTTCTTGCGTGCCCGAGACATCACGGGGAAAAGCTTGAGCTTCAAGGCGAAAGGCTAACAATTCGTCCAAGCCGAGCCCGCTTCGAGGCTTCGCGCAGGTTCTGACAAATTTTTGCCTGTCCAAGGCCGCAAAGCGGCCCGGCATGACTCACGCGTTAACGCCGACTGGGTCGCCATTCCGAGCGCTCAAGTTTCTCATGGTGCGCCATGAGTCTCGCTTCGACAGAAATCCGCTCTTTGGGCGCTTTATTGACTTAAGCATGCCTCGCAGTCTGTAAAACTGCTGTCTCGCACGGGATTGGTGATGTCGTCGCGGCCTCAGCCCAACCCTCTCCACACGCCGGGAGAAGCGATTGCGCAACACGGCTTTATCGTGAAACGCCCGCCCCATATGGGCATAGCGCACGTTTTAGACATTTATCGATTCAACCCAATAAGCGCCTTTATACCCAATTAAAATAACGCTTTCAGCCAAAAGCTGTAGCTGTCCAAGCCTCCGGTTTAAGGACGGGAAACGGCAACCCGCGTTTCATCTTCAGCAGTGCGCGGTCGTAACTCAAGAGCGCTTCTGCGCCGCCACACAGCGCGACTTGCAGAAATTTTTGGTCGTCGCGGTCGCTGCATTTGGGTAGCGTGGCGGCGCGGTCTGCGTCTATCGTTACCCATTCGATGCACGGGCCGATAAGGGCGATAGCGTCGGTGATTTGATGGTCTTCGAGCTTGAACATCGGGTAGCCGAGCACATGCTTCAACTCGCGGTAGGTGTTGATGGACATGAGCGGCGTGATGCGCTTTTGCTGCCATGCTTCGCGCAGTGGCTGATGTCGCGAGTCTTTGAAAATGAGGGCGGAGACGAGCACGTTGGTGTCGATCACGAGACGTGTCATCTTGAGTTTGGAACTGTAGGAGCGGCTATGCCGCGACCCGGCTCCCATCGCGCAGTGGTCGCGGCAGAGCCGCTCCTACAAGGGCCTTGATGCGACGTAGCGATCACTACTGCGCCGTCCAACCGCCATCCATGGTGTACGCGCTGCCGGTGATCGAGCCGCCTGCATCGGTGGTCAAAAACAGCGCGAGTTCGGCCAGATGCTCGGGCGTTACGAAGCGTTCGCTCGGCTGCTTTTCGCCGACCAGCGCAACGGTTGCGGCCTCAACGGAAATGCCCTCTGCGGCGGCGCGCGCTTCGATCTGTTTGCGCACCAGTGGCGTATCGACCCAGCCGGGGCAGATGGCGTTGCAGGTGATGTGCGTCTTTGCGTTTTCAAGTGCTGCGACTTTGGTCAGGCCGATGATGCCGTGCTTCGCGGCGACGTAGGCGCTCTTGTTCTGCGAGGCGACGAGGCCGTGCGCGGACGCCACGTTGATGATGCGGCCCCAGCCGCGCGTTTGCATGTCGGCGAGAGCGATTTTGCTGGTGTGAAATGCGCTCGACAAATTGATGGCAATCACAGCGTCCCACTTGTCATCCGGGAAGTCCTGAATCGGCGACACATGCTGAATGCCCGCGTTGTTCACCAGTACGTCAATGCGCCCGCAGATCGCGATGGTTTGCTTGACCAGCATCTGCGCCTCGGCGCCCTTCGACAGATCGGCGGGCACGTAATGCACGCGGACTTTTGCGCTCTCGGCAATCTCTTCACGCAAGCGGTCGATTTCGGCAGGATCGCCAAAGCCGTTCATCACGACTTCCGCACCCGCCAACGCAAATCGACGCGCCATCGACAGCCCAATGCCGCTGGTGGAACCGGTAACAAGTACAACACGATTTTCAAGCGATTTCATGGCATTTCTCACGAGTTTTGTTGCGTCGCATCATAACGTTTTTCCCTACTCGACAGCACGTTTTGGCAACGCCCGCTTGAATTCAGCAAGTGTCGCCAACCGCGCCTCGGCATGATCGACAACGGGCAACGGATAGTCGCGCCCCGGCACAAAATCACGCGCCCGTTGTTCAACCGGCGGCGTCAGCCACGGCGCGTGAATATCCTTGTTCGACAGCTTCGCGACCTCGGGCACGTACTTCCTGATGAACGCGCCCTTCTCGTCAAAATTCTGGCTCTGCGTGATCGGGTTGAAGATGCGGAAATACGGTTGCGCGTCGCAGCCGGTGGACGCGGCCCACTGCCAGCCGCCGTTGTTGGCGGAGCGATCGAAATCGTTGAGCTTTTCAGCGAAATACTTTTCGCCCCAGCGCCAGTCGACCAGCAAATCTTTGGTCAAAAAACTTGCAGCCACCATGCGCAGCCGATTGTGCATGTAGCCGGTCTGGTTTAGCTGGCGCATCGCAGCGTCGACCAGCGGATAACCTGTGCGGCCTTCGCGCCACGCGGCGAAACGTTCGGGGTCGTTGCTCCAGCGAATCGCGTCGTATTCGGGCTTGAACGCACCGTCCACCACACGCGGATTGTGGTGCAGGATGTGAACGTAAAAGTCGCGCCAGATGAGCTCTGACAGCCACACCTCCGCCCCGCGTGAGCCCTCCTGCCAGCGCTGCCAGGCAGCGCTGGCAAGACCACGAATGGAGACCGTGCCGAAGCGCAAATGGGTCGACAAATACGACGGGCCTTTGACGGCAGGAAAATTGCGCGTGTCAGCGTAGCGGTCGATGCGTTC
>JAYVPF010000301.1:0-13673 GCA_043757535.1 Burkholderiales bacterium
CAGACTTTTTCGTGGTCAATCTATAATCTCGGATAACTTGAAATGCCCGGGTGGCGGAATTGGTAGACGCACTAGTTTCAGGTACTAGCGAGTAACATCGTGGGGGTTCGAGTCCCTTCCCGGGCACCAAATGCGCCATGAGCGCATTTGGGTCGAGAATGAGTCAATCAACGCAGCAACCCCATGCCGTTTCCCGGGCAAACTTTATTGATGCGCGGGCCGTTTCAAGACCAGACTGTACCCGAAAAGCTGACGCGAGTCGGCTTTTTGTTTATGACGACGGCCAAATGGCGGGTTCGGCGACCCGCCCCGGGGTGCAGCACCACGGCGTTGGCAATCGACAGCAACGCGATTGACGTAATCATTCGCCGTACGGCACCCAGATATTTTTGATCTGGTTAGCCCGTTGCAAGAACTCACGGCTCTGGCCCGCAGCAGATTGCCAGTTGCGCGCAACGCCAGAATCTACCCACGTTGATTTCAGATTGCCGCTTGACGCACGCTCGACTTTTGCGCTGCCTTCTTTGTCGCCGAAGTACCAGACCGCTGAAATGTCGTCGTGCTCGGCCATCGTTTTGGCGAGCACGTCGCGATCACCGGTGACGAGGTTGACGACGCCGCCAGGCACATCGCTGGTTTCGAGGACCTGATAGAAGTCTGTGGCAATCAGCGCGCTGACTGCTGAGGGCACCGCGACCACGCGGTTGCCCATTGCGATTGCGGGCATGACTAACGAGATGATTGAGAGTAGCGGTGATTCATCCGGACATACGATGCCCATGACGCCCCACGGCTCGGGCATGGCGAGCGTGACGTTGCGGCTGCGGGTTGAATGGACAGCGCCATCGTATTTGTCGGCATGGGCGGCATAGAACATGATGCGATTGATTGCTTGTGCGACTTCGGCCTTGGCCTGCGCAGCGCTCGCTCCAAGCAGCGAGCGCAGACGTGCTGCAAATTCATCCCTGCGTTGCTCAAGATTCTCGGCGAGGAAGAACAGGACTTGAGCGCGATTGTGCGCGGTGTAGCCTGACCAGCCACTCGCCGTGTTCGCAGCTTCTACGGCGTTGCGGATGTCCTTGCGGTTGCCGAGGCCTACTTGTCCTGCGGCTTTGCCCGTTGCGTCAAACACCGTATAGCTATTGCCCCCGTCGGGTCGAACCTGTTTGCCGCCGATGTAGAGCTTTGCGGTGTGATCTAGCAACGGGACGCCGGACGTTGCGGCGTGGATCGTTGGTGCAACTGAAAAAGCTGCGGCATTGGCTGACGGCTTGCGAAATTTGGCTGCCGCATTCGCACGCGGCTTCAGGTATTCATACATGCCTTCGCGCCCGCCCTCGCGCCCGAAGCCACTTTCGCGATAACCGCCAAAGCCTGCGCCCGCATCGAACAGATTCGTCGAGTTGATCCAGACCACGCCCGCCTTGATGCGTGCGGCGGCGTCCAGCGCTACGTTGATGTTTTCTGACCAGATGGATGCAGCGAGGCCGAAGCGCGAATGATTGGCCAGTTGTAGCGCTTCGTCCTGCGTGCGAAACGTAGTGCTGACGAGCACCGGACCGAAGATCTCCTCTTGCGCAATGGTTGTTGACGGCGCGACGCCCGTGAACAGTGTCGGCGGAAAGTAGAAGCCGCGACTGGGCATGACGCTATCCGGCTGCCAGCATTGCGCACCTTCAGCGCGGCCCCGCTCAACAAGGCTCGTGATGCGCCGCAACTGAACCTCGGAAACGATAGCACCGACGTCGGTGGACTTGTCGAGCGGGTCGCCGACGCGTAGTTTGCGCGCGCGCGCTTTAAGCTTGTCGTGGAAACGATGGGCGATGGACTCATGAACCAACAGGCGTGAACCCGCGCAGCAAACCTGACCCTGATTGAACCATATCGCGTCGACCACGCCTTCAACCGCGCTGTCGAGATCGGCATCATCGAACACGATGAAGGGTGATTTACCGCCGAGTTCCAGCGAGAGTTTCTTTCCGGTGCCCGCTGTCGCAATGCGAATTGCACGACCCACTTCGGTGGAGCCCGTGAAAGCGATCTTGTCAACATCGTCGTGTGCCACCAAAAGGGCACCCGTTTCGCCATCGCCCGTCACAATATTAACCACGCCCGGCGGCAGGCCTGCCTCCTGACAAAGCTCAGCGAATGCAAGCGCAGTGAGCGGCGTGTATTCGGCGGGTTTAAGCACGACAGTGTTGCCCGCAGCGAGCGCCGGAGCGATCTTCCATGCGAGCATGAGCATTGGGAAATTCCACGGAATGATTTGTCCGCACACGCCAACGGAGGTGCGATCCGGGAACTCCGAATCGATCAGGTCAGCCCATCCCGCGTGATGGTAGAAATGGCGCGCAGCAAGCGGAATATCGATGTCGCGGCTTTCGCGGATCGGCTTGCCGTTGTTGATCGATTCCAGCACCGAGAAGAAGCGTTCGCGTTTTTGCAGCAGGCGTGCGAGCGCGTAGAGGTAGCGTGCCCGCGCATTGCCCGGTAGCTTAGACCAACCGTTAAATGCGCCGCGCGCCGCCGACACGGCTGCGTCCACATCCTGTTTGCCACCCTGCGCAACGGCGGCGAGTTTTTCACCGGTCGCCGGTGCGATCACCTCGAACTGCGCGCCATCGGCAGAGGCAACAAACGCGCCGTTGATAAAGTGCTTGAACTGCCGCTGCTTTGCGTCATGCCATGCCAGCACCAGATCGTTCGCTTCGGGCGCAACGCCGTAGTCCATCGTCTTGAGAATTTCAGTTACTTTTGCCATTGTGCTATGCAATCGCATGACGGTTGGCTGCGGAGTAGCGGCCCGTCACGTAGTGTTCAATCTGTCGCTCGATATCGCCGAGCATGGAGCTGGCGCCAAAGCGGAAGAGGGACGGATCAAGCCAGCGATTTCCAAGCTCTTCCTTGATCAGTGTGAGCCACACCAACGCATCCTTCGCGCTCTTCAAACCACCCGCGGGTTTGAAGCCCACGGCCACACCAGAAACCTCGCCGTAGTCGCGCAACGCGCGCACCATCGTCAGCCCGACGGGAAGCGTTGCGTTCACTTCTTCCTTGCCGGTAGATGTTTTTATGAAATCGGCGCCGGCCATCATCGCCACCCAACTGGCGCGATACACATTGCGCAAACTCTTGAGATCGCCTGTCGCCAGAATCGCCTTCAAGTGCGCCTCACCACACGCCTCACGCATCGCAGAAATTTCGTCGTAGAGTGCCTGCCAGTCACCGCTGAAAACAGTGGCGCGACTGATCACGATATCGATCTCTCTTGCGCCTTCTTCAACGGCGTAACGAATCTCGGCGAGGCGCAATTTCAGGGGCATCAATCCGGTAGGAAAACCGGTGGCGACCGACGCCACAGGAACTCCGCTGCCCTGCAACGCCTTAACCGCGCTCTTAACCATCGTCGGGTACACGCAGACCGCGCCAACTTTCGGCATCGCTTCAAGGCCCAAGGCTTCAACCAAATCTGCGCGTAACGGCATGCGTGCTTTCGCGCACAATCGGGCGACGCGATCTGGTGTGTCGTCGCCGGAGAGCGTGGTCAGATCGATGCACGTCAGCGCCTTGATGAGCCACGCCGTTTGCCATTCCTTCTTGACAGAGCGACGCGTCGTCAACGTCGCCGCGCGACGCTCCACTGCGCTCAAATTCACACGCGCATTGTTGATGTGATCAAGGTTCAGCGGCATGCCCGCATTGCGCATAGCATGGGAAGGCATAAGCTCAGTTATCACCTCAGTTACGACTTTGCCGCTTGTACTCATGATGTGCTCCTCGCCGTTTGTTCCCAATCGTAACGGATTGCGTGCATTCAGAACCCACCAAGGTAATATAAGCGGCCTACAAATACGCGACGGTGCTTCGATTGACCGAAGGCCGAACGCGCTGGCAAGTTCTGAGTGCAATCTCACGGCTCATAAGGAGGAACGATATGAAACTGATGACACAAGCGCTGAAGCGTGTATTTGCTACGGCAACGATTGCTGTGACTACTCTCATTCCGATGGCGTCAGCATACGCGGCTGAAACGCTTAATGTCTATTCGATCTGGCCAGAAAACTGGGCGCGTCCCATGTTGCTGGAGTTCGAAAAAACGAGCGGGATCAAGGTCAATTTTCTGCGCTTCTCCTCGGGTGAAGCACTCGCGCGTTTGATCGCGGAGAAGGGCAACCCTCGCGTTGATGTCCTGTTCGGTGGCCCGGTTGAAACCTACGGCGCTGGCGTGAAAGAAGGAATTTTCGAAGCGTATAAACCGCCGTCAGCCGCTGTGTTGTCAGCGCGCTTTCGCCACGAAGGCGGCATGTGGACGGCGATTGCCGACGACCCGCTGGTGTTTATGACCAACAAAAAATTTCTTGCCGACAACAAATTGTCCGCGCCAACTTCGTGGAATGATTTGCTCAATCCCGCTTACGCCAACATGCTGCAAATGGCCGATGCGCGTACCTCTGGCACGGCGGTGACGCGCATTTTTTCGGTGCTCGAAGTCAACGGCCGCAATGAAGAAAAGGCGTTCGATTTCCTGAAAAAAATGCGCAAGAGCATTCAGACCTACACCAAGAGCGGTGGCGGCGGCACGCTACCCGTCGGCCTCGGTCAGGCGGCGGGCGGCATCTTCTTCATCGTTGATGCGCTCGACACCAAGGCCAAGGGCTACGACGTCGAAATCAGCTTTCCAAAGGAGGGCATCGGCTCAGCGGCTGAAGGTATTGCGATGGTCAAAGGCGCCAAGAATCCCGAAGCCGCCAAGAAGCTGATCGACTGGGCCACCAGCCCCGCAATGCAGTCGCTTTACGCGCCGAATAAAATCAATTTCATACCCGCGCATCCTTCGGTGAAAACAGAGGCGTCACTCGCTGCGATTCTCAAGGACGCGAAGATCATTCCGATTGATGATGAGTACGCGGGTGCCAATCGCAAACGCATTGTCGAGCGTTGGGTTCAGGAAGTGCTGAACGCGAAGTAGTCAGTGAGGCTGGAGCAGATGATGTGGCTGGGTTTCTCCCCGTTCAAGGGGGAGGCTAAGAGGGAGATGGTTTGCGGTGTCGAAGGCAAGTCTGGTTGCACGTCATCTAAACCCAAAACCATCCCAATCCCACCCTTCCCCTTGACGGGAAGGGGGTTTTCTTGGACTGACTTCATGCCATCGTATCGAAGCGCGCCTCCGCAGGAATGACGCGTTGAATCTATGACTTTATTTGCTCAATCGTCCAGCGCCTCACCCTATCGCGATCCGTTCTTTGCGGGCATCATCGTGCTGCTTTGGGTGTTGCTCGCGCTGTTCGTTTTGTACCCGCTCGCCTGTCTGTTTGCGCGAGCCTTCGTCGATGGTGGTGCAATCTCTTTGCAGCCATTGCTCGATGTCGTCAGCAACCCGCATCATCGCCGTGCGTTTGGCAATAGCCTGATTCTGGCGCTGGCCGTTGGCGCGGGCGGCACACTGCTGGGTTTCCTTTTCGCGTTCACGGCGGTGCGTGGTGGTCTGTCGCGGCGTGTAATCGGTTTCATCGATACGGCGACTTTGTTGCCGCTCATTTCGCCACCGTTCACGATCTCGGTGGCGATCCTGTTTTCGTTCGGCGCGCGCGGCCTGATTACCTACGATGTGCTGGGCATCAAGGGCTTTGGAATTTACGGATTCATGAGCACAGCGGCGGCTGAAGTCATCACCTATTTTCCCATTGCCTATCTGACGTTACGCCCCATTCTCGCGAGCATTGACCCGAACATCGAGAACGCCGCTTTCAGCATGGGCGCATCGCGCGCTCGCGTGTTTCGCACGATGACGTTGCCGCTATCGCTGCCCGGAATCGCCAACGCATTTCTGCTGCTGTTTGCCTGTTCGCTGGCTGATTTTGCGACGCCGCTGATCCTTGCCGGTAATGACTTTCCGGTGCTGCCGACCGAGGCCTATTTGCAGATCACTGGGCAGTTTGATTTGCGCGGTGGCGCGCTGCTCTCGATTCTCTTGCTAATGCCCGCCGCGATTGTTTTCTTCCTGCAACGCTATTGGCTTGCGGGCCGCAGCTTCGTCACAGTCACCGGAAAAGCAGGCTCGCGCAGCAGCGTTGAAATCCTCACGCCAGCGATGCGCTTCACGCTGTTCGGACTGTGCGGTGCCGTTTCATTTGTGGTGGTCTATTTCTATGGGCTGTTGCTCTTCTCGTCGCTGGTCGTCGCGTTCGGCGCCAATCACACCCTCACGTTCAAGCACTATCAGGTGATCTTCACCGAGGGCATTCCAGCCATTCGCGACACGCTAATCATCGCCGCGATCGGCATGCCGCTCGGTGGCATTTACGGCGTGGTCGTCGGCTACCTCGTCGCGCGCAAACAGTTCTGGGGACGGCAGTCGCTCGAGTTAGTCTCGATGATCAACTACGCGTTGCCTGGCACCATCGTCGGTATCGCGTACCTGCTTGCGTTCAACGACAAACCGATGGAGTTGACGGGCACCGCGGCGATCATCATCGCCTGCTACATCTTCCGCTATAGCCCGACCGGAATCCGAGCCACGATTGCGCTGTTGCATCAGGTGGACAAGAGCCTGGAAGAAGCGTCCGAAAGTCTCGGCGCGACAAGCTTCACGACGTTTCGCCGCATTACGCTGCCGCTCATCATGCCCGCGTTCTTCACCGGGCTTGGCGTCGTGTTCATCCGATCAATGACCGCGATCAGCGCCACGATCTTCCTGATTTCCATTAACTGGACGCTGGTTACGGTGCGCATTCTTGAGAACATGACCGAGCTCTCGCTCGGGCCTGCTGCGGCGTTTTCGGTCTTGGTCGTTGCCATTGTTTATGTCGTTTTGTTCCTGATCGGGCAGATGCTTGCGCGCTGCCGGGCGCTTGAGGGTGGGCGTGTGGAAAGTATTTTGGGAGGTTAGTATGAAAGCGGGAGAGTCGACGAGGCACTTTGTTGTGGGAGCGGCTTTAGCCGCGATGGTTGCGCTACGAGCCATCTCAGCTAAAACCGCTCCCGCAGTCCGAGGTACAGTGACGTCGGAGTATTTATGGGCACCTCTAATAATTCGTTTTTGGGGATGCAGTGTTAGGAGCCCGGAGCGCAGCAACCAGAGCGTACGCTGTGGTACGTGAGCTCATCTGCCAAAAGCGCGAGCACCCTCATTGGTCACTTTTTGACAACGCAATGCGCCCCACAAATGAATTATTAGAGGTGCCCTTATGACAGTCAACGCCATGCAACCAGTGCCGATCCGTCTCACTGGCATTGGCAAAAGCTTTGAGCACGGCGTCAAAGGCCGTATCCACGCGGTTCGCGACGTCAACCTCACCGTGGTTCCCGGTGAGTTGCTTACGCTACTCGGTCCGTCCGGCTGCGGAAAGACCACCACGCTGCGCATGATCGCCGGGTTCGAGCAACCGACCGCGGGCGATATTCACATCGGCGAAAAAAACGTCACTGGCCTGCGCGCGAACGAACGCAACATCGGTTTCGTCTTTCAGAACTACGCCATCTTCCCGCACCTCTCGGTGTTTGAAAACGTCGGTTACGGTCTGCGGGTTCAGCAAAAACCGGAGGAAGAGGTCCGGCGCGCGGTGGCGGAAGTGCTGGAGCTTGTGGGCCTCGCGGGTTACGCGCAGCAGCATCCGCATCAGCTCTCGGGCGGCGAACAACAGCGCGTTGCGTTGGCACGCGCGATTGTGTTCCGACCGCGCATCCTGTTGTTCGATGAGCCACTGTCCAATCTCGATGCCAAACTGCGCGTGCAAATGCGCAGTGAAATCCAGCAACTGCAGAAGCGTCTCGGCATCACGACTGTCTACGTCACCCACGATCAGGAAGAGGCGATGGCTATCTCCGATCGCATCGCCGTCATGGATCGTGGCTCCATCGTGCAGATCGCCAGTGCAGAGGATTTGTATGATCGCCCGGCCAGCGAATTCGTGGCGCGTTTCATCGGGCGCACCAATCTGTTTGATGGCAAACTGCGCAGTGCAACAGCAAGCGAAACCGTCGTTGAAGTGTTGGATCACGCGATTGCCGCTCCGTCGGCACCGGAGGGTTTGAAAAAAGGCGATGCTGTACGCGTGATGATTCGCCCTGAGCGAATCCTTCTCACGAACGACGGCACGCAAGGCCTGGCCGCCAAAGTATCAAGCCGCACCTTCCTCGGCGAAAAGACCGAATACCACGTCGCAGTCGGCGGTCAGGTGATACAGGCGACGCTGTACGGTCATGCCCGGCAGTCTGCGTTAGCCGTGGGGGACATCGTGCAGGTCGTTTTCCCCGCTGATGGCATTCATTTGATGCAGCCATGAAGGCATTCACTAACCAGCGCTCAATGTCAGCAATTTGGCGCAACATCCTCGCAGCAATGTTGCTGTGCGCCGTGATGAACAGCTTCGCACAAACGCCACAGGAATCGCTACACGGTGCCCACGAAGTCTTCGTGTCATCCGACGCCGCCATCGTCTGGGCCGTGCTCAAAGCCCCGACAGGAGACAAAGCCACCGTCTGGCTGCGCATCGTCAACACCACGAAAAAATTCAGCCACATCAGTATCGACGGCGTGGATCCATTCAGCAAAAAGCGTGAACGCGTACAGTCGGGCATACCGTTGCAAACGGAAGCACGCATTGCGTCCGACCGCGACACATTCAGCGATCTCCCCAGCCGCGAAGTTCATTTCTATCGCTCAGAGGCCGAATTGCGCACTGAAAAACCCACGTTAACCGTTTACTACCTCGGCGTGCCGGATCAGACGCCGGAGTTCTCGACGCGAGGGGCGCTGGATGATTACCTCGCTACGGTAAGACTAGTAACGCACGTATCTAATCCGAAGCCCTAATGGCCGTTCGCGTCGCCGAGAATGGCCTCAGCGCTCATCTTTCCGCGACAGCAGAAGCGCGTTTAGTCGATTGTTTGACGTGGTAGTCGCAAGCGCGTGCGCGAGTTGATTATCGAGCATGCTCTCAGCGACAAGTTTTTCGCGCCGCACGTCGCTTATGCCGAAGCCAGGAAGTAGCCTCCATAATTGCTGGAGAGGCGCGGCGTGAAGCGCGACGCGCGTTTGAAAGTGCTTGATGCGCTCGAAAAAATTGTTCAGCCGATCAAGCTTGAACTCTACGTTGGAATGCAGCAGCAAGCGCTTCAGCGGATTGCGATTCGTGATGTCGACGATTGGCCGGTGCTTGCGTGCGCAATGACTATCACAATCGGTTGCCGCGTGTGGACTGAAGACGCAGATTTTTTTGGTACGGGTGTAGCGAACTGGACGACAGATCGCGTTGGGTTGTACCTCTCTTAACCTGAGATCGGCACCAACCCCGCCCCTGTGTCAATCTCATACGTCGTCACGTCGAAGCGCAACAAACTATGCTGCCCAAAACCCATCACGATGGGAACGTCGCCCGCGTCGCGTCCTCGCGCCATCACAACGCGTCCGATACGTGGGCGATTGTGTCGGGCATCACAGGTGATCCATTGATCTCCGAGAAACACTTCAAACCATGCGCTGAAGTCCATCGGGGACGGCGAGACTGGAACCCCAATGTCACCCAGATAGCCGGTGACGTATCGCGCTGGGATATTCATGCAGCGGCACAGCGTGACGGCGAGATGCGTGAAGTCACGGCAGACGCCTACCTGTTCGCGGAAACCTTCGAGCGCCGTGCGATTGGCGCGGGCGAGCTGATAATCGAAGCGGATGTGTTGATAGACGAAGGTGCAGATCGCCTGCACGCGCGGCCAGCCCAGTGGCGTCGTGCCAAATCTCGTCCACGCAAAATTCAACAACTCACTGTCCACCTCGCAATATCGGCTCGGCAGCAGAAATTGCAGCGTCGCGACCGGAAGTTCGCGCGGGTCATGCTGAAAGGTGTTCTGCGGCGCAGCGTCAAGCCGCCCACTGTCGCGAATCTGCGCGCGGCTGCTGAATTTCACCGAGCCGACGCCCTCGGGAACATTGATTCGACCGCAGACGTTGCCGAACGAATCGATGTATTCCTCCGAACTGAACGACGGCAAAATTTCAACCACTTCAGGCTGCACCAGATCGTCGCGGCGTGACGGATGAACATGCAGGAGATAAATCACCGCCATCGGGGAGGTGATGGCAAGCTCGATGTCATATCCGATCTGGATCAGCATAATTTTTTAGTTCGTCGTTACGTGTTGTTGTGGACGGCGACAGTGGCACATATCCTACATTCTTCATCGCAGGCGGATCGCAGCCTATCGGCGGACGTTGAAACTGGCTGTAGGACAATAGGCTCCTGATCAGGATGACTCAGCGCTATCAACAGCTTTTGTCTGAAAGAACCTTTATATATGGGCTAGATCGTAGTTTCGCGGCTCGTCGAGAATTGACATATGGTGTACCTGCCCCCCGTGCAATATGGTGTTCATGTAAAAAGCTGTTCAACTGAAAATTGCTTGCGCGGACAGCAGTAATCATGCGAGCAAGCCGCGTGCCAAACTTGAGGTCTAGGCCAGCGCTCGCAATGCACTCGTGTCGAGCACCCGCACTTGCCGTAGTGTTCGTAGCACAAGACTCGTGAAATCCCTACATGCTTCCGTGTCGCGCGCCCCGATAATCTCGGCCAGGAAGACCCCGCCATTTCTGTGGGTCGCTATCGACACGAGAAGGACTCTCATGCAAAATTTAATTCGCCGTGCTGCCGCTGTCGCGTTCACCGCCTTGACAGCCTTTGGTTTGATGCAGTCGGCGTGTGCGGCCGACTACCCGACTCGAGCGATCAAATGGATCGTGCCTTATCCGCCAGCGGGGACGACTGACGTGCTGGCGCGAATCGTCGCTCAGTGGCTCTCGGAAAATCTTGGCCAGCAGATCATTGTCGAAAACCGCGCGGGCGGCGGCAACAATATCGGCACCGAATTCGTGGTCAACGCGCCGCCGGATGGCTACACCATGCTGCTAGTGAATCCCGCCAACGGTATCAATGCCACGCTGTACAAAAAACTGCCGTTCAACTTCATCCGCGACATTGCGCCGGTTGCCGGTCTGGTGCGCACACCGAATGTAATGGTCGTCACCAATAACCTGCCGGTGAAAACGGTCGCTGAGTTCATCGCGTATTGCAAAGCCAATCCGAGCAAGGTCAACATGGCGTCATCGAGCAGTGGTACGTCGACGCATCTCTCCGGCGAGCTGTTCAAGTCAATGACCGGCTGCAACATGGTGCACATCCCGTACAAAGGCGCGGGCCCGGTACTCACCGACCTGATCGGTGGTCAGGTGCAGGTGTTCTTTGACAACTTGCCGTCGTCGGCCGGCCACATCAAGGGCGGCAGCATTCGAGCACTAGGCGTGACCTCGGCCACGCGCGAGCCCTCGTTCCCGGATTTGCCGACGGTTGCAGACACCGTGCCCGGCTACGAGGCGACCGCATGGTTCGGCGTGGGCATGCCCAAGGGCACGCCGCGTGAGGTGATCGAGAAGATGAATGGCGCGGTGAACAAGGCGCTGGCCGATCCGAAGCTTGCCGCCCGATTGGGGGAGCTTGGCGGTGCACCGATCCCCGGTACGCCCGAAGCGTTCGGCAAAGTCATTGCCTCCGAAACCGAGAAATGGGCGAAGGTGGTGATCTCGTCGGGGGCGTCGGTCGAATGAGTCTTTCGGCGCGGTAGCTAAACGGGGACTGCGTCGGTGACAGAGAACGCTCGGGGGAAGCAGCCCTCGATTGACGCCAGCTCAGGTCTCTCGTGTTGTTTTGGCCGTGTGCAGCGTCGTTGAATGCACCCCGGGGCGCAGAATTTTGCGCGCCGCAACAAAATTTCGTAAATTCCGGGTTCGGACACCGTCACGCTTTTATTTACCCGTTTTGGGCGAGTCGAGGGCACACGGGTTGAAGTCAGCCACAAGCAATGATTTATCAACCCGTGCACAGCGGCGCGAGGCCGTGAATATCCAGTTTTGAAATGCCCACGGGGGCCATGCGTCATCACCCAGCGACGCGCGGCATCACCAAACTCTTGAGGAAGAACATGTCACAGCAGCAGCACACCGATGGAATTTGTTCTGGTTTCCCGGACACTGGTGGAATTTAGGGCACCTCTAATAATTCGTTTTTGGGGATGCAGTGCTAGGAGCCCGGAGCGCAGCAACCAGAGCGTACGTCTTGGTACGTGAGCTCATTTGCCAAAAGCGCGAGCACCCTCATTGGTCACTTTTTGACAACGCAATGCGCCCCACAAACGAATTATTAGAGGTGCCCTTTATGCGTGAGGTCGATAGGGCACCGTGTATCGCTCTAAGCCATGATGAACTGCGGTTAACGGCAAAAGATAGTGGGCCGCTACCGCTGCTGGACGATTCTGATTTTCGTCGCGATGCGGCGGGACATCATGCGTGCAAAGCGACCGATACGGGCGGTATCGAAACAAACCACCCACGCGGTCGTGGTTTCCCCTTAGCAACCCGACAGCTTGCAAACATAGAATCGGCGCAGGCAATGGCGGTGCGTCCTTGCAGTGCGATTAATACTTTAGGAGACTCGCGTGAATTTAGTGCGAAAAATGGTTTTTGCGTCAATGGTGCTTACGGGTGCGATGACGGCGTTCGCGGCGGACACGATCAAAATTGGTCTGCAGGGCCCGCTGACCGGCGGATCAAGCCCGATGGGTGTGTCGATGCGTGACGGTGCCAAGCTGGCGGTTACCGAAATCAACGCCAAGGGCGGCGTATTGGGTCGTCAAATCGAGCTGATCGAGCGCGACGACGAAGCGAAGAACGAGCGCGGCGTGCAGATCGCGCAAGAGCTGATCAACAAAGAAAAAGTCGTCGCAGCGCTCGGCTACATCAACTCCGGCGTGGCGCTCGCGTCACAGCGTTTCTACCAGGAAGCAAAAATTCCGGTCATGAACAACGTGGCCACCGCCTCGGTCATCACCAGACAGTTTGCCGACCAGCCTGACAACTATGTGTTTCGCAATTCGGCCAACGATACGATCCAGTCCAGCATGATCGTCGACGAGGTCGTTGGTCGCCGCAAATACAGCAAGGTTGCGATTCTTGCCGACTCCACCAACTACGGCCAGCTCGGCCGCGAAGATCTGGAGAAGGCGCTTGCCGCCAAAGGTATTAAAGCCGTCGCCATCGAGAAATACAACATCAAAGACGTCGACATGACGCCGCAGCTGCTCAAGGCGAAAGAAGCGGGCGCGCAGGTGGTCATCACCTACGGCATCGGCCCAGAGCTCGCACAAATCGCCAATGGCATGGTCAAGCTCGGCTGGAAAGTGCCGATGATGGGCTCGTGGACATTGTCGATGGGCAACTTCATCGATAACGCAGGTAAGAACGCCGATGGCGCGCTGATGCCGCAAACATTTATTCAGGAGGCCAACACCCCGAAGCGCAAGACGTTCATCGAAACCTATCAAAAGACGTACAAAGTGGATCGGATTCCTTCGCCGGTATCGGCCGCCCAGGGCTACGACTCGGTGTATCTGCTCGCCGCTGCCATCGCGCAGGCAAAGTCGACCGAGGGCCCGAAAGTGCGTGAAGCACTTGAAGATCTCAAGACGCCAGTTGACGGGGTGGTAACCACCTACAACAAGCCTTTCTCGAAGTCCGATCATGAGGCAATTACCGCCAATATGCCTGTGATGGGCAAGGTACAGGACGGTCGCGTGTTGTACGCTCACGAAGACGACAAAAAGCGCGGGGCCGACGTTCGTACGAA
>JAYVPF010000302.1:0-13672 GCA_043757535.1 Burkholderiales bacterium
TGAGATTGGTGCCGAGTGCTGCGCTCTCAGTGAGCGTGTTACCCGTGGCGTCATAAGTGAAGGCGTCCACCCGTCCGCCGCTGATGCCATTGAGAATGTGGCGTTTGGTGCCGGTGGTGGTGCTGAGGTTCGGGTAGGCGTAGGTCGCGGTGCTGGCGCTGCCTCCGGGAGGGGTGGCGGTGCGCGTCATGCGGTTGCCAATGGCGTCGTAGGTGAAGGATTCTGTTGGGAGTAGACCTTGTCCTGTGGCGGCGGTGGTCGCGCCCGGATAGCCTGCGTTGAACTGGGTGAGCCGATCCAGGGCGTCGTACTGGTACGTCTGATTGACCGATAGGGCGTTGCTGATGCCGGGGAGGGTGATGGTCGGCGCACCGCCTGATGTACCGGGGACGGTGATCGCGGTGATGCGGTTGGCCTGATCCCAGGCAATGTTTCGGTTGTAGCCCTCAGGATCGCTTGAGATGGCAGTCGGGCGGTAGTCAAGGTCAAAGACGCGCAGGTGTTGATTGATGAGTGTTGCGCCATTGACAACGCTCGAATGGTTGCCCCAGCTCCAGCCGCCGTTGGGGCCGAAGGGGGGGTAGACAAATCGCGACCTTCGGAGCGATTTTGTCAAATTCACAACAGACCGACGCGTCTGCCTGACGCCACTGCCAGTCAATGGACGCGTTGATCTTTCGCAAGCGAAACGTGATTTGCAACCAGCCGTCGGCGAGCGACGCGATCTGTTCAAGTTGGGCGTGAGCGTGCGAACGAGCGATGTCATCGTGGCAGGCAGCAGCTTTGCGCTGAAAGCGCTATCCAACGGGGGCTAGCGGCGGATTCAGGGATAAAGTCGGGTTTATGCATAAAACGGGGGGTAGCCCGCGTTCGGTGGGCATTGTGGACTGTAGTTGTTTCGCGTGGGCAACGAGTTGCCCACCCTATCGGGCTGGTTAGGCTTCGGTGCAAATTGGATTTTAGTGAGTTCAAAGTATCGATCAATTCGTTTGGATTCAAGTAGCGTTGTGGTGGGCACGGCGTGCCCACCCTACCGGGCTACGTGATATCCCCAGCAGTTTTCATTACGAATTTACAGTGCCGTTTTTCAATCAGCGCATGACGGTTTGTCACCGCCTCTTTCATCTCGACATGAGAGTGATCCAGAGAGCCGTACGGATTCCAATCAAAGAGCCGAACAAATGTCATGCGTTTTAGCAAGGAGCCGGATTGAAGCCCAGCTAGCTGCCATCGGACGTTGCCGTTCTGATCTCGTTGACCTAAATGCATCGGCAGCTCTGACATCTCCATCGCGGGCACCACAGTTAACGCCTCGATGCCCGCACCGCCGTAGTTATGGGCTTGAACTTCCATGTCGAACGGAGCAAGCACGATCTCCTTCAGCAGCTCACGTTCAATTGCAGAAAATCGAATGGCAGCAGAAACAGGCGCATGGGCTTCGCCACGAAGAAACGCAGTATTCCAAACGTGGCGCGTCATTTCGGAGAAGAGTAAGACGTCAGTAGTAACGTCGATCCCAACGTGCTGAATATTCATTAATTGCCGCCCAATCCTTGACTCGGCCTATCGGGGTAGCACATACAAGTCGCTGGATCTTGGTTGTAGTCGATGCGATGCCATACGCCATTGTCATGGCCGTGGCCACCGCCAGGCGCGTACCAACTCGCACCCGGTGGACATGGGTTGCAATTGCCGTTGCAGTCTCGCCCCGGATTGACTGGAGGCAAGTACACCGGATCGGATTTCCCGCGCCGCCTCGACTCCTTGACGGCCCAATCGAACGCGCAAATAGCTGGAAACACAACGCACCAAGTGATCGGCCCTAAATTCGGTGGCGATATTGGTTGTTGTGGCGGTGCATCGGGATACCCCGGTAATCCTGGGATTGGCGGCGGCCTGAAATCGCATTCAAGAATGAGTCCAATCCAGCGACACCCGTAAAGCCCAAATGGATCAATCTTCCTTGTCGGTTGTTGCCAAACATAGCCATAAGTGCTGAGTCCCGCTTTGAGTCCTACGCGATCACTCGTCGTGTACCTGCCGATCCCCGCATCGTAATCCCGAAAGTAGTTGTAATACTTCCCCGACTCAGCATCCGCCAGTTGCCCCGGAAACCGATTATTGATGCTGAAGCTCGCTGCCGTGATTTGACTGGCTGTGCCGGTTACATTCTGCGGATTGCCGTTAGGCGCTGAAGCATTCAGGCTAGTGCCAAACGGATCAGATTCCCAACGCCACACCGCCTTGTTGATCGCATCCGGCCCGGTTGTTGCGTTGTTGGCGGCAACGCTTCTCGTCATCGCTCGTGGCGTCCCCAGATGATCGGGATGCAGGTAGTACACGTCGACGTTGACGGGATTGCCTGGCGTATTGTTCCCCGCGTTGTTGGCCGTCGCCGCCCCGGTGCCTGCAATCCCAAGCGGAATCTGATTGTTCGCACCCTTCGATCGAATCGTCGCCACTGGAAGATCTTCAAACCAGATCGTCTCTGCAATCAGTTCGCCTTCCGGCGAGTATTCACCGAGCAGCCGTCCCTGTTCGTCGTAGACGTAGCGTGCGTTGTAGGCGAGTGACGTTCCCTGCGACGACATTCCTGTGCTCGGAGCGAGAATAAGGGCGGTACTGTACGCATACGCGCCAGCGCCCGTCTTCTGAACCCGTTGGCCGAGCGCATTGATCTTGTAGGTCACCGTATCGGTTGCCGTGGCTCCGATCTGGGTGATCTTGAGGCGATTCTTCGCGTCGTAGGTTTGCGTGAGTGGTGTGCTTGGGGTGGGGTTGATCGATGTGCCCAGTGCGGCGCTCTCGGTCTTCGTATTGCCTGTGGCGTCGTAGGTGTAGGCGTTGACCTGTGCGCCCGCGATGCTCGCGAGCGTGTGATTGCGATTGGGCGCAGGGGTGGCGCTGGTGTTTGGGTAGGCGTAGGTGGCCGTGCTGGGTGATCCACCCGGCGGTGTAGCGGTTCTGCTCAGGCGATTGCCGATGGCGTCGTAGGTGAAGGCTTCAGCCGGAAGGACGCCTTGGCCTGTCGCGGGTGTCGTCGCGCCGGGATAGCCCGCTGCGAAACTCGTCAAGCGATCCAGCGCATCGTAGCCGTAGGCTTGATTCACGGAGAGGGCGTTGCTGATACCGGGCAGGGTGATCGTCGGCGCGCCGCCGTTGGTGCCCGGCACCGTGATGGCGGTGATGCGGTTGGCCTGAGCCCAGGCAATGTTTCGGTTGTAGCCCTCGGGGTCACTTGAGATGGCAGTCGGGCGGTAGTCCAGGTCGAAGACTCTGAGGTGTTGGTTGATGAGGCTCGTGTCATTGTAGTTGCCCCAGCTCCAGCCACCGTTGGGGCCGAACGGGGCGTAGACGCTGCCGGTGAGGACGCTGATGCCATTGACATCAATGCCGACGAGCTTTCCGGGGGCGTTCGATCCGGGTGCGCCGTAGGTGTAGGTAAATGTCTGTCCGCTAGGCGTGATCGTGTTTTGTAGCTGGCCAGCGTTGTTGTACACATACGACAGTTTTTGCGCCGGATTGGTGATGCCGGTCGTGGTTTGCGTCTTTGAGAGAACGCGACCGTTCCTGTCGTAAACGTAGACCGTGTTGCCTGTGCCATCGGCGATTTGACCAAGACGGCCCGTGCCTCCTGCACCGCCTACCGTGGCGGTGGTGCTGTCGTAGGTGTAGCTGATCGTCTCGGCGGCGGTGGCCGCTGTTCCGGGCGCACAGGTGGCAGCGCTGGCGCTGGCGATGTACTTCACCGTGACGGCGCGATTGAGCGCGTCATAGGTGGTGACCGCGCAGCGGCCTGTGGCGTCGAGCTTGGCAGTGACATTGCCTGCGCTGTCGTAGGTGATCACCGTTGCGCCGGTGTCGGGCGAGGCTTGCGTGATCAGGTTGTTGTGACCGTTGTAGGTGTAGATGGTCGTTAAGCCTTGTGGGTCGGCAACGGTGGTCAAGTTGCCCGCTTGGTCGTAAACGTACACGGTGGGTTTGGTGGCACCGTTGTACGGATCAATCATGTTAATGAGGCGGTTTAGTGCGTCGAAGACGTGGGTGGTGACTCTGCCGAGGGGATCGGTGGTCGTGGTCAGATTGCCGTTGTTGTCGTAGCCGTACTGCGTGGTCGCATATTCAGGAGGCGGAGGTGGATTCTCGGGTGGAGCGACTTTTTGAATCGATTGATTCGGTGGCGGAGGATCGGGCGCATAGTTAGTGCCGCCGAGGTCTTTTTGCACCCGATTCAGACTGTCAATCACGCGCTGATGGAGCTTGGTCAGGACATTGGTGGGATTCATCGCTTCTTGAACACCGACGCGATAGGGGCCGGGTGCAAAATGTTGTTCGTGAATGCGATTGCCCATATTGTCGAGCGCGTAGATGACCTTGTTGCCGGTGAAATCGGTCGTCGCGGGGCGCAACGAACCGTTCGGTTGAACAGTGACGCCAGCGATCTGATCGCTCATGCCGGCCAAACGATGCGCGTTATCGTAGGCGTAATAGAGTGCGCTGCCATCGGGCATCACGATACGCGTCAACTGGCCAACGTTGTCGTAGGTGAATTGCGTTGTTTCCGTTGTGACGCCATTGTTGACGGCGCGAGAAGTGATCCAGCCGCGCGGGTGATAGGTCATGGTGGTGATCAGACCGTTCGGATCAGTCATATTGGTCAGGCGACCGTTCTTGTCGTACTCGTTGAAGGTGGTGATGTGGCCTGCGGCGTTGGTGACGGTTTGTACGTCGCCCTTGGTGTACTTTTGCGGCGTGGCGGTGTCGGTCGCTGGGTAGTAGACAGTGGTGGTGGTTTTATTGAGCGGGTCTTTGGCGGTGAGCACTTGGCCTAGTGTGTTGTAAGTCCACGTCCAAGTGCGCAGTTCGGTGGCGCTGGTGCCGTCGTTCTTCGGGGCGGTGACGTTGCGGGTGAGCAGGTTGCCGGAGCTGTCGTAGGTGAACACGGTGCTCTTCACGCCCGCCGCGCCGCCGATTGTGGCCGCTGCGGCGGGCTCGGTGATGGTGAGGGGCAGGCGGTAGGTGGCGTGCCACGTGGTGCTGGTTTTACGCACGTCGGCGCGGTTGGGTGGCGTGGCTAACGATGCTGCGCAGTCTTCTCCCGAGAGCAGCCCTTCGATGCGGCCGGTTTCGAGGTTGCGGGTGAGGTCATACGCGGAGCAGGATTTCTTGTTGTTGAAATCGGTGCGGGAGGCTACGTTGCCGTTGGCGTCGTAGGTGGTGGCTTGCGATTGCGTGCCGCCGCAGGTGGGGCAAGGCTGATCGACGCCCGTGGTTTTTACGACGCCTAAGATGGTTTGGAAGTTGTAGGTGCGGGCTGTGCCTAGCGGGTCGGTGACGATAGTTTGTGCGTAGGGGCTTACGTAGTTGAGTTGGTACTTTTCTACGCCGCCTGCGTGTTCGGTGGAGATGGCGCGGCCCTGCGTGTCGTAGGCGTAGGTGGCGAAGCGGGTGCCGTTCTCGTCGGTGATGCCGGTGAGGGCGTTGGGTAGATTAGTGTTGGCGGTGTATGCGGGTTCGTTGTAGAGGTAGGTTTTGATGCCGCCGTTGGGGTAGGTAACGGTGGCGAGGTTGTTGGCGGCGTCGTAGGTATAGCTGACGATGTTGCCGAGGGGGTCGCTGACGGTGGCGATGTTGTTGGCGCCGGTGGCTGCATTGGCGGGGAAGTAGGTAAAGCTGAGCGTGCGACCGTAGCTGTCGGTGACGGTGGTGAGTTGACCTGCGCCGTTGTAAGCGAGCGTTTGCACGACACCTGTGCGGGTGGTGATGCTTTGTAGGCGACCTGTAGCGCCGTACTGCTCTGTGTTCTCGGTAGCGGCTTCGTAGTATTTCCACCCCGTTCTGATGTTGTTGATATCTTTGAGTTCAAGTAAGCGATCCGCAGTGTCTGATTCGGCTATCCAGAAGTCTCCGCTCTGGTCAAACGATTTGAAAGTACCATCGCCGCGTCGCGCTAAAAATTGCGCCGGGAACACAACTGACTGAGAAGCAATGCTCGACGACACCGCTTGAACCCAGCTTGATCCGAAGCTTGATCGCCGGGAGTTGGCGGCGCCATTGGATATATAAGTTCTCGTCGACAGCGCGCTAAACGGCCCCGCAAAATCTTGTTGCCGCGCTACTTTCAACGAAAGTGCGCTCGCAATCGGATTCCCCGTTTCGGCGCAGTAGTCTTTCGGACATTTTTCCTTGCTCGTGCAATAGCACGAAATTACATCGGGGTAACGAAGCGCTAGTCGTGTAGTGACGTTAAGTGGATAAACCTCGTAGCCATTTGAAGTGCAAATTGGTACGCTCTGTACCCAGTTCTGGTAGCGCTGTCGACCCAAGAATTCACCGTTACTGCTGCGATATAGATCGTAAGCACAGTCATGGCTGTTTTGGTTAATTGAGACAAACGCCTCGGGGTTGGCGTAGTCATAATCCAGCGTTTGCAGCTCTAGTTTCGCCATAGTCGCAACACAAACAGAGATCGCATCCCGATACATGATTCTGGGGTCAGAGGTATCGCGTGAGTCAAGGAATCGCCACTCTCCTTGAGAAACATCGAGTGAAACTGCGTTCGCGATTGGAGACCCACAACATAAGAACGACGCGCGTAAAAGCAATGTCAACGAACATCGGGGCAGGCGCGACTTAGAGATCGTGAATAACTGCGACCGCATCAGTCGCAGACTATCTATCGCCATAGCCACTGCAAACACGCGCCGAAACACTGCGATCATAAAAGCCGCCCCTAGTGAAACGCCGCGCCCCACGGCGTCTGCATGATGATCGCGAGGAACACAATGTAGGCGAGCGTGACGGGGATGAAAACTTTCCAGCCGAGGCGCATGATCTGGTCATAGCGGTAGCGCGGGAACGATGCGCGAATCCACAGAAAAAAGAACAGCACGAAGAACACTTTGGCACCGAGCCAGAAGAAGCCGTCGGCGAACGGTTTCATACCGAATAGCGCGAGTTCATTGGTGATCGGCAACGGCGACAGCCAGCCACCAAGGAAGAGCACCGCGACCAGCGTGGCGATGAGGATCATGTTGGCGTATTCCGCCAAGAAAAAGATCGCGAATGTCACGCCGGAATACTCGACGTGAAAGCCCGCCACGATTTCCGATTCGCCTTCGGCCACGTCGAACGGATGGCGATTGGTTTCAGCCACGCCCGAGATGAAATACACAATAAACAGCGGGAACAGCGGAATGAAATACCACTGATGTACGCCGCCTTGTTGCGCGTTCACGATGTCGCTCAAGTTCAAGCTGTTCGCCGCCATCAGCACGCCGACCAGGGCAAAGCCCATCGCGATTTCGTACGACACGATTTGCGCGGCAGAGCGCATGCATCCGATAAATGCGTACTTTGAATTCGATGCCCAACCTGCGAGGATCACACCGTAAACGCCAACCGACGTGAGCGCCAGGATGTAGAGCAAGCCCGCATTAACGTTCGCCAAAACCAGCGTCGGGTCAAAAGGAATCACGGCCCAAGCCGCTAGAGCTGGCCCAATCGATAGCAGCGGCGCAATATAAAAAAGTGTCTTGTTGGCACCGGTCGGAACGATGATTTCTTTGAGCAGCAGTTTGATTACGTCAGCAAATGGCTGCAGCCAGCCAAAGCCAACGCGATTCGGCCCGATGCGCACCTGCATCCAGCCGATGACTTTGCGCTCCCACAGCGTCAGAAACGCCACGCACAGCGTGATCGGCACGACGATAGCAACCACCTTCGCCAAAGTCCATATGCCGTACGACAGGGCGCTGTAGGGCTCGCCAAAGCCCCACATCATGAGCGCTTCAACCGGATTGCTCATGACGCTGCCACCACGGTGATCGGATCAGTGGCCACACCGAGTTGCGCTGACACCTCGGTGGCGAGCGGAACGCGCACCGCGCCGTTCGGCACCGAACTATCAATCGACAAGGTTGCAAGTGCAGTGCCCGCACCCTGCGTCACCGCCACCGTGGCACCATCTGTCAAATTTAGACCCTTCGCCGTGTCCGCGTTCATGCGCACGCGAGCTTGCTTGCCATAGGCGGAGCGAGATAGCGAAAGTCCACGCCTCACCAACGGATCGGCGTGATAGATCGGTACATCAGCCACGCGCTCAAGCGCGGTTCCGTCGGCGGGCGTAAGCGCCGTTACAGCGGCCGGTTTTGCGCCTAGTTTTGTCGCGTCGAAGCCCGCAAGAGCGGCAACTTTCACGTCCTCACTACTGTTAAAAGCGCCCACGTTGGCATGCAACAAGTCTCCGAGCACCCGCAGCACTTTCCATCCGGGACGGGTTTCGCCGAGCGGACGCACGACGCCGGTGAACGATTGCGCCGTGCCGTCTTGCGAGATGTAGGTGCCGGAGGTTTCGGTGAAAGGAGCGATCGGCAAAAGCACATCAGCTTTATCGCGAAGCGCTTGATTTACGTGGGCTACGATGGCAATTACCTTGGTAGTCGACTTGAGCGTTTTTTGGCCTTCTAGCCCGCACAAACTATCGAGTTCGGGCTCAAAGCCAATCACCAGCATCGCGCCCGAATCGCTGGTCAATGCCTCCCGGGCAGACTTACCCGAGTCCCCCGGAATTGCCCCAGCAACATATGCCGAAACGCTCGATGCCGAAAGGATCAAACGGCCACTGGTGCCGCCCGTCAAATCGGCAATGCACGCAGCCAACGCCTCAAGTTGCGACGCATCGGTACCGGATAGCGCAAGCTCACCTAGCATCACAGCAACGCGTTTACCGGATGCCAACGATGCTGCGATCCGCTCAGCTTCAACGCTTGGCACGGTGTTGAGCACGGTAGGTGCTGATTTTTCCAATCTTTTCGCCAACGCCACGGCGACGCCTGCGAGTTCCGAAAGCATGCCCGATGGTTTGACCACAATCTTCGCCGCCAACGGGCAGAGCAAGTCATCGTCGACCGACGAAATCACCGACAGCATCGCGCCGCGTTTCACCCGAGCACGAATTCGGCTGGCGAGCAGCGGTTGCTCCTGACGCAAGCTCGCGCCTATCACCAAAAACCGGTCCACTGCAGCGAAGTCAGACACCTTCAGTCCGAGCCACGGAATGCCACCGCCAGCGTCGAGCGCGGCATCAGACACGCGCAGTCGGTGATCGATGCTGCTCGATCCGACCGCAATGGCGATTTGTTTCGCGAGGAAGGATTCCTCTAGCGTTGAGTGCGGGCCCATCAGGATGGAGAGCGCGTTGCCGCCCTCTGCTTTCACGGTCGATGCAATGGCACCCGCCGCAGCGGTCAACGCGTCTTGCCAACTGGTTTGATGCCAGACGCCATCGGTCTTGACCATCGGCGTCGTGAGTCGATCGTCCGAATACAAACCTTCATAACTAAAACGATCACGATCCGAAATCCAGCACTCGTTGACCGCTTCGTTTTCATGCGGCAACACACGCAACACGCGATCATTTTTAATTTGAATTTGCAGGTTCGCGTTAAGGCCGTCGTGCGGACTCACAGTCTTGCGGCGCTGCAACTCCCATGTCCGCGCCGCATAGCGAAACGGCTTCGATGTCAACGCGCCGACAGGGCACACGTCAATCATGTTGCCAGACAGCTCGGAATCCACCGAGTTGCCAACGAACGAGAGAATCTCTGAATGCTCACCCCGGCCACCCATGCCGAGTTCCATGATGCCTGCGACCTCTTGTCCGAAGCGAACGCAACGCGTGCAATGAATGCAACGGCTCATTTCTTGCGCGCTAATCAGCGGGCCGAGATTTTTGTGGAAAACGACGCGCTTTTCTTCTTCAAAACGCGAGCCGGATTTGCCGTAACCGACGGCCAAATCCTGTAACTGACATTCACCGCCCTGATCGCAAATCGGGCAATCGAGCGGATGATTGATCAGCAGGAATTCCATCACGCCTTGCTGCGCCTTCTTGGCCTGCTCCGACGCCGTGAAGACTTTCATGCCTTCGGTAACCGGCGTCGCGCATGCAGGTAGCGGCTTCGGGGCTTTTTCTACCTGAACGAGACACATGCGGCAGTTCGCCGCGATGGATAGTTTCTTGTGATAGCAGAAGTGCGGAACGTATGCGCCGACCTGATTGGCCGCATCCATCACCGTGCTGCCGGGTGCGACTTGGACGGCTTTGCCGTCGATTTCTATATTGATCATGCAAATACTCGCTGCACGCCAATTACCAATTCCGCCCTCGCCCCGGGGGAGAGGGGCTGGGGGTGAGGGTGGTGGATCAAGCAAGGGCCTGCGTTCAACAAAGACCCTCTCCCTAACCCTCCCCCCCGGGGGGAGGGAACATTGCAAAGTCCGGCGCTATACATAGACGGGCACCAAGCAGCGCTTGTTATCAATGTGATACTGGAACTCATCGCGATAATGTTTGATGAACGCGCGCACCGGCATCGCCGCCGCGTCGCCGAGGGCACAGATCGTGCGACCTTGAATGTTGTCGGCCAGCGAATTGAGCATATCGAGATCCTCGTTGCGGCCTTCACCATGTTCGATACGATTCAAGATGCGCCAAAGCCATCCGGTGCCTTCGCGACACGGCGTGCACTGACCGCAGGACTCTTCGTAATAAAAGTATGACAGGCGCAGAAGTGACTTCACCATGCAGCGCGTTTCGTCCATGACGATGACCGCGCCAGAGCCAAGCATGGAGCCGACTTTGGCGATGGAGTCGTAATCCATGTTGGTCTGCATCATGATGTCACCGGGGATCACGGGCATTGACGATCCGCCCGGGATCACAGCCTTGCACTTTTTGCCGTCGCGCATGCCGCCGGCGAGTTCGAGCAATGTCGAGAATGGCGTGCCGAGCGGAACTTCAAAGTTACCGGGACGTGCAACGTCACCCGAGACCGAAAAGAGCTTAGTGCCGCCGTTGTTCGGCAGACCCAAATTCAGGAATGCTTCGCCGCCCTTGCGCATGATCCACGGAACTGCGGCGAAAGTTTCGGTGTTGTTGATCGTGGTCGGTTTGCCATACAAGCCGAAGCTGGCGGGGAACGGCGGCTTGAAGCGCGGTTGACCTTTTTTGCCCTCAAGCGATTCGAGCAGCGCAGTCTCCTCGCCGCAGATGTATGCACCATATCCGTGGAATGCATGCAGTTGAAAATCGAATCCGCTGTCCAAAATGTTCGCACCAAGAAAACCAGCTGCACGGGCCTCTTCCAGCGCTTCTTCAAACAACTCATACACCGAGAAAATTTCGCCGTGGATGTAGTTGTAACCCACTGTGATGCCCATCGAGTATGCGGCAATCGCCATGCCTTCGATGACCATGTGCGGGTTGTAGCGCAGGATGTCGCGATCCTTGAAAGTACCCGGTTCGCCCTCGTCCGAGTTGCAAACGAGATACTTTTGACCAGGAAACTGGCGGGGCATGAAGCTCCACTTGAGTCCCGTCGGAAAGCCCGCGCCACCACGACCGCGAAGGGCTGATTTTTTGACTTCAGTAATGACCTGATCCTGTGGAATTTTTTCCTTGAGGATTTTGGTCAAGGCTTCGTAGCCACCGCGCGTTTGGTACGGGCCGATGCGCCAATCGTTAGCGTCATCCACTTTAAGATCGGCGAAGATTGTTGCGTTGATGTGTGGTCCGAAATGCATTTTGATACTGCCTATGCTTTCTTTAAATCAGCGATTAATGTATCGAACTGATCGGGAGTAATTTTTGCGCGGATGTCGTGATTGTTGACCGTAAAAACGGGCGCGTCGCCACAAGCGCCAAAGCACTCGCCTTCTTGCAGGGTAAACAAGCCGTCTGCCGTGGTGTCACCGAATCCGATACCCAATGTTTTCTTGGCGTGCTCCGCGCAATGCATCGCCCCTTGCAACTGGCAAGGCAGATTGGTGCAGAGCGTCAATTTGAATTTGCCAGTGGGCTTCAAGTTGTACATCGTGTAGAACGACGCCACTTCGTAGACAGCAATCGGCGGCATGCCAATGTAGGACGCGAGTTCTTGCATCGTGTCGTTCGACAGCCAGCCTTTTTCCGTCTGCGCAATGGTCAACGCGGCCATGACTGCGGACTGCCGCTGATCGGTTGGGAATTTTGAGAGTTCGCGATCAATTTTTTTGAACGCTTCGGGTGAGAGACTCATGGCTTTTCCGTTACCTGTCTATCTCGCCAAACACGATGTCTTGCGTGCCGATGATGGCGACCACGTCGGCAATCATGTGACCGCGAGACATTTCATCGAGCGCCGCCAGATGTGCAAATCCCGGCGCGCGGATTTTCAGGCGGTACGGTTTGTTCGCGCCATCGGAAACGATGTAAATACCGAACTCGCCTTTCGGATGCTCAACCGCTGCGTATGCTTCACCCGGCGGCACATGCATGCCTTCGGTAAAGAGTTTGAAGTGATGAATCAACTCTTCCATGTTCGACTTCATGGACTCGCGGGCGGGCGGCGCGACTTTGTAATTTTCAGTGATAACCGGGCCGGGATTCGCACGCAACCACGCGATGCACTGCTTGATGATCTTGTTCGATTCGCGCATTTCCTGAATGCGAACGAGATAACGATCATAGCAATCGCCGTTGACACCCACCGGAATATCGAAGTCCATGCGCTCATAAACTTCGTACGGCTGCTTCTTCCGTAAGTCCCACGCGATGCCTGAGCCGCGAAGCATCGGCCCAGTGAACCCCAGCGCCATCGCGCGTTCTGGGCTCACAACACCAATACCGACCGTACGCTGTTTCCAGATCCGGTTGTCGGTCAACAGCGTTTCGTATTCATCGACGTACGTCGGGAAGCGATTGCTGAAATCTTCAAGAAAATCAAGGAAAGAACCCTGACGGTTCTCGTTCATTTTCTTAATCGCGGTTGCGTTGTGAATCTTTGATGCCTGATACTGTGGCATGCGATCAGGCAGGTCGCGATACACGCCACCCGGTCGGTAGTAAGCCGCATGCATGCGCGCGCCAGACACCGCTTCGTACATATCGAACAGGTCTTCGCGCTCGCGGAACGCGTAGAGGAAGACCGTCATCGCACCGACGTCCAGTGCATGACAGCCCAGCCACAGCAGATGGTTCATCAGACGCGTGACTTCGTCGAACATCACGCGGATGTACTGCGCGCGCTCGGGAACTGGCAGCTGCAACAGCTTTTCAATCGCCATGCAGTACGCATGTTCGTTCGCCATCATCGACACGTAGTCGAGTCGATCCATGTACGGCAGCGCTTGCAAATAGGTCTTGGTCTCGGCCAATTTTTCAGTGGCGCGATGCAAGAGGCCGATATGCGGATCGGCGCGCTCGATGGTTTCGCCGTCAAGCTCGAGCACAAGGCGCAGCACGCCGTGCGCCGCCGGATGTTGCGGCCCAAAGTTCATGGTGTAGTTACGGATTTCAGCCATGACTACTTCCCTTGGCTGGCGTAGCTATTGTCACGAATCACGCGCGGCACGGTTTCGCGCGGCTCGATGGTGACGGGTTGATACAACACGCGGCGCTGCTCGGGGTCGTAGCGCATTTCGACATAGCCCGACGTCGGGAAATCCTTGCGGAACGGATGACCCACGAAACCGTAGTCTGTAAGTAGGCGACGCAAGTCGGGATGGCCTTCAAAAATCACACCGAACAAGTCAAACGCTTCGCGCTCGAACCAGTTAGCAGATGGCCAGACATCTACCAGCGAATGAACGACGGGGAAATCATCGTCTTGCGCATAGCAGCGGATGCGAA
>JAYVPF010000303.1:0-13539 GCA_043757535.1 Burkholderiales bacterium
GGTGCTCGCGCTTTTGGCAAATGAGCTCACGTATCAGGGCGTACGCTCTGGTTGCTGCGCTCCGGGCTCCTAACACTGCATCCCCAAAACAAATTTTTAGAGATGCCCTATAGAAGTTGCCCCCGGATTCGTCGGCTAAACTTGCGTGTTTTTCACGGTAACGTTCGCCTTGCGCATCTCCCCCCGGCCCACTCTTGCTTTCACCGTCGCGCTTTGTTCGGCGGCGGGGGTGCATGCGCAGACCTCATGCATCGCCACACCGATGGCGGGCGCGCTGGCGGCTGCTGGCGCAATCGCACCGTTAGCCGCGCCGCTGACCGCGCGCGGCGCACCGGATTTGCGACCGTATTGCCCGTCGGCGATTTCGTCGAATGGCAGCTTTGAGGTGCAGCTCAAACCGCCGCCACCGAAGGGTAAAGACGGCAAAGACGTTGGCGAAATCACCAACGTTAAGGCGGTCGAGACGTCCGGAGTCGACAACGATTTTTTCGAGGCAAAGGGGTCGGTCGATCTGCAATCGCCGTCCCGGCAGGTGCTTGCCGACTGGATGCGCTACGAGTTTTCGATTGACACGATCAAGGCACGCGGCAATGTGGTGATCCGTTCGTGGCAGGATCTGGTTGAAGGGCCGGAACTCGAATACAAGCGCGACACCGAGACCGGTTTTATGAAAAGCCCGACCTTTGTTTTGGGCCTGTACAAAGGGCGCGGCAAGGCCAATGAGCTGGAGTTTGTCGGCCCGGAAAAATACAAGATTTTGCGCGGCAGTTATTCAACCTGCGTCGGTGATTCGCTGGCCTGGCGGCTTGAAATGGGGCAACTCGACATCGATGAAAACGCGTCGATCGGTGTCGCGCACGACGCCAAAATTTATCTCGGTTCGATCCCGGTGGCGTGGTTGCCGCAGTTCAGTTTTCCGCTCAAAAACGAGCGCAAGAGCGGGTTTCTGGCGGCGACATACGGCTTGAGCGGCAATCGCGGCATCGACATTCAACTGCCGTATTACTTCAACCTCGCACCCAACTATGACGCCACCTTGACGCCACGTTTGATGACCAAGCGCGGCATGTTGCTCAACGGACAAACGCGCTACCTCTTTGACACGCCGTTTGGCGTCAGCGCAGGCGTGTGGGATGGTGAAATTTTGCCGAAGGATCGGCTGGCTGGCACCACGCGCGACGCGACCAATATTCGTCACACGCAATTGTTCACGCCGAATTTGACGCTGGTGGTGAACTACAACCACGTGTCCGACGCGCGCTACTTTGTCGATTTGGCGGACTTTGTTGCGATCACCTCGATCACCACCTTGCCGCGCGACGCGACGCTGACCTATCGCAAATTCGACTGGGTGTTTACCGCGAAGGCGCAACGTTTTCAGACGCTGCAAGACCCCGGCGCGCTGGTGTTGCCGCCCTACAACCGGCTGCCGCAATTGACCGCGACTTCGCCGGTGTATCGTCCCATCTACGATCAGCGGCTGGAGCTGAAAATCAGCAGCGACGCGACGCGTTTTGAGTACACGAATGGCTCGCTTCCGTCCGGCTATCGCGTGTATGGCTATGGCACGGCAGCGTATCGTTTCGATCAACCCGGTTATTTCGTCACGCCACAAGTCGGGCTGCACGCGACACGCTACGACCTGATCGGCGAATTCGATGACTATCGCAATTCGACGCGCGTCATACCGATCGCAAGTATTGACAGCGGGTTGCGTTTCGAACGCAAATCTTCGATTCTTGGCACCGCGTTTACGCAGACGCTGGAGCCGCGCGCGATGTTTGTCTACATCCCGTACCGCGATCAGAGCCAGACCCCGGTCTTCGACACCGCGCTCGCGGATTTCAACTACCTGCAACTGTTCAATCAAAACCGGTACGTCGGACAAGATCGAATTGGCGATGCGCAGCAACTCTCGGTCGGCATCACGTCGCGTCTACTCGATCCTGAGTCACAGAAGGAGCGGCTGCGGTTTGCGTTGGGCGGACGACAGTATTTCAGCAATCAGCAAGTGACGCTGCCGGGTGAATCTGCACGCGACCGCAACAGCTCCGACTTGTTGTTCTCCGCGCAGGGCCGCATCACCGACGCGTTGTATGTGGAAGCGAACACGCAATTCAACGCGAACCTGGGCCAGACCGAGCGCTATTCGTTCGGTCTGCGTTATTCGCCGGGGCGTTCACGCACAATCAACGTCAATTACCGCGCGATTCGTGAGCTGGCGACGCTGTCGGGGCAGGTGCGCGTGAAGCAGATCGATGTGGCCGGGCAATGGCCGATTTACCGCGGCATTTACGCAGTCGGTCGCCTGAATTTTTCCATTGCGGATCGGCGCACGACTGAGAGCGTTGTCGGGGTTGAGTACGACGGCTGCTGCTATGTGGTGCGCGCCGTGGCGCAGCGGATTGCGACCTCGACCACCACCGCGACCAACACGTTTTTCCTGCAACTTGAATTGAACGGATTGGGTCGGGTTGGCTCTAATCCACTGGATGTCCTCAAACGAAACGTCCCGGGCTATTCGCTTCTCTACGATAATCCCACCCGACGCCGTACCGATGATCTGCCCCCGACCGGCCCCGAGTTCACGCCGTGGACGCCGGGCTCGCCGCTGAATCCTAATTAGTCCTAATTAACCCCTTGAGCTTCGTCAGGAATCTACGCCGAACTATGAAATCGATTTCCTTTTTTCCCAAGGCTTGCGCTGTCGCCATTGCTGGTATGTTGTCGGTAGCGGCGGCACCCACGCTCGCGCAGTCGTCGCGCATTCAGCTCGTTGATCGCGTGGTGGCTGTCGTTAACGACGAAGTCATCACCCGCTACGAATTGAACGAACAAAAGCGCGCCGTCACCGCTCAGTTGAAGCGTCAGGGCGTCACCCTGCCGCCGGACGCCGAGCTCGACGCGCAGGTGCTGGAGCGCTTCATCAATGAGCGGGTGCAGCTGCAATTCGCCAAGGAAAACGGCGTTCGCGCGGATGACGAGACGGTCAACGCTTCGCTGCAACGCATCGCGGGCGACAACAAGATGTCGATGATTCAGTTTACCAATGCGCTCAAGCAGGATGGCGTGACGCTGGAGAAATTTCGCGATGAGTTGAAGAACGAAATCGTGCTCTCGCGGCTGCGTGATCGTGAGGTCGAATCGCGCGTTGTCGTGACCGATTCCGAGATCGAGGCTTACCTCGCGCAGGCCAAACTGGTCGGTGCCAATCAATCGGAATATCAACTGGCGCACATCCTCGTGCTGGTGCCGGAACAGGCCACGCCCGATCAGGTTGCGGCCAAGAAGAAGCGCGCGGAAGAAGCCGAGCGCCAGTTGAAGGCGGGCACTGCATTCGCGCAGGTGGCGGCGGTTTTCTCCGACGCCAATGACGCAACGCAAGGCGGCGCACTTGGCTGGCGGCAGGGTGATCGCCTACCTGCGCTGTACGCACAGGCTTCGCAAAAAATGGCGGTAGGCGAAACCAGCGACGTGCTGCGCAGCGCCAACGGTTTTCATATCGTGCGCCTCTTGGACAAACGCGTTGGCGAACAGAAAGCCATCGTCGAGCAAAACAAGGCGCGCCACATTCTCGTTCGCGTGAACGATTTAGTGGGCGAAGCCGAAGCGAAAGCGAAGATCGAGCGCATGAAAGATCGCATCAATGGCGGATCGAAATTCGAGGAAGTCGCCAAGCTCAGCAGCGAAGACGGCAGCGCGCCGAAGGGCGGCGAATTGGGCTGGGTTTCGCCAGGCGACACCGTCGCCGAATTTGAAGCCGCGATGAACAAAGCGCCGATCAACACCGTCGTCGGCCCAATTCGCTCGCAATTCGGCTTTCACCTGATCGAGGTCACCGAGCGGCGCAATCAGGACGTCACGGCCGAGAAGAGTCGGCAGAGCGCCCGCGTCGCGCTACGCGATCGCAAAGCCGATGAGGCGTATCAAACCTGGCTACGTGAATTACGTGATCGCGCTACGGTTGAAACGAAGCTGGTGGAGGGCTAATGGACAGGATGATATTAGCCAATAGCTTTTCGCTGAATTGACGGCTAATTAGGGGCTGAGCGCAGATTTAGCGTAATCTCGATTTAAGCCAAAATTGCGCGGTAGCCCAGATACAATGGCCGTTTCAGCCGAAAGCTGATGCGCTCAGTTGCAGCAGCCCGAGCCCGCCTGAATCGGCGGGCACTTCACCGTGCCGTAGCTGCAATACACGCAACAGTCGCCTGCCTTCGGGGACGCCACGCCATGACAGCGTGGACATTCCCAGAAAAACTGACAGGCATGGGTCGGCATAAGCTCTGCGAACTGCTGGTTGCAGGACGGGCAAGTTAACACCGATTCAAGCACGATGTCGGTCATGATCAATCCGCGAAGTACGGGCCGAGTACGGCGAAGCCTACGCCAATGACGTAGATCGCCAGCGAAACGAAATAAATCACGGTGGAAACACGCCGTTGGCGAGTACAAGCCGCCGCCAGCGCAGGGTCAGCCGGACACGGCAAAAACCGCGCGCGGTATTGCAGGTAGCCAGCAACCGCGAGCATCACGCCAGCAGTAACGAACACCAGCGTCTCGTGCTCCGACACCCAGACAATCTGCGGAAACACGCCGACGAACGAGGCGAGCGCCGCACCTGCACCGAGCGCCACCAGCAGCGCTGGCAGCGCGCAACACAGGAGCGTGCTCGCGCTCGTAAAGATCGTCAGCCACGTGATGCGAGTGCCGAGGCGCTGCTCGCGCTGCGCCTCGCGGGCCGCCAAACGAGTCGCCTCGATCACGATTTTTTCGCCTTTGTTTCGGCGCGGATATCTGCAATGGATGCGCTGACGCGCTCGATGGCTTTTACTTCATAGCCCGAGTCGGCGATCCCCGCTTTGAGCTTGGCGTCATCGAGTTTTTGCCCAGGCTTTTCCGACACCGCGACGATCTTGTTGGCGAGGCTGACAAATACGTCTGCGGTGGCTTTGTCAGCGCGCATTTTCTTCTCGATGGACGCGGCGCAAAAGCCGCAAACCATGCCATCCACTTTGATCTTCAAAGTATCGGCAAAACTCGCCTCTGAAGCGAGGACAACAGCGAGAGCAACAGCGGTAAATGAGTAGCGTTTCATAGTGAACTCCTGAGATTTAGAAAGTATGCATTACATTGATGAACACGTCACGGCGATGAGCGCGATTCACGCTCATGCCGGCGTCGATCCACCAGGTTTTTTTGAACAAACGAAGGTAAGGTGTGACCTCGGTTTGCGGCTCGTTAGTACGGCGCTTGGCCTGCACACCCACGAAGGTGGCAACGTCTTCATAGTCGGCCAGATACGGCGCAACCATCGCTTGCGCGACGGTCTCATTCCACGCGAACGCGGAGCTCTTGTAGCCATGCCACGACGCGCGCCCGTAGTAGCGCCGCGTTTCGTAGTCGAGCCAGACGCCGCCGTGCACGCCGTAGCGCGTGCCAGTAAAGTCGCGTCCGTAGCGCGTGCCAGTAAAGTCGCGCCCGTACCGGGTGCCGTCAAAATCGCGACCGTAGCCACTGGTTTCGACGGCGCGTGCGGCCAGCGGTCCAGCGAAGACATACGCGTTGCCAATGCCGTCCTCGTTGAACAGGCGCCCTACGAGTTTGGTCGCCTGCGCGTGCACCATCTGCCAGCGATAGCTGCGCGCCGCGTTAGTCATGGTGCTGACGCCGAGGGCGACGCTGGTGTCGCGGGTGACGCCGTACGCGATTTCGGTCATCGATTCGGTGGGCGAGATCATGCCCATCACCATCGTAGTTTCTTTAGGGATGAAAAATCCCGCATGCGCGTTGAACGTTGCGACTGCCGCTATTGCAGCGGCAACGAGCGTTCGCAAGCATGCCTGTGAATTAATTGATTTCATAAAGCCTCACACATTGTGAATCACACGAGGCGGTTTTGGCCGCTTCGAAGGAAGGTGATTACCGTGCGATTCGAGGCGGGGGCGTATCGACTATCGAGCGATAAGACGCGAAGCTAATGTCCACTGTTGGAACGGAGTTTCCGGCCACCGAAACAGCCAGATGCTGCTGCACGCTCGGCAACGGAATCAACGCTGCGAGCGCGCACACCGCCTTCATGTCACAGTCAGGGTGGTCGGAATCAGCGGACACAAAGCTGGCATGGGCGTCGCCAGAAACTGCAGCATTCGACACGGTCTGAAGCCTCGCGGAGGGGCTATCCACCCCATTCGAAAACACTCCACTCGTCTGCATCGACATAACAAGGCATTGGGTCGCACACACTTGCGCAAACACCGTCATCGGGAGCCAGATCAAGGCCACCAGAACGACGAGCTTACGAAAGCGGCGCAGGGATTGCATGGGTGTAGGATACGCCCAAGTCGCTCAAAGTTCCATCGGTAAATGTAGAAGCGGCTTGCCACGACCCCGCGCGGCGTTGCGATGAGCGCCGACGCCACCGGAGAACAGCTCGATGCTGCGCTTCACCACATCGGCAAGTAAAGCTTCAGCGGGTCATCTACACAAGCGCTGAAACCAAACGCCGCGTAAAACCGCGCAGCACTGACGTCTTTTGCATCAACAAATATGCCAGCGCTTCCGACGGCATGTGCCGCGCTTCGCGAGCGCGTAATCGCATCGGCGAGCAAGAGCGTCCCCAGCCCTTGACCGTGCAAATTCACGTCGACCGCAAGGCGACCGAGTCGCGTAATCGGGATTTGCCGTGGATACTTTTTTCGCACTGAAGGCGGCAGTTCGTCGATCAGCACAAACCCCGCCGCCAGTGCATAGAAACCCAAAATTTTTTTACGCGCTGCGTCATCAACAGGACCATCGGCGTTGACGGCTACGAAAGTGCGCGAAATGCCCTTTGTTTGGTGCTGCAGCGCGGTTTGTGCAAGCCACCGATTCAGTGGCTCCGAGCCGCAATCAAATGCGCTTCGCGCGTGGTGACCAGCTAAGGCTTCCAGTTGAATCATCGAGACGAGCCTTATGATCGTTGAGGGCGGCAATCAACTTTTTGTTCAACCGCGGTTGACGATCAAGTGCGGCCAGAAATTGCGCTGCATCGTGCGACGACAAGTGGATCACACGCTCCTGCTCGATGATGCGCTCCGCCTCACGTAGCGCAGTTTGCACGATGAACTGATTCACCGTAGCTCCGACCATACTCGCCGCCGTCTCCAAAGTCTGCTGGACGGCAGCGGGCACCCGCGCGGTGATACGACCTCGATCAAGTGTTGCAGTGGTCATACGGCGCTCCTGAGAGGCGGGGTGAGACGATTGATGCGGCGCGAGTTATTCAAGGCCCCGATCATGATGACGCTTTCAAACGGGAAACACGCGACGTGCAAATAGCGCGCGCCAGATAGAAGACACTAAAGTATTCTATCGTACTGGTGACATTTTGTCGCCGCAAGCATCGTTACAGCGCGGGCTAGACAACGGCATTGCCATATTGCCGCAAATCACTGCGAGAAATAGCGCTTGTCGAGACCAGTTGATAGTGCTTCTCGTCCACGACTTTCATAGCTCAACTCAATCTGCTGATCATCGACAATTTTCCTCGTCCGCTGCGCGATGGTGTTGCGCGGCACTTCGAAGTGGCGAGAGGCACCACCCATGTCTAGCATCAGTAGGCGCGGATTGCCTAGTTCAAGCTCAATAGCGGGCTTCGTCGGCTTGACGCCGAGTACCGCTGCAATTTCACTCGCCACAGCGCGACCCAGCAGCGGCGGAACGCTGTTACCAATCTGCCGAAAGCCGTGCCATTTGGTCGCATGAAAGCGAAACCAGTCCGGGTAGGAATGCAGGCGCGCAGCCTCGCGCACCGTGATCACGCGCGGCAGATGCGGATGGATCGGGCGCGGCGAGGTGAACGCGCCGCGTGCGCTGTCCGTTCCCGCTCGCAACGTGTTGCACAAGCCTTGCGGATCGAGTTTTCGGAAGCGGCTGATCGGTTCGGTCTTGCCGTGTTCGGTCGCCTCGAATCGCGTCTGTGAAAGTTCGGTGTGTTCGGTGCGCAAACTGGACGTCAACACGTTACGGTCGTAGGCGCGTGAGTAACTGAAATCGTTCTCGTCTTTCTCGAAACAGCGCAAAATCTTTGCGTACTTGCGGCGTGTTGCCCATTTGATTGTCGTCGCATCGTCGCTGCGCAATTCTTCGTACTGGTCAGCGTCGGGTAAATCACTGATGGCATCGGCAACGGTCACGCGCTGACTGTTAATCATCGGATACGAAGGCAACGACAGTCCACGTCTTGCTGCGATCAGGAACAATCGACGCCGATCCTGCGGCACCGAAAAGTCAGCAGCATTCAACACTTGATACGGCAGCAAAACCTCGCAGCCACTGGCTTGCAGCGCGTCGACAATCTCTGCGAGAAATTTTGCGTGCGTGCCGAGCGTCAGGCCTTTGACGTTTTCGAATACGCAATATTTGGGCTGTAATTCGCGCACCAGCCGAACGTAGTGAAACACCAACTGATTGCGCGGGTCGTCAAAGGATCGTTTACCAATCAGCGAGAAACCCTGACACGGTGCGCCACCGAACACGACATCAATTTCTCTTTGTCCAATATCCGCACGACGACGAATTTCCTTGCCCGTCAAGTCGACAACACTCGCACAAATTGCTGTTGAATTGGGGAAATTGAATTCGTGGGTGGCGCAGTGAATCGGGTCGATCTCAACAGCCGCAGCCACATCAAACCCTGCTTGCTCAAAGCCGAGCGACAAGCCACCGGCCCCAGCGAAGAGATCGATGCCGACTGGACGCGAAGATGCTGGAGGCCGAGGGAGTCGTTGCATTCCGAAAGAATCCTCGAAAGGCGGGGCTGTGTAGCCCACCGTTAATCAATCAACGAATGATAACGGAAAAACAGAGGACACTGATTATTTAACCAGTATCCCTGTTTGTGCTGACGCGGTGCAATTAAGCCGCTACCGCCGCCGCTTCCGCCCGACGCACGGACGATTTGCGCTCATGCTCCTTCAGGAAGCGCTTCCTCAGGCGGATCGATTTCGGGGTGATTTCGACCATTTCGTCGTCTTCGATAAATTCGACGGCGTATTCAATCGTGAGCTTGACAGGCGGGGTGAGCAGGATGTTTTCGTCTTTGCCGGAGGAGCGCACGTTGGTGAGCTTTTTCTCTTTGATCGGGTTGACAACCAAGTCATTGTCGCGGCTGTGAATGCCGACCAGCATGCCTTCGTACACGATGTCGCCGGGGGCAACGAACAGACGACCGCGATCCTGCAGCGTGAACAGCGAGAAGCCGACGGCGTTGCCATCGTCCTGCGAAATCAGCACGCCGTTTCTGCGACCGGGAACGCTGCCGCGATGCGGTGCGTAGCCGTCAAAAATGTGGCTGATGAGGCCGGTGCCGCGCGTCAAATTCATGAATTCGTTCTGGAAGCCAATCAGGCCGCGCGCCGGGATTCGATACTCAAGGCGTGCTCGACCACGGCTGTCGTTTTCCATGTTGGTCAGTTCTCCGCGACGCTCGCCGAGCGCCTGCATCACGCCGCCCTGATGGCCTTCTTCGAGGTCTACGGTCAGCGCTTCCATCGGTTCGTTCTGCACGCCGTCGATCATTTTGAACAGCACTTCGGGCTTGCCGACGGCGAGTTCGTAGCCTTCGCGGCGCATGTTTTCCACGAGAATGGTGAGGTGCAATTCACCACGACCCGAGACGCGGAATACGTCGGCGTCTTCGGTGTCTTCAACCTTCAACGCCACGTTTGCCAGCAACTCTTTTTGCAGCCGTTCGCGAATCTGGCGTGAGGTGACGTACTTGCCTTCACGACCTGCTTGGGGTGACGTGTTGACGCAGAAGCTCATGGTCAGCGTCGGCTCATCCACTGCAATCGCGGGCAGGCCTTCGGCTTTTTCCTTGTCACAAATGGTGTAGCCGATGCCGAGATCCTGAATGCCGGTGATGGCCACGATGTCGCCCGCCGTGGCGAATTCCGCCTCGCTGCGCGTCAGGCCTTTGAACGTCAACACCTGGTTGACTTTGCACATGCCTTTGTCGTCGTTGCCCAGACGCATGGTGTACTGCGCGCCGGATTTGATGGTGCCGCGATGGATGCGGCCGATGCCGATGCGACCCACGTAGGTGCTGTAATCGAGCGCCGAAATTTGCAATTGCAGTGGCGCTTCGTCGTCCAATTTCGGTGCCGGAATTTTGCTCAAAATAGTGTCGAACAATGGCTCCATGGTCGTCGTCACCACGTCGGATTCGAGTGAGGCCCAACCGTTCAACGCACTGGCATAAACGACCGGGAAGTCTAGCTGCTCTTCGGTGGCACCCAATTTGTCGAACAATTCGAACGTCTGGTTCACGACCCAGTCAGGACGCGCGCCGTGCCGGTCAATCTTGTTGACGACGACGATGATTTTGTGACCGAGCGCGAGCGCTTTTTTGGTCACGAAACGCGTTTGTGGCATCGGGCCTTCCACCGCATCAACCAACAGCAACGCGCCGTCGACCATCGAGAGCACGCGCTCGACTTCACCGCCGAAGTCAGCGTGCCCCGGTGTATCGACGATGTTGATGCGCGAACCTTTGTAGGTCACAGCGCAGTTTTTTGCCAGAATCGTGATGCCGCGCTCGCGCTCGATGTCGTTGCTGTCCATCACCCGCTCGCCCGGATGCTCGTGCGCGGCGAAGGTGCCGGATTGCTTCAACAGGCAATCGACGAGCGTCGTTTTGCCGTGGTCAACGTGGGCAATGATGGCGATATTACGAAGCCCGAAGTTCGCGCTGGAAGTCATGGAAGCTACCTGAAACGTTTGCTGTACTGGAATTCCGAAGCCGGACAGCAGCAAAGCGAAAGAAGAAAACCCTCGATTTTACTGCGCCGCAGCATACTCGGGGCATTATTTTTAGAGCGATGCAACGAACGAACCAGGGGATTTTCGGAGCGGCGGCGTTGGAGCTACTGATCGTTCATCGGTAAATTTCTTTCCGATGCCCAGTTTCAATGACCAAAATGCACAAAGCGTCGTCTTGAATGTCACAAATGACGCGGTAGTCGCCGACGCGATATCGCCAAAATGCGCCCAGCGACGACCCAGTCAGCGCACTGCCAAGGGCGCGCGGTTCGGGCAGCGGGGCGACGCGTAAATCCATAAAGTCAATGACGCGCCGGGCGGTGGCCTTGTCGAGTTTGCGCAGCTGGCGAAGCGCCGATTCGGTGTAATTAACCGTCCAAACCAATCTGCTTCCTCACTTCTTCCGCGCTGTATAACGGCTCTTCGCCCTTGCGCACGCGCTCCATCGTCGCAGCAGCGAGGTAATAGTCCTCAAGGTCATCGAGACCATTGGCCACCAATTCGCGCAGGTAGTACGCTTTGGTGCGACCCGTGACCGTGGCTAAGTAATCAAGTCGCTGTTCAACCGTCGAATCTAGTCGGATTGAAGTTGCCATCGTGCGCCTTTCCAGTACAGTGAATGCGTGCAGTCATTGTAGTCAATGACCCGCGAATCGATGAATCAGCGCGGAGCAACGGGCTAGGTACGCTGTGCAGCTTTATCGCTAAACGCTTATTTTACTAGGGCTAAACAACCAAAATGGCTAATGTCGATAATTTTCGTTTTGTCGCGCTACCCCCAATAGAACGGTGATTGCATGAAAAAGCTGTGTGCGAATTTCTACGACGGTCGAACAAAATAATACGCGCGCTTTGAATCCACACGCACCTGCAATTGAACTGTTCATAAAAACAGATTAATGAGGCGGGAACGCTTACGGCATGGGACTTGCGACAATCCAGAATAATCTAGGATTGTGCGTATAAAAATATAAACTCGTAGTGCAAAGTTATATTACGTTAGGCGTCAATGAAGCCAATTCTCCGAGACATTCCGCTCCAGATCGAGAGCGACAGACTGATCATCCGTTGTGCCCAGCCTGGCGACGGTCGAGCGGTCTATGAGGCTGTCGTAGAAACACTCGAAGACCTACGCGCTTGGCCTGCGTCCCTACCATGGGCGATGCACGAGCCCTCCGTTGAAACCTCCGAGACTTTCTGTCGGGAGAGTTATGTAGAGTACCTTGCGAGGAAAGGCTTTCCAATGCTGGCCTTCTTGAAGTCGGACAACGTCTTCGTTGCCGCGAGCGGCCTGCACGGTCTGGACTGGAGCGTCCCCGCAGGCGAGATTGGCTACTGGTGTCGCAAGACATTGCAAGGCCGTGGGCTTGCCACTGAAGCGGTCATGGCGATCTCAAGCTTTGCGATTCAAACGTTGGGCGTTCAGCGAATCATCAGCCGCCCCGACGCTGAGAACAGTCCAAGTTGCAGGGTTGCGGAGCACGCTGGATACATTCTCGAAGGCACTCTCCGAAACGAGAGAAGATCGCCCGACGGTTCGTTAAGAAATACATGCTTGTACTCCCTCACGAATTGACGCCTAATCCTTCCATCGAGCGGACTCGCACCGTCAGGGCGCTTCAGGCCCTTATTTCATTCTGGGCCTTACGCGCCCTGCCCGCGCGAGCCGCTCATGTCAAACGTTAGTGAACGCGAAATCACCAGCCGCGCCAAAAAACTACACCCGATCAGGCGTCGCGCTGATCTTGTGAATCGATAAATCCGCACCATTGAATTCCTGTTCTTCGTCGAGGCGCAGGCCGGTCACACTTTTAATCACGCCGTACACAACCGTCGCGCCCGCGACCGCCACCGCAATGCCGAGCAACGTGCCGATCAGCTGCGAGGCAATCGCCACGCCGCCCAATCCACCGAGCGCCTTGCTGCCAAAAATCCCCGCTGCGATGCCACCCCAAGCGCCGCACAAACCATGCAGCGGCCAGACGCCGAGCACGTCGTCAATCTTCCATTTGTTTTGCGTGAGCGTGAACATGAAAACAAAGATCGCACCGGCAATGCCACCCACCGCGAGTGCGCCGATGGGATGCATCACATCCGACCCTGCGCACACGGCCACCAGGCCTGCGAGTGGGCCGTTGTAGGCAAAGCCCGGATCGTTCTTGCCAATGATCAGCGCGACCAATGTGCCGCCGACCATTGCCATGAGTGAATTCACGGCGACGAGGCCGCTGATTTTGTCGATGGTTTGTGCGCTCATCACGTTGAAACCGAACCAGCCGACCGCCAAAATCCATGCGCCGAGCGCGAGGAAGGGGATGCTCGAAGGTGGGTGCGCGGCGATCTGCCCCTGCTTGCCGTAGCGTCCGCTGCGTGGCCCGAGGAAGAGCACGGCGATCAGCCCAATCCAGCCGCCGACGGCGTGCACGACGACCGAACCGGCGAAGTCGTGAAACTCCTCGCCAAACGTCGATTTGAGCCATGCCTGAATGCCGAAACCCTGATTCCACGCGATGTGTTCAAACAGCGGATACACCAAAGCGACCAGCAAAAAGGTCGCGATCATTTGCGGGCCGAAGCGGGCGCGCTCGGCGATGCCGCCGGACACAATTGCCGGGATTGCGGCTGCGAACGTCAATAGGAAGAAGAACTTCACCAGCTCGTAGCCATTCTTCGCTGCCAATGCATCGGCTGGGCCGAAGAAATGCGCGCCGTAGGCAATCCAGTAGCCGATGATGA
>JAYVPF010000304.1:0-13530 GCA_043757535.1 Burkholderiales bacterium
CATGCGCAAAAGCTCGTGGTGATCACATCTGTGGGCATACTGATCCTTCGCGATGCTCAGGATGACATTTTGCTTTCTGAGGCATGTAACTAATCAGGATGGCGTTTATCGACTCCTTCTTAGCAGGGCACGTCAGGATCACTGATTCTTTTGACGTCATCCTCGACGCTAGTCGCAATAAGGGTCACTCAACCGCCGGTTTGACAATTTTGCAGGCGCGACCCCGGTCGCGCTGCCCGACGAACCAGCGCGACCGGGGTCACGCCGACCGTTAAGTGACCGCTATTGGCGCTCGCCGCGGATCCAGACAGTGGCGCACTATGAGGCTTGCATTTGCGCTTGTGTTCGCGACCTTTCTGGATTCCCGCGTGTGGCGAGAATGACGCCAAACTGAGGCCGCTTGCAAATCAGGTATCGACTATTGTCAAAAATAGCCGCCAGCCCCAGTGAAATATGGGCTGCAGCACAAAGCTGTATACCTGTCAGTGCATCGAACAAACAACGGCCAACAGCCAATTTCGAGTCCCTTGCTCACCCGCCCGACGCCGGTGGCTTCGATAGCCTCGAAGTTCGCCACAGCGCGCGTTTCACTCGCCGCAACACCGCCTCCGTAGACCTTCGAATCGCTGTCGCAGAAAGTAATGCTGATTTCGTTGCACCCAGCGACGCTTGCCGCAAGCGATTCGACGAGGTGCTTATGATTACGCAATCGCTTTTTGCGACTTCAGCACACTCGTCGCCGTCGTCACCAGACTGGCGATATCAGTCAAATTCTGCGGCACCACAATCGTGTTACCCGCCTTCGCGATATTGCCCAGCGCGGCGATGTACTGCTCTGCGACCTTCAAATTCACAGCCTGTAAACCGCCTTGCGATTCAATGGCTGAGGCGATCTTGCGAATGGCCTCAGCGTTGGCCTCTGCCTTCGCCAGAATCGCTGCCGCCTCGCCTTGCGCCTGATTGATGTCGGAGATTTTGGTGCCTTCCGATTTGGCAATCGCCGCTTCTTTCTGACCCATCGCGATGTTGATTTGCTCCTGCTTGCGCCCTTCGGAGGCAGCGATTAGCGCGCGCTTCTCACGCTCGGCGGTAATCTGTGCCTGCATCGCATGCAGAATTTCCTTTGGCGGCGTCAAATCCTTGATCTCGTAGCGCAGCATTTTCACACCCCAGTTCATCGCCGCGAGATCAAGCGCGCTGACCACGGCGTGATTGATCATATCGCGCTCCTCGAATGTTTTGTCGAGTTCGAGCTTGCCGACCACACTGCGTAGCGTGGTTTGTGCGAGCTGCGTAATGGCGAGGATAAAGTTCGACGAACCATAGGTCGCGAGCTTCGGATCGGTCACCTGAAAATACAAAATACCGTCGACCTGCAACTGCGTGTTGTCCTTGGTGATGCAGACTTGCGGTGGCACGTCGAGCGGTGTTTCACGCAAATCGTGCTTCGCTGAAATACGATCCACGAACGGAATCGTGAAACGCAGACCTGGCTCCAGCACGCGGTCAAAACGACCGAGCCGTTCCACCACCAGCGCGCGCTGCTGCGGCACCACGCGAATCGCTTTGATGACAAAAATAATACCGACGATAAAAATCGCCAGCGGAACAATCGAACCTAATAAGTCACGCATAGTGATCTCCCCTAAAAAACTGTTGATACCGTTGAGTTCATTGAAATCGGTGTTGCGCTGCCACTTGCCTGACCACAAATATTTGCCAAGACCAAGTGCCGGCAATACAAAAAATATCAGCCGAAATATCAGCTTGCCACGGTCAAATTCCTTATGCAGTTCCTCACCGCCGTCATACCTGGGTGCCGATGCTGCTGTCGGTTGCGGCGTCACCGTTTTCACCGGATCGGCAGCGCGAACGCTCTGCGGCTTCTGCAAATTTGGCGACGGATTGTTAGGCGGGCCCGTGCGGGAAGTCGACTGTGCACTCTTCCCACCCGCGTTCCTGGCAGCCCAATCCTTCAAACGCGATTCGATCTGCTTGCCAGCCTCAGCCATTAAGCGCGACAGCGGATCGTCGCCGGGGGGTTTGTTTGGGGTGGCCATGGCCTAGCGGTTCAACAGAGCGGCGCAATCAGCCCGGCACCGGCCCAAGCACCAACTGCGAACCACGCATGTCAACAATCATCATCTGCTCACGCCGAGGCGTGGCCACAGAATCGAGCACCGCGTCCCATTGCGTGCCGCGATACGAAACGCGCGCACTGCCATCTTCGTGCCACTCAAGCACGCTCACCCGCCCGCCAATGTCTAAGTTACTGGAGAGCTTGGGTGCGCTGGCATGCGTGCGCCGCCAGCGAGTTACCGCGACCGTGCCAATCACCTCAACCAGCGCCGCCACGCCCCATTGCCAACCGGTCTCAAGGCCCAGCGCCGCGGTCGCACCGCCTGCTACACAAGCCAGCGCCACCACCAGCAAATAAAATGTGCCGGTCATCATTTCCACGCCGACCAATATCGCCGCCGCGATCCACCAGATGTATTGCAAAGCCATGTTCTGATTCTCCGTCGTCTGTCGCTGTTTTGTCAGCATGATACGGATGAATACGCTCGCTGCAAAGGCCCCAACCCGCGGGTCACCCCGTCGCCCCCGCAATTTGTCGCACGGGCCGCCATTGGACTGCGTTTTCGCAGGTTTTGGCGTCTCTGCCGCAGCGCACAAAAAAGCACCTAAGAGGCCGTATAATCAAAGGTTTAGCGCCTTCCGCGTACCTTAAACTTACTCTTTTTGCCGAGCCCGCCCCGCATCATGCCGATTTACGAATACGCCTGCCCTGACTGTGGTTACATCTACGATCACATGCAAAAACTGGCTGACGCCCCCATCGCGGCGTGCCCCAAGTGTGCGAGCACCAAGTATTACAAGAAAATTTCTGCGGCTGGTTTTGCGCTCAAGGGCACCGGTTGGTACGTGACTGATTTCCGTGATGGCGGCAAGAAACCCGCAGACAAGCCAACGGAGACTACGGACGGTGCCACGGTGCCCGTCCCTGCCCCTGCGGTGCCGCCAGCTGACCCTGGATCGGCAAGCGCTACACCTTCTGCGGGACCCCCTCCCTCCGCACCTGCGCCAGCGCCCTCGCCCGCGCCAGCAAGCTCCGGCAAAAGCGACTAGGCGGGACGGCATGGTGAAACTCATCCAGAAATATCTGCTCGCAGGTTTATTGGTGCTGGTGCCGATTGGCATCACGATCTGGGTGCTGCATTTTTTGATCACGTCGCTGGATCAAACTATCTTTCTGCTGCCTGAAGTTTGGCGCCCCACTTTTAACGGCGACAAGATCCCCGGTATGGGCATCATCTTCGCCTTTGCGCTCTTGTTCATCACGGGCGCGATTGCCAGCAACGTCTTCGGCAAGCAGATTGTCAAATTCTGGGAACGGCTGTTTAACCGTATCCCTGTCGTCGGCGGCATCTACAAAAGCGTCAAGCAACTCACCGACCCCGTGCTCTCCGAAAACGGGCAGGCGTTCAGCAAAGCCGTGCTCATCGAGTTTCCGCATCCTGGCCTGCATTCGATAGCTTTTCTGACCAACAAAGTTGAGGGGGAACTGCGCGCAAAACTCGGTGAAGATCACGTCGCGGTGTACATCCCGACCACGCCAAACCCGACCGGTGGCTATATGCTGCTGGTGCCCAAAGCAAACCTCGTGCCGCTGGACATGAGCGTGGATCAAGCCTTGAAATACATCATCTCGATGGGTGTCGCCGCGCCGCCACCGACGCAAGGCAAGCTAGCGCGTTGGGCCGCAGCGCCTCCCCCATTCGACAGCAGCGACCGAAATTGACCGGGAGAGCGGCGCTTCTGTGTTTCAACGCGCCGCTCTCCCGAACCAAACACCCGCCACTGACTTTCCGCCCCTGTCATCCTGAGCTTCGCGAAGGATCAGACGGCGCTCACAGTAAATTTTGCTTTGTGAAATCGGTGATAAATCAACCTGATTCTTCGCGACGCTCAGAATGACAAAGAGATAACCATGAGAACAACTTACACCGGCCTGGTCGACAGCAAATACATCGACCAATCAGTCACCCTCACCGGCTGGGTGCATCGTCGTCGTGACCACGGCGGCGTCATCTTCGTTGACCTGCGTGACCGCGAAGGCATCAGTCAGGTCGTCATCGATCCAGACCGCCCTGAAGCCTTCAAACTGGCCGAAACGCTGAGGAACGAATTCTGCATCCGCGTCGCCGGCCTCGTCCGCGCCCGTCCCGAAGGCACCGTTAACAAAGACATGGTCTCCGGTGGCATTGAAATTTTCGCGCATGAGATCGAGATCTTCAACGCCGCGCTCACCCCGCCGTTCATGATCGATGAGGACAACGTCAACGAAGAGCTGCGCCTGAAATATCGCTACCTCGATCTGCGTCGCCCGCAAATGGCGAAAAACATCATGCTGCGCGCTCGTGTGGCACGAGCCGCGCGCGAGTTTCTCGACGAGCGCGGTTTCGTCGACATCGAAACCCCGGTGCTCTACAAAAGCACCCCCGAAGGCGCACGCGAATTCCTGGTTCCTTCACGCTTAAGCGACGGCCAGTTCTACGCGCTGCCGCAATCGCCGCAGCTGTTCAAACAGTTGCTGATGGTCGCCGGTTTTGACCGCTATTACCAAATCGTCAAGTGTTTCCGCGACGAGGATTTGCGCGCTGATCGTCAACCCGAATTCACGCAGATCGATATCGAAACTTCGTTCTTAAACGAGTTCGAAGTACAAGACATGATGGAAGAACTCATCAAGCACCTGTGGAAGAAGGGCCTCGGCGTTGACCTGCCGAAATTTCCGCGCCTGCCATACGCCGAAGCGATGGGCAAATACGGCAGCGACAAGCCCGACCTGCGCGTCAAGCTTGAGCTGACCGAACTCACCGACGTGATGAAAACCGTGGACTTCAAAGTCTTCCGTGGCGCGGCCGATTTGCAGGACGGTCGCGTGGTGTGTCTGCGCGTTCCCGGCGGCGCGAAGATTTCGCGCAAAGAGATCGACGACTACACCACCTTCGTCGCGATTTACGGCGCGAAAGGTCTCGCCTGGATCAAGGTCAACGACGTGACGAAACTGAATGAAGAAGGTCTGCAAAGCCCGGTCGTGAAGTTCCTCACGCCTGATTCGCTCGCGCAGATCATGCAGAGGAGCGGCGCGCAAAACGGCGACATCATCTTCTTCGGCGCAGACCGTAAAAAGGTCGTCAACGACGCGATGGGCGCACTGCGCGCCAAGATCGGCGTGCAACACGGCACCGAACTCGGCTTCTTCGAAAAAGGCTTCAAGCCCTGCTGGGTCGTCGACTTCCCGTGCTACGAGTACGACGAAGAAAACAAGCGCTACGTCGCAGCCCACCACCCGTTCACCAGCCCGAAAGACGACCACTGGGATCTGCTCGATACCGACCCAAGTCAGGTGCTCGCCAAAGCCTACGACGTCGCCATGAACGGCTGGGAATTAGGCGGCGGCTCAGTGCGTATCCATCGCCCCGAGCTGCAAGCTAAACAGTTCGCCGCTCTCGGCATCAGCGAGGAAGATCAACGCGCCAAGTTTGGCTTTTTGCTCGACGCGTTGCAATACGGCGCACCTCCGCACGCAGGCATCGCGTTCGGCTTGGACCGCATCGTCACCATGATGTGCGAAGCCGAATCGATTCGCGACGTAATCGCGTTCCCGAAAACGCAGCGTGGGCAGGATTTGATGGTGGATGCGCCGACGCCGGTAACGGAGAAGCAGTTGCGGGAGTTGCATATTCGGTTGCGGAATACGCAGGTGGGCTCTTAGGTGACTGCTAGTTCATAATCAATAGCGTAATTGACTTGCCCTCAATCCATATGATCAATCTTAGTTGTACGCGCTTGTACCAGACAGTGACGCTATTGCTGTTTCTCTCAATTTCGCCATCTGTAGCGATTGCACAGTGTGTCTACTTTGACGGATTTGTCGAAAATGGCGATGGCACCGTTACTGACCCGCGCGACGGACTTCGTTGGCAGAAGTGTGCCGTGGGACAGAAGTGGGTGACAAATAGTTGTGAAGGCAACGCGTCGGAAATGAACTGGGCGGATGCGTTGCTGAAGACTGACAAGTCTTCTATTGGGCAGGAAACGGTTTGGCGATTACCCACGACCGCCGAAGTCACTTCGGTTATGGCAGAGTTTCCCAAATGCATCAGAGAGCGACCGTTGCGATCAGTAAGCTCAAAGCTTGCATATCTAGTCGTCCCAAACGGAAATAATGGAAACCTTGGAGAATTCTGGTCGCTAGAACGAAGCGGTTCAGATGCCAAAACTTTTGACTTTAATACGGGCATGACCTCGCCAGGAAAAGGCGTTGTCTCAATGAGCCGTGTTCGGTTAGTTGCAGGCGGATCCTCAAACGCGCGGGCAGAATTCGCAACCGTTTATGACGACTATGTGATCTCTAATCGCAAGCCACTACGGGAAGCAGTTCGACCTGACCCCGTTGTGGTGTCTCAGACTGCTCCGCCGACGCATAGCGCGCCAACTAAACCTGCAGATCCTTGGAATTCTCTATTGGAGGCAACTGGTAATAGGACTGTTCAGCCGCCACCAAGCGCCGGTGTAAAGGTGACCGGCAAATCGCCAATACCGACGAACCGCGCGGTAGAGCTTTGCACGCCCGTCACTGCGGCCGGCATGATGTCTAACATCCTTGGCGCAATTTACTTGTTGGAGTTCTTTCCGCCCGTCGACGGTGCCAGCATTTGGGGGCAGCTAGGCCCGCAAGTTAAGGTGACGCCCGTCAAGGTACATGCGAAGTATCGAGATGGGGCGCGGCTGTACAGCGAAGCATTCCTTTTTCAAAACGCGTTTGGTGAATACAAATGTCAAAAGCAGTAGCGAGGTAGGGTGCGCATCAAAATGCGCACCGTTCGTTGCCTGCGCAACCATCGTCGGATTGGCAACGAGGTGCGCGCTGTGGTGCACACCCTACGATTTAGTCATAACGGGCGCACATAGACGCTACTATCGCGTGCATGAAGACTTCAATAAAGCGCGACGCAACTGGCATGCGAGCAAGCGACAAGCGCTCTGATTTTGGCGAAATGAAACGCGGCGCATTTGTCGAGCTGGCTCGGCGGGCACTTGAAAAATCAGCAAAGGCGAAGTTGTCTGCCGACGGTCGCATCACCGTTCCAACAATCGTTCGCAATGCGTTGAATCTAGACGCGGGCGATGTGATTAACTTCACGGTTCGCGTCGACGGCTCCATTGTGTTGGAGAAGCATCCTGCGTAATTTTGTCAACGCGTCGCGAAGTAGGGCGCGCATCAAATGCGCACTCTACGAAGCTGGCAAACACTTGAAGGTCGGCTGTATCTGATTTACGCCTACGTGAAAAGCGAACGCGAAAATCTGACGCCGTAACAGGTCAGAGTCTTGGCGGATTTATTGGAGGAGCTTTGAATATGGATCAGCAACATTTTGATGAACTGATGAAGGGTGTGCGCGAGATGAAGCGCCATATGGCTGGCAAGCCGGTTCGCGGTACGGTGGTCACAAGCGCGCGTGCGCCCGACGCTGCGACAAACGTGGAAGTGAATGTGAAAGCCATTCGCGAGGCCGCGTTGATTAGCCAAAGCCAATTTGCCAAACTGATTGGCGTCAACCTGCGCACGCTTCAGAACTGGGAACAAAATCGCACGCGTCCGAGCGGCCCGGCGCGCGCGCTCCTCAAAATCGTAGCGTCTGATCCGAAAACAATTGTTGCGCTGCACGTTTAGCGACGCTGCAGCGATAACGCAACCGGGCTCGCCGATAAACTCACGGTCGGCTTGGCGGTAAAGGAGCGAGAGGAATTAGCATGACAGACACGACCACTGGTTTGAGTTGGGTGACTCGTCCTCGCTTGTTCCGACTCGCTTGGCTGCTATTTTTGGCGAGCCTGGTGATTCCGGTACACGGCGGTTCAGACTCGGGGTCATTCACGCTTTCAGCCGTCTATGTGGCGCACAGAGCACTGGCTTGGAGTGCCGCGCTGCCGGGCGATGCCGACCGTCTCGGGCTCGCTCAATCGACCGTACTCTGCCTCGCCCTGTTTGCCAACATCCTCTTTCTCTACGCGGCGTATTTGCCTGATGCGCGTCGCGTATCACGCGGGTGGCGGACGTTGTCTTACGGTGCGCTGGCGGTCGCGATTTCGACCGGTCTGTTGGTGCGCGAATTTGTAACGCTACCGGCTTATTGGCTTTGGCTGGTTGCACTGGTGTTAACGGTAGTGGGTTTCGTCCGGTTTGGCATGGATCCGGCAGCGAACTCGGGGGCCTCGAAGGCGAGCGTGATTGACCGAGGCGGTGTGCCGCCGTTGGTGTTCGTACTGTTGGGTTTTACGCTTTTGTGGGTCGGTATCAACGCACTTGAGCGCGCATTACTGACTCCCACCGCAATTGCAGCCAGCCAGGCGCTCAAGGGCTACGTGAACGACCGCGCATCCGTGTTGACGCGCGACGAGATAGCGCGGATTGATCGCGCATTGAAAGACTTTGAAAAGGCAACGACGACACAGATTGCTGTTGCGATCTATCCAAGCGTGCCGAACGGTTCGATCGAAGAATTCACGATTCGGGCGGCTGAGCGGCTGCCGCTGGGTCGGCCCGATCTTGACAACGGGGCAATACTTTTCGTGTTCATTGCGGAGCGCGCCGCACGTCTGGAAGTCGGATACGGCCTCGAAGGTGCGCTGCCGGATGTCGAGGTTCGGCGCTTGCTTGAAGCTCACCTCAGCACGGCGTTGGCGCGTGGTGACTACGCCAGCGGTATTCAAGAAACGTTGAAATCGATGTTCGAACAAGTGCGCCAAAAGGAGATGGGCGCCAACACCTTCACGCGGTTGGCACGGCGGCTAGGAGGCGCAGAGCCCAAACTCGTGGAACGCTGGTTGCGCGCAGTGAGCAGCATTGGCATCGGCCAGCGCATTTTGTTTACGCTCGTGGGCGCGTTCGCCTTTTTCGTCGTTTGGACACCGCCATCGATGAGACCCGGAACTGAACCAAAGTCAACCACTCGCAGCACGTCCGACGACAGTGAGGCATTCGACACAGTGCGCGCGCTCTGGGCTTTGAGCACCTTGATCCCAACGGGTATCGCGATGATCATCGTCGGTGGCGGGATGTTTGGTGGCGCGGGAGCGCTCATTCATTGGTGAAATGGCATTGCGTGCGTTAGGCGTAGTCTTGTTACGCACCGCTTACGCGCCATGCGCATCATCACGCTGCCGAAAGAAGTTGATAGGACCTGCTCCACACCGACCCGAGTCAGGTGCTCGCCAAGGCCTACGACGTCGCCATGAACGGCTGGGAACTCGGCGGCGGCTCAGTGCGTATCCATCGCCCTGAACTGCAAGCCAAACAGTTCGCCACGCTCGGCATCAGTGAAGAAGATCAACGCGCCAAGTTCGGCTTTTTGCTAGACGCACTGCAATACGGCGCACCACCGCACGCAGGCATCGCCTTCGGCCTCGACCGCATCGTCACCATGATGTGCGAAGCCGAATCCATCCGCGACGTAATTGCGTTCCCGAAAACGCAACGCGGTCAGGATTTGATGGTCGATGCGCCTACGCCTGTGACTGAGAAACAGTTGCGGGAGTTGCATATTCGGTTGCGGAATGTGCAGGTGGCGGGGTAAAACCTTGGCCATGGATCTCTTCGAACCGAATCCCGCAAAAGCGAACAAGAATCTCGCCAAGCATGGGATTTTGTTCGAGGAGGCACAAACGGTTTTTCTCGATGATTTTTCTTTTTCGTCACAAGACCCCGATCATTCGATTGACGAGGAACGTCAAGTCATTTTTGGTCGTTCATCCCTCGGCAATATCCTTGCCGTCAGCTACGTCGAACGTTCAGGTAGGATACGAATCATTAGCGCCCGGAAACTCACTAAACGCGAAATCAAGCTTTATGAAAACGGCTAAACCCAAAGTTCTCGACGACGACTTGCGCCCCGAGTACAAACGCTCTGACTTCGGTGTCATGGTGCGCGGAAAGTATGCAGCGAAGGCACGAGCGGCTTTGAAAATAGCCGTTCTAAAACCTGAGATTGCAAAAGCGTTTCCCACCTCTGAGGCCGTCAATGATGCGTTGGCTACTATGTTGACCATCGCGAGCGAGTCGAAGCGCGTTACTGCGCCAACGAAGCGCACGCGCAAAGCCGCGTGATCGCTTTCACTAAAACGCAACGCGGTCAGGATTTGATGGTGGATGCGCCTACGCCGGTGATGGACAAGCAGCTGCCGGAGTTGCATCTTGGTTGCGGAATACGGTGCCTGTCTAGAAAGTAATCTGTCATGATCCAGTCGTATTTCAATGTCGAACGAATTGACAATTGCATCCGTTTCCTCGGGAATCTGCAGTCGGTTAGTGTTCGTAAAGTGTTGTCGACTATTGATGATGCGGTCATCAAGTTCGGATACCAAGACATCGTTTTTGATTTTTCGAAGTGCTCAAGCGCTTTTTCGCAGGCGATGCTTGCGGTCATCTGCAAGGCGGATACGCTGAAATCAAAAGGAATCGATATCACTCTGGTGCTACCGTCCGAGGAAAAATTCGCACGCCTGTTTAACAACACAAATTGGGCTCACTTATTGGTTCCAGACGCCTATGTCGCGAACGATATGTTTAATTCGCGTCAATTTCCAGCGACTCGGTACCGTGACGCGAGTGAACAAAACGACGTAGTCAATCGCATCATGGATCGCGTGCTCAGCAGTGTGGCCGAATTTGACCGAGGCGATTTTGGAGCCCTTGAATGGGCGCTTTCAGAGGTTACCGACAACGTACTAAACCATAGCCGCTCACCGCACGGTGGCATCGTCCAGCTCTCTATTTTCGACCCAAGAACCAGAGCAGTAGAGTTTACGGTTTCAGATGCCGGTGTTGGAGTGCACCAAACGATCAGAGATGCATTTCGTCAAATTCAAACAGATCGAGATGCGCTTATGGAATCAGTCAAGGAGGGTGTCACTCGCAGCGCGGAGAATTTTCAAGGTAACGGGTTGTTTGGTTCTCTGGCTATTAGTCAACAAGGGACGGGACGTTTTACGATGTCTTCGGGTCAAGCAACGCTCCTCGCAGACAGCAGCGGAGTTCGGTGCCTTCACGACGCCGTAGCTTTCGTTGGCACAACTATTGACTTGCGAGTCAATTTCACCGAAGCGGGGCAGCTGGCCCGCGCTTTGGAGTTCAAAGGAAAGCCATACAGACCAACGGACCTCATTGAACTGCAATACGAGTCCGATGCGCTAGATCAGGTCGTCATCAGACTTGCTGAACATGCTGATGGTTTTCGGTCCCGCAAAGCGGCTGTGCCATTGCGCGTAAAGATCGCAAACATTATTGCTGCGTGTCCGGGCCAGAAAATCATCATCGACTTTAAGGGTGTGTCAGTAGTGTCTAGTAGCTTCGCTGACGAGGTTTTTGGAAAACTCTTCAAAGAGCTCGGCCCGTTGTCGTTCATGCAGGCTGTGGAATTTACAAATATGTCGACCACCGTACAAGGCTTGGTTGATAGGGCAATTTCACTACGAATGATCGGCACTTAGCGAGGTAGGGTGTGCACCAAAGTGCGCACCTTTGTTTGCTTGCGCATTCATGGTCGCATGAACGCATCGGTGCGCACCCTACAAAACTACGCTTGCAGCGTATACGCAAGTAGCGTATAGTCCAATTATGGCTTTCGTCGAACTTTCCCCCTTCGTTGCGTTTCGCGACGAATTCTGGAACGACGAAAATTTGCGTGCGTTGCAAAATTTCTTAATCGTGCAACCAGACGCTGGCGATTTGATTCGGGGTGGTGCTGGGCTTCGCAAACTCCGCTGGGCGGCGCAGGGGCGCGGCAAACGAGGCGGCGCGCGAGTGATTTACTACTGGCAAACACCTGAAGATCGGCTGTATCTGATTTATGGCTATGTGAAGAGCGAACGCGAAAATCTGACGCCACAGCAGGTTAAAGTGTTGGCAGACTTATTGGAGGAACTTTGAATATGGATCAGCAACATTTTGATCAACTGGTGAAGGGTGTGCGCGAGATGAAGCGCCATATGGCTGGCAAGCCGGTTCGCGGTACGGTGGTCACGAACGCGCATGCGCCCAGCGCTGCGACAAGCGCGGAAGTGAATGTGAAAGCCATTCGTGAGGCCGCATTGATTAGCCAGAGCCAATTCGCCAAACTGATTGGCGTCAACCTGCGCACGCTTCAGAACTGGGAACAGAATCGCACGCGCCCGAGCGGCCCTGCGCGCGCGCTCTTAAAAATCGTGGCGTCCGATCCGAAAACGATTATTGCGCTGCACGTTTAACGGGGTAGCGCGCCGATCATGAAGATGCTCGCCAACGGCCAAGCGGGGTAGGGTGCGTATCAGAATGCGCACCGTTCGTTGCTCGGTCACCATCATCGAATTGCAAGCGAGGTGCGCACTGTGGTGCACACCCTACGACTTGGTCATGACGAGCGCATCTAAACGCTACTATCGCGTTCATGAAGACTTCAACAAAACGCGACACAACTGGCATGCGAGCGAGCTACAAACGCTCTGATTTCGGTGAAATGAAACGCGGCCAATTTGTCGCGCTCGCGCGGGCCGCGTTATTACTAAACACTGCGCCCGAATCCCTCACAATCCGCCCAGCTCACGCCGACGACCTCGAAGGCATGCGCACGCTGCTCAACGAGATTATTCGCGTTGGCGGAACGACGGCGATCACGAATGAGTTGTCGTCCGACGAAATGCGCGAATGGTTTGTCTCTGGCGAGGCCGTGGTTTCGTGTTTTGTGGCGGTCGATTCTGACGAGGCTATCGCGGGCTTTCAGTCGTTAAGCACGCATGGCGAACTGCCCGCTGGCTGGGTAGACATCGCAACCTTTGCCAGCCGCTCGCGGCACAAGTCTGGCGTGGGTAGCGCTCTCTTCGCCCGCACCCGCGAGATTGCAACACAGCGCGGTTTTTCCACGATCAACGCGTCGATCCGCGTCGTCAACGCGGGCGGTCTGGCGTACTACAGCCGCATGGGGTTCGCGACTTATCTCGTTGAGGATGGAGATCCGCAGGTTGAAGGCCGCATTTTCAACCGCGTGCACAAGCGCTTGACGCTGTAGACGATACGGCATGGCCGACGTAGCGTAGGCAACGAGCTTGACGTAGCGCTATTGCGCTCGGTAACGCGGCGCGTGCCCGGCAATTTCAATGAGCCTTTGGTGACCGCCGATGTCACTCGACGAGTCCCCCGTCAGCACTAAATTAATACACCGGAATGTATTCAATGGCACCGGTGTCGCCGTCATAAATCATGTCGTACGGATACCAGTAGATCACTTCATAACCGTACTCGTCGTAATAGGCGAAACCGATGTATACGATGCCCAAGTCCTGCAGCTGGACTTGCTGCATGGACGCAAACTGCAGGACATCAGCCGACGCCATTTTTGTTTTGGTCTTGTACTTGGTGACCGGCAATTCGCCCTTCTTGCTGTGCTTGACGTTCATGCCAGCGATCTTGCCGTCCTTCACGTCCAC
>JAYVPF010000305.1:0-3604 GCA_043757535.1 Burkholderiales bacterium
CGCTACAAGAACGGCGTGCCGATTGCCGTTCACGAGTTTTTGTACCCATTGATGCAGGGCTACGATTCGGTCGCGCTGCATGCGGACATTGAGCTTGGCGGCACCGACCAAAAGTTCAATTTGCTCATGGGTCGCACCCTGCAATCGCAGTACGGGCAGGAACAGCAGTGCATTCTGACAATGCCGTTATTGGTCGGACTTGACGGCGTTGAAAAGATGAGCAAGTCGAAAGACAACTACATCAGCTTGACCGATCCCGCGTCGGAGATTTTCGGCAAAGTAATGTCAGTGTCGGACGAGTTGATGTGGAATTACTACGAACTGCTGTCGTTCAAACCGGTTGCTGAAATCGCAGCGGTGAAAGCTAAATGCGTCAGCAAACAGATGAATCCGCGCGATGCGAAAGTGGCACTCGCGCTGGAGATCGCTGCGCGCTTTCATTCGCAGGCTGAGGCTGATGCAGCGCTCGCTGCGTTCGAGGCAAGAAAGACGGGAGCAGTGCCTGAAAGCATGCCAGCAGTCACCATTCGTTGCGCTGACGAAACGATGCTGCTTACGCAAATCGTCAAGCGGGCCGACTTGGTGGCAAGCACGTCGGATGCGGGGCGGTTGATCGAGGGCCGCGGCTTGAAGGTCGACGGCGTGGTGATCGAGGATCGCAAGCTTTCACTGAGCAAAGGCGCGAGTTATGTGATTCAGGCGGGCAAGCGGAAGTTCGCGCGGGTGACGTTGGCATAAAACAGCTTCCGTAGGGTGGGCACCCCGTGCCCACCAAGCGGCGAGAATCCAACATTGCTCGCGTATGAAGCGTAGGTGGGCACGGGGTGCCCACCCTACTTGCGGTCTGCTCCCGCCCCCTGAGGAGCGGGAGTCAAACTGGCGGTTCATGGGTGGGGAGCCTGACGAACCGACCCTAACGTATCGGAAACTCATGTACATCTCGCTGACGGATCTGTTCAAAATCGGCATCGGCCCGTCGTCATCACACACGGTGGGGCCGATGCGGGCGGCGCGGCGTTTCCTGATCGAATTACCTGAAGTTGTGCTCGCAAAAATCACGCGCGTTCGCGTCGAATTATTCGGCTCACTCGCACATACAGGTCTTGGTCACGGCACTGACATAGCGCTGCAATTGGGATTTAGCGGCGAGCTGCCCGACGTTGTCGACACTGTGGCGATCCCGCAGATGATTGCGGCGATTAGCAAGAGCGAGTCGATCAAGCTTTTAGGCGAACGCACCATCCGCTTTCAGCCGATGCTCGACATTCGCTACAACCTGAAAGACGTTTTGCCGCTGCATTCGAATGCGATGACCTTTCGCGCGTTTGCAGACAATTTGAACCAGCCGACAGCCGAACGCACGCTGTACTCCATCGGTGGCGGTTTCATCATCGACGAGGACGAAGCCTTCGTTGGCAGTCCGCGTGGCGGCGAAGCCTCAGTACCGCATCCGTTCTCGCACATGGTGGAGTTGCTCGCGCGATCAACAACCGCGAAGTTGCCGATGAGCGAACTGCTGCGCGCTAACGAATATCACCTGCGAGGAGAAGCGGCGACCAGCGAATTTCTTGATCTCATCACGAAAACATTTTTCGACTGCATCGACAAAGGCCTCGTCACACGCGGGCAATTGCCGGGTGGGCTCAACGTCAAGCGTCGCGCTCCGGACATTCACAATCAGTTGCTCGTGGAGCGCGGCCAGCGCGGCATCGCTCCGCATAAAGCGCTCGACTGGGTCAGTGCCTATGCCATCGCCGTGAACGAAGAAAACGCAGCGGGCGGGCGGGTCGTCACCGCACCTACAAATGGAGCTGCAGGTGTAGTCCCCGCAGTGCTGCGCTACGCGCAAGATTTTTGCAATGTTGATCGCGCCGGTCAGCATGAATTCTTGCTGGTCGCCTCAGCCGTGGGCGCACTCTGCAAAATGAATGCGTCGATTTCAGGCGCTGAGGTTGGCTGTCAGGGCGAGGTGGGCTCCGCCGCCGCGATGGCTGCAGCGGGTCTCGCCGCAGCGCTCGGTGCCAGCAACGAACAAATCGAAAACGCCGCCGAAATCGCACTCGAACATCACCTCGGCATGACCTGCGATCCGATTGGCGGTCTGGTGCAAATCCCGTGTATCGAGAGGAACGCAATGGGTGCGGTGAAGGCCATTAGCGCAACGTCTCTCGCTATGCGCGGAGACGGAACGCACCGCGTGTCACTCGATCAGGCGATTGACACCATGCGCCGAACGGGAGCGGACATGCAGTCGAAATACAAAGAGACGTCGCAAGGTGGGTTGGCGCTGGCGCAGGTGGAGTGTTGATCCTGCTGGCGCTGATCCGTGACCGATAGCGCTCCGCGCAGACTCGATTGCCTTCTTTATTTATTGTTAGTACAATAAATAAGTGATCATCGACTTCGACCCACACAAGCGAGAAACCACACTGCGCGAGCGGGGGCTTGATTTCGTGAGGGCGAAGGAGGTGTTTGCGGGCGTTCATACCGTCGCGCCCGACGTTCGCCACAGCGCCACTGAGGCAAGATTTATTACGGTAGGCGTGCTAGACCGGCGCGAAGTCGTCGTCGTCTGGACCGAACGCGGCACGCTGCGTCGCGTTATCAGCATGAGGAAAGCCAATGAAAGAGAACAAGCGGATTATCAAGCCAGAGTGGGTCGACCCTGACGACGCGCCAGAACAGACCGCCGCCGATTTTGCGCGTGCGGACGTTTACGCGGGCGAGCACTTGGTGCGCCGTGGGCGGCCCGTCTCAACCTCACCCCTGAAGAGCGCGACCACGATCCGCTTTGACGCGGACGTATTGAGCGCACTCAAAGCCAGCGGCCCCGGCTGGCAGACCCGTGTGAACGCGATTGTCCGCGCGGCGGTTTTGGCAGGGCGAGAGTAGCCGTGCTCGACCACATGACCTTCCTCGTCACCGACCTCGCCGTTACACGCAAACTCTACGACGCTGCCGTCGATGCGCTCTACGCTGCAGTTCGCGCGTGCGCTCTGTTTGCTACAGGCTGCTGGATCAGTGAGCGCGCATTCCACCTCCATCGCATCAGAAAGGAATCAAAATCAAATGAACCAAATCGCAACAGGCACCTTTGTGGTGAACGTACTGCCATTGGCCTTCGAGAATCAGCTCGGGGCTGGCAGTCTAGGTCGCATGTCGATTGACAAGCAGATCAGTGGAGATCTTGTCGCCACGACCATCGGACAGCTGCTAAGCGCGGGTACGGACACCAAAGGATCAGCAGGCTATGTCGCCATCGAGCGGGTGGACGGCAGCTTGCACGGACGCAAGGGCAGCTTCACGCTTCAGCACAGCGGGACCATGAATCGCGGCACACCGAGTCTCTCGGTCACAGTGGTTCCTGACTCCGGAACCAGTGACCTGGTTGGATTGACCGGCGACTTCAAAATCATTCGAGCCGACGGCAAACACAGTTATGAGTTCACGTATTCGCTTCCGTAGCTGACGCACGCTGCCTCGCGCCGGATTCAGCATAACGGGACAGTCACGTACCCCCAGCAAAGCTGGGGGCTTGATTTTGTTAGCCCCTCAAAGGGGCAAGAAACTGGCGTCGCCTGAAGGCGAGCTTTGACTCTCAACT
>JAYVPF010000306.1:0-13416 GCA_043757535.1 Burkholderiales bacterium
TCAGGTGACATGCAATGATTTCAGTGACTTGCAATCGCCGTCGCATGCCACCTGATCCTTCGCCGTGCTCAGGATGACATTATTCAGCGTTTCCCTAGCTCCAGACAGTGCAGCGCTTTCGCTCATTTTCTGATGGCATAATCAAGCAGAGTTCAGATCTGCCTGAATGGCGTCAATCTGTTCGCCAAGTTCCTTCTCATTCAAATGAAGCGTCTATAGCTAAAGGCGGCGGGTCAAATCAATGGCAGCGTCCAGTATCAGCGAAGAAGAGATGTTCGCAATTGTGTCGCGGCACGTTGGCGCGACTATCTCTGTCTATGATCGGAGTCTGACTTTTCGCTACGTCAGTGACGGCTTTGCCGCTTGGTTTGGTCAGACCCCGCAGGAGATTGTTGGCCGCACACTGCTTGACTGCTACGGCGAACACAATTACATCCGCTACCGTCCCTATATTGATCGCGCGCTGGCGGGTGAATCGGTCAGCTACGAGCGGCAGGTGCGTGAGCCATCGGGCTTTGACGGCTGGCGAACCGTAAGCCTTGCACCGTGGCGCGACGCCGAAGGCAATGTGGTCGGCATCGTCAACTCGGCGCTCAGTGTGCATGAGTTAAAAACTCGAACCGAAGCGTTGCGCGTCGCCAATCAGCGGCTGCAATCGCACATGGACAACAGTCCACTCGCCGTGATTGAGTTTGACGAGAATTTAGAGGTGACGCGCTGGTCGCCGCGTGCCGCCAAAATGTTTGGCTGGACGCTTGAAGATCAACCGCAACTGTCGCTCGCGACGGTGCTTGGCCAGCAGGACGCAACTGACAATGAATTGCGGCAGGCTTTTGCCCGATTGCGTCAGGGCGATGAGCCGAACAACCGTGTTGAGTGCGCGCAAGTCCGCAACAATGGCGCAATCATTCATTGCGAATGGTTTAACTCGGCGCTGACTGACGATTTGGGACGCGTGGTGTCCATCATGTCCCTGGTGCAGGATGTGTCGGAGCGGGTGCAGATGGTCGCGCAGATGCGCGAGCTTGCCGAACATGACTCGTTGACCGGGCTTTTAAACCGCAGCGCGTTTCGCTTGCAGATGGAACGCGCACTCAAACGGGCGCGCAACACACAGGAACTGGTAGCGCTCTTGTTCATTGATCTCGATGGTTTCAAAAAAGTCAACGATACGCTCGGTCATGCGGTGGGCGACGACGTGCTGCGCGAAGTGGCACGGCGTATTTCGTTGTCCGTGCGCACGACCGATATCGTGGCCCGATTGGGTGGCGATGAATTCGTAGTGCTGCTGGAAACGCCCGTCGATGCAAGCACTGCTGATGACATCAGCGGTCGCATTCTTGCCGCGCTGACGCAGGCGTACGGGCATGCCGTTTCGCTCGGCTCGTCGACAAACGCCGAACTGGACATGCCGCAAGTCGGTGCCAGTATCGGCGTGGCGATGTACACACCGCAGGAGAGTCATGTCGATAGCCTGTTCAAGCGCGCAGATGCCGCGATGTATGACGCCAAGCGCTCAGGCAAGGGCTGCATTCGCCACGCGGGCATCATCGACGGCGCGGACGATTAGCGATCACGGAAGTCGTACGGTGCGCATCAAAATGCGCACCATCGTTGCGGGTGTTCAACGGTGGAAATTGCGAACCTTTGGTGCACTCCCGCGGCACATACTCACCTTCGAAGCTAATCCGGCTTGATGCTCTGGGCGTAGTTAAAAAAGTTGTGTGGGTCGTACTTTTGCTTGACGACCAATAGCTGATCGAACGCGTCACCCCAGTAGGCCCAGCGATAATTCGCCATGCTGCCGTCGGGATAGTTTTGATAGACGTGGCCGTTGCTATACGGCTTGACGATACGCATGAGCCCCAGCATCCAACTCTCCATTGTCAGCTTTTCGGCAGGGCTTTGCCAGAACACGTCGACGCAGAAATCCATGTAGACGTTGCGATGAATAAACGCACTGTCGGCCACCGGATAACGATTGATCGCGCCGCCGTAAGGCTCGGTGTACATGAGGCTCCACTTGTTCGGTGACGTCGCAATGTAGTCAACGACTTGCTGCCAGACCGACTGCGGCAGTAGCTGACTGATGTAACAGGATGCCTTCGTCTCGGGTGTGCCGTCGGGCTGGTCGGGCAGCGGGTAGGGATAGTTTTCGAGGTAAGCATCCATAGCTGGATAGGTGCCAACCCGATCGACCAGCAGCTGCGCGCTAGGGAAAGCGAGCAACGACTGTATTGCCGCAACGCCATCGGCACGCGACCCGGTGTACATGCCTTGCACCATGTACACCGCCTGCCCCTGATAGAAACCGACGTTCATCATGTAGCCAATCTGATCGGGGCAGCCTTCGATCATGTACTGCTGCTGCATCAGGGCGAGCACCGCCGCCGCGTCGGCCGCGCTCCACGATATCGCCCATGCCCATACGGAGGGCAGCGCTACGAGGTTGTAACCGACCTGAGTCACGACGCCAAAGTTGCCTCCGGTGCCACCGCGCAGCGCCCAGAACAGGTCGGAATATTCGTTGGTCGCCGTGGCGGTAACAAGCTGGCAGCTCGCCAGAATCACCCGCATCGACGACACGCAATCGCTTTGAATCCCGTATGCGCGCGAGGTGTAGCCATAGCCGCCACCCTGCACAAAACCGCCCACGCAGACGCTGCCGCAGGCGCCGGTGGGGACGTGCCAGCCGGTGTTGTTCAAAACGCCGTTGAACGTATCCCAGTTGCATCCGCCCCCAGCGTAGGCGATCGCATTCGCGTTGTCGATGTACACGCTGTTCAGGCCGCTGACATCAATCACCAGCCCGTCGTTGACCGAATAGCCCGCCGTGCTGTGCCCGCCCGCGCGCACGCATGACCCGATGCTCCATTTTTTGGCCACTTGCAGACATTCGATAATGTCGGACTCATTGGCGCAGTAAACGATGACCTTGGGGAAGCGCTGAAATGCGGGGTTCGACTCCTGGCGATCCTTGTTGTAGTCCGGGTCGCCGGGAACGACGACACGCCCGGTAATCGCGGCTTCGAGCTCCGCCAAAACGTCCCACGCCAGACTGGCCGTCGGCGGTGCGGCATTTTGCGCTGCAAGCTGCTGAAAATGGATGACGCGACGGCCTTTTTGCAGGCGTGCAGGGCTTTTGCGGTGGGCCATGAAATAACGCTCCGTGAATTGGTGAGGGCTTTGAATCAGACCATTCTGATGTGGCATCAAGCATAGGCCATCGATTCGGTAAAATCGAGCTTTCCCGCACATGCTTTCGACGCTCGCCGCACACGTACCGTGTGGAACAGCGGTGATCGCCAAGCACCTCAAGCAAGCAGATGGCCACCACTTTCCTATCGCTTCCCGGCTCCGCCGCGCTCTCCCCGTTTCGTCAAGACAAACTTATCGCGGCGCTCACCCATTTTGGTGTCACGGATATTGATGCGGAGTTTTGGCACTTTGCCACGACCAGCCGCGAAGTGACACGCGAAGAGCGCTTGCAGCTTGAAGCGCTACTCGCCTATGGAGCCGATACCGAGCCGAGTGAGGAGCATCAGCACGCGTTTCTCGTGGTGCCGCGCTTGGGCACCATTTCGCCGTGGTCGTCGAAGGCAACTGACATCGCGAAGAACTGTGGCCTCGGCGTGGTGCAGCGCCTCGAACGCGGCGTGTGGTTTTGGATATCGTCCGAGAAGCCGTTGGCGAAAGAGGCGCGACGCGCGATTGAGGCCGTGTGTCATGACCGTATGACTGAAGTTGTGCTGCCCGACATTGCGGCAGCTGAGGCATTATTCGAACCGCAGCACGCGAAAAAAATGAATACGATTCATCGCAACGTCGCTGCGCTCAAAGTGGCGAACAGCGAACTCGGTCTGGCGCTGTCGGATGACGAGATTGATTATCTGGTCGCCGCATTTGACAAGATGGATCGCGATCCGACCGATGTGGAACTCCTGATGTTTGCGCAGGCGAACTCCGAGCATTGCCGCCACAAAGTGTTCAACGCGAGCTGGACGATTGATGGTGTGGCGCAGGACATGTCGCTGTTCGCGATGATTCGCAACACTCACAAATTGGCGCCTGTTGGCACCGAGATCGCCTACTCCGATAATGCGGCGATTCTCACAGGTGGTGACGCCCTGCGCTTCTATCCGAACGCAGAGGGCCGCTACGCGCCACATGCGGATCGAACACATTATCTGGCCAAAGTTGAAACGCACAATCACCCAACCGCGATTGCACCGTTTGCCGGGGCTGCAACGGGTGCTGGCGGCGAAATTCGGGATGAAGGTGCGACAGGTAGGGGCGCGGTGCCAAAGTCCGGTTTGACCGGGTTTACGACGTCGAATTTGCGACTGCCTGGCTTGCCGCAGCCGTGGGAAGTGGCGACGGCACATGTGGGCAAGCCGGATCGTATTTCGTCCGCGCTCGACATCATGATTGCTGGCCCGATTGGTGGTGCGGCATTCAACGATGAGTTCGGTCGCCCGAATCTCGGTGGCTATTTCCGCACCTTTGAGCAAATCGTCGACGGTACGGTGTACGGCTATCACAAGCCGATCATGATCGCGGGTGGCATTGGTGCGGTGTCCGACGCGCATGTTCACAAGATTGCATTCCCTGCGGGCACGTTGCTGATCCAGCTCGGTGGCGAAGGCATGCGCATTGGCATGGGCGGGGGGGCTGCGTCGTCGATGACGACGGGCCAGAACGCGGCTGATCTGGACTTTGATTCGGTTCAACGCGGCAACGCGGAGATGCAGCGGCGCGCCCAAGAAGTGATCAACGCGTGCTGGCGGCAGGGCGAGGGCAATCCGATCCTCGCGATTCACGACGTCGGCGCGGGTGGTTTGTCGAACGCGTTGCCGGAATTGGTTTACGGCGCAGGCAGCGAGAACGATCCGCGCGGAGCGTTGTTTGACCTGCGCACCGTGTTGACGCTGGAGCCCGGTATGAGTCCGGCCGAGATCTGGTGCAACGAATCGCAGGAGCGCTACGTGCTCGCGATTACGCCGAAAAGCCTCACGCAGTTCAAAGCGTTTTGTGAGCGCGAGCGCTGTCCGTTTGCTGTCGTTGGTGTTGCGGATGGTTCCGGCAATTTGACGGTGGCCGATGCGAAATTTAGCAACAAGCCGGTGGATATGCCGCTTGATGTGCTGCTCGGAAAGCCACCGAAAATGGAGCGCACCGTGGTTCGTAAAGCCGCGCCAGTTTCCGCATTCGACACCACAAAAATCAAGCTGCGCGATGCGGCGTATCGCGTGCTGCAACACCCCACCGTTGCCGATAAAACATTCCTCATTACCATCGGTGACCGCTTTGTCGGCGGCCTCACCGCGCGCGAGCAAATGGTCGGCCCCTGGCAGGTACCGGTGGCTGATTGCGCAGTGACGTTGCGTGATTTTGTCGGTGCTGCGGGTGAAGCAATGGCGATGGGCGAGCGCACGCCATTGGCGGTGTTGAACGCACCTGCATCGGCCCGAATGGCGGTTGCCGAAGCGATCACCAACATCGCGGCGGCGTCGATTGCATCGATCAAAGATATCAAGCTATCGGCCAACTGGATGGCAGCTATGGGTACGCCCGGAGAAGATGCTGCTTTGTTCGACGCGGTGCACGCCGTCGGGATGGAGCTGTGCCCCGCGCTTGGCGTGTCGATCCCGGTCGGCAAAGACTCGATGAGTATGCGTACGACGTGGTCTGAACACGGGGGCACCCATCACGGCGAGCACCATGACGCGCATCATTCGACGCAGAGGTCAGTTCATTCGCCAGTATCGTTAATCGTTACGGCGTTTGCCAACGTGGTGGATGTGAAGAAAACGTTGACGCCGCTTTTGCGGACTGAAGGCGACACGATTCTGCTGCTAGTCGACATCGCGCGTGGCAGGCAGCGTCTCGGCGGTTCGATCTTCGCGCAGGTGCATTCTCTGATGGGCACCGAAGTGCCTGATTGCGATTCAGCGCAAGATTTGAAAGCATTCTTCGCGGGCGTGCAATCGCTCAATGCGGAAGGCTTGTTGCTTGCCTATCACGACCGCTCGGATGGAGGTTTGTTTGCGGCGCTGGTGGAGATGACGATTGCGTCGCGATCAGGGCTTTCGGTGTCGATTGACGCGTTGGGCAATGACGCGCTTGCATCGCTGTTCAACGAAGAACTCGGTGCGCTCATTCAAATCCGCAGCGCTGACATCGCCAAAGTGAGCGTCGGGTTCAACGGCGTTCCCGTGCATCAAATTGCCACGGTTCGCAGCGATAACAAATTCACAATCGTTCACGCCGGAAAAACGATCTTCGACGAAGCCCGCCAAGCGCTGCACACCGCGTGGAGTGCCACCAGTATCGAAATCCAGCGTCTGCGTGACAATCCGGACTGCGTTGACTCCGAATTCGACCGTGTGTTCGACGACGATGACGCGGGCCTTGTGCCGCGCGTCCTGTTCGATCCGACGGAAAATGTCGCGGCCCCGTTTATCGCGGCCAACATAAATGTGGGCGCACGCCCGAAGGTCGCAATTCTGCGCGAGCAGGGCGTGAATTCACACATCGAAACCGGCTACGTTTTCACGATGGCAGGCTTTGATGCGTACGACGTTCACATGACTGATTTGCAATCGGGTCGTCACACGTTGGACGAGTTCAAAGGCTTCGTCGCCTGCGGTGGTTTCAGCTACGGCGACGTGCTCGGCGCAGGCGCAGGCTGGGCGAAATCCATTTTGCTCAACACCGATCTGCGCACCCAGTTTCAGGAATTTTTCGGCGAGGACGACACCTTCGCGCTCGGCATTTGCAACGGCTGCCAGATGCTCGCGCAAATGGCACCTATCATTCCCGGCGCTGCCCATTGGCCAAAATTCATTCGCAACGGCAGTGAGCAGTTTGAATGCCGCACCGCACTGGTTGAAGTGATGGAAACGCCGTCAATTTTCTTTAAAGGCATGGACAAAACGCGACTGCCGATTGTCGTCGCGCACGGCGAAGGTTTCGCGCAATTCAAGAACGATGAGCAGTACGAAGCGGCGCAGCCACTCGTCACCGTGCGCTTCGTCGACAGCAACGGAACCGCCACCGAAAACTACCCGCTGAATCCCAACGGTTCGCCCGGCGGCATCACTGGTTTGACGACAGCAGACGGTCGTTTCAACGTGCTCATGCCGCACCCCGAACGCACTCATCGTATCGAGAATTTCTCCTGGCATCCTGAAGGCTGGACGCGCTCGCCTTGGCTCCGCATGTTTGAGAATGCGCGGGTTTGGTTGGGCTAGATCATAGATCAGCTTTTGCCTCAACGCACCATCGCACTGGGGCTAGGTTTGATAAAGATATAAAGTCGACTTCATTAAATATCGTCGTGCAGCCCCGATAAAATTGGGCTTTCAGCCATAAGCTGAATGGTGTGCGATCCGGTGTCAACGACTTGTGATTCGGCTGGTTTTCTCTTCGACCTCAGACGCTTTCAGGCTAGCATTCTCAGCACTTGCATTCGAATGAGCGGCACCGCGCGCAGGGCGCGTTGAGAAGACCCCTTCGTACCGCTGTGGCCATTCTCGAAGGTGTTTAGATGAAACGTAGCGCTATCTCGTCCCGCATTTGGTCTCGCTTTCTCGCGCTGGCAGTCGTCCCGACTTCAGCTGCGTTCTCGGCGGTCGCTTTGATCGCCAGCATGCCCATCGCCGCGAGAAATCTGCCGGGTGTTGATGCGCTTCGCGACGCGCCCATTGTTGAGCGGCAGCAAGTGCAGAACTCATCCGCCAAAAAAGCCGAAATCGGGGCACAAACAAATTTCGATTCGCGCCTGGGTGTGCCCACGTTTCTCTGGGGCCAGTCGCGCGCTTTGGGCAGCACCGCCAGCGCCAATGCAGCGCCACCGTCATCCGATCCGGTAGCCGCTGCGCGCTCTTATCTTGCAGGTCTGGGTGCGCAGTATCGGCTATCGGCGGCAGATGCAGCGCAAGTGCCGCATCTGTTCACGCAGACGATGCCGAACGGCGCTGCGCTCGTCAAATTCAGGAATCGCATCAACGACATTGAAGTGTTTCGCGAAGAGGCGGCTGTGCTGCTCGGTGCAGATCGTAGCCTGATTGCGATTGGCGGCTACGTGATGAGCGGCGATGGTACTGCGCCGTTCAAGCTGCCTGCGATTTCAGCCGTAGCTATCGCACTGGGCGATTGGGCGTTCGACGCTGGAACAGCGTCGGCACTCTCTGCTGAGTTCAATCGCGACGGCTATCAGCACTTTGCGCTGCCTGCCGGTACGCGCTCCGCCGATGGCTCGCAGCTCGCGATTCCGGTGCGCGTGAAGCCGGTGTTGTTCCGCCTGCCAACGCGCCTCGTGCCTGCGCATTACGTTGAAGTGCAGGTGCGCGACGGTCGCCCTCCGTCCGGGCTCGACAGTTATGCGTACGTGGTGTCGGCAGAAGATTCGACGCTGCTGTTCCGGAACAACCAGACCGCCGATGTCGCGTTCAGCTACAAAGTGTTTGCCGAGGCCACCTCGCCGTTTTTGCCGCTGCCCGCGCCGACCGGTCGCAATAATTTTCCGCACCTCACCGGCGTTGCCGATGGCACGCCCGCCGCATTTGTTCTGCCCAATCTGATCACATTGCAGAACCTGCCCTTCAGTCGTAGCGCGACCGATCCCTGGCTACCACCCGGTGCCACGACGACTACGGGCAACAACGTCGACGCGTTTGCTGACATCGTGGCGCCTGACGATTTTCAGGCGGGCGACGTGCGCCCCACGCTGACCGGCGCGAACTCGTTTGATCGAACCTACAACACTTCGGCTGCGCCGAACGTCTCGACCGATCAGATCATGGCCTCGGTCACCAATTTGTTCTACATGAACAATTATTTGCACGATTGGTACTACGACTCCGGTTTTGATGAAATTTCCGGCAATGCGCAGAGCAATAATTTCGGTCGCGGCGGCGCGGGCAGTGATCCGATCTTTGCTGAAGGCCAGGACTTCGCGGCGCTTGACAACGCCAACATGTCCACCCCGGCCGATGGCGCGCGACCGCGCATGCGCATGTACGTGTTCAATGGTGTGGGCGCGCAGGTGGTCAAGATCAACTCCCCGGCGGGCATCGTCGGTGTCAAAGACAGTGCGTCGGCGAGCTTTGGCGCACAGACGTTTGATCTGACGCGCGATGTGCTTTATGCGCTGCCCAACGACGGCTGCGCGGCGCTCACCAACGGCGCGGCAGTCAGTGGCAAGTTCGCGCTCATTGATCGCGGCACCTGCGTGTTTACGGACAAAGTGAAAAACGCGCAAAACGCCGGTGCGGTCGGCGTGATCATGGTGACCAATGTGGCCGGTGCACCCACCGGGATGGGCGGGGCCGATGCCACCGTCACCATTCCAGCGCTACAGATATCGCAAAGCGATGGCGCAGCCATCAAAACGCAGCTCGCACTGCCCGCTGTCGTCAATGCCCGCATCGGACGCACGATCAGCGTCAATCGCGACGGCACACTCGACAACGGCGTCATCGCGCACGAATGGGGCCACTACATCAGCAACCGCCTGATCGGTAACGCCAGCGGTATCTCGACCCATCACGCCGCTGGCATGGGCGAAGGTTGGGCTGATTTTCATGCGTTGCTTCTACTGGTGAAAGGCAGTGACGCCGCGCTCGCTGCCAACACCAATTTCGCTGGCACATACGCCATCGGCGGCTACCTTGAGGCGGGACCCGATTTGCCACCGGATGCCGTCAACAACGGCTTCTATGCGGGCATACGTCGCTACCCTTATTCGCGAAACCTGAACAAGAACCCGCTCAGCTTCCGCCACATTACTGATGGCGTCGCGCTTCCCGCTGTCCCGACCCCCGCGTTCGGCGCGTCCGGGGCTTCCAACTCCGAGGTGCACAACACTGGCGAAGTGTGGACAACGATGCTCTGGGAGTGTTACAGCAATCTGCTGAATGACACGCTCGGCGCGACGCCGCGCTTAACGTTCGCGCAGGCGCAGGATCGCATGAAGCGCTACCTCGTCGCGGGCTACAAATTAACGCCCTCAGCCCCGACCATGATTGAAGCGCGTGACGCGCTCCTGGCCGCCATGCTGGCAGAGGATTCGACCGACTACGGGCGTTGCTATGAAGGCTTCGCCAAACGCGGCGCAGGCATCGGCGCTATCGCGCCGGATCGTTATTCCGCCGACAATTCCGGCGTCGTTGAGAGTGCATTGATCGGCGGTGCTATCGCCGTCGACAGCGCCGTGATCACCGATGCACCCGCGTTCTGCGATGCCGACGGCAGCCTCGACAACGGCGAGACCGGAACGCTCGCTGTCACGCTGCGCAACATCGGCACAACGACTTTGTCCGCCACCACCGGCAGCGTCAGCGCCAGCAACGCGCATGTCTCCTTCCCGAGCGGCGCGACGCTCTCGATTCCATCGACCATGCCGGGGCAAACCGTCGTCGTCACGCGACCCGTGCGCGTCGCCAGCGCGTTGGGTATTGAAACCTCTGATGTCGTCGTCTCGGTCAACGATCCCGGCCTCGCCACACCTCCCGTTTCCAGCACCACAGCGTTCCGCATCAACGTCGATCAAAAACCCAATCAAACGGCGACCGATGACGTCGAGAGCACGCACACGCTATGGACGACCGGCACCAGCGCTGTCCCCGCCAATGCTGGTCAACTCTGGCGGCGCGTGGCGATCAGTGCTGTGGATCACCGCTGGCTCGGGCCGGATGACGGCGCGCCAGAGCTGAACTGGTTGCAATCGCCGCCGCTCACTGTGGCCGCGACCGGCAACTTCTCGTTCAGCTTTCGTCATCGCCACCGCTTTGAATTTGACGGTGGTGGTAACTACGACGGCGGGCAAATCCAGATCAGCACTAACAACGGCAGCACGTGGACCGACATCGGTGCATCCGCCGTACCCGGCTACAACGGCAGCCTGCTCGTCTACGCGGGCAACAACAACCCTTTGCAAGGACTCTCCGCCTACGTCGCGCAGAGCGCGGGCTATCCGGCCTTGGCAACAGTGACCGTCAACCTCGGCGGCGCCTACGCCGGTCAAAGCGTGCGCGTCCGCTTCGCGATCGGCAGCGACAACGGTGCCGGTGCGACCGGCTGGGAGATTGACGACATCGCATTCGCCAACATCACGAACACCCCGTTTGACACCGTCGTCGCCCATGCGGGTGCCTGCTACAGCGTCACGCCACAAGCAGGCACGCCGCAGTCAACGACCGTCAATACCGCGTTCGCGACCGCGCTTAAAGCGTGGGTCAAAGACGGCAGCGGCAACCCGGTGCCCGGTGCATCGGTTACCTTCACGGTACCGGGTTCAGGCGCATCCGGCGCCTTCGTCAGCGCGGCCCCAGTGACCGCAGACGCAAGTGGGGTTGCCACCGCCACGACCCTCACCGCAAACGGCGTCATAGGCCCATTCCAGGCCACGGCGACGGTAGGCGCGCAGGCGACGGCCTTCTTCCTCACCAACAAGCCCGTGTGCTCGCTTGATCTGGACGGTGACGGCTTTGTGCGGCCGCACACCGACGCGCTGTTGCTGGCGCGCTACATCGCCAACACATTGCCCAGCGTCGACCTCACCGCCAACGCCAAAAACCCGACCAGCGTCGTCCCTTTCGCCACGATCCAGACCGCAGTGGAAGCGATGAAAAGCGGCCTAGTGATTGACGTTGATGGCGACAACCTCGTCGATAGCAAAGACGCCTTGATCGTGCTCCGCGCACTGCTAGGCTTCCGTGACGCTGGCTTGACCGACGGCCTCTCGTTGGCCGGGTCAGCACGACAAACCGGTGCCGCGCTGCGCTCGTGGCTGGTGACCAATTGCGCACTCACGCTGCCTTGAGGGTCGCGTGTTAATAGAGAAATACAGCAGATCAGCTTGACGCTGAAGTGACTGCGGGCAGGGCTAGGATGAAAACCGGTGCCTTACCTGTAGGCGCGAGAACTGATCGGCGCATTTCCTGAAATCGCTGCCGACATCGACCGGGAAAAGTTCGCGCAGTGAGATTCAGCTTTTTCGTGAAAGCACCGCTAATTGGGGGCTATAGCGAATAAAAGTGAGAAGTCGATATTTATCATAAACGGGTGGCAGCCCAAATCAATGCGCGTTTACAGAACTAAGCTGTTGCGCTGCTTTGAACCCTGGTTTTGCGCATCACACTCAGCAGGCATCTCGTCGAGATTCGCCGCTAACGTAGATCCAGAAAATCGTCACGTCGTCGTTTTGCACTCGAAGAGCTTCCGCTAAAGGTGATCGCAATCGGGACGATGATGAAACTCCATCGTGAGGTCGCCATGCGCGCTAAACCGTCATTTCGTCCATCGCACGCAGCACGGTTCGATCTGTTTTTGCTCTCGGCGTCGCGAAGTCCAGTGCGTCGAGTGGGCTCTTGACACCGCCGCCGATTTTCAGAGCGTCGGTATAGATCATCGTCGTCTTCACGTCCGAATGCCCGAGCAGTTCCTGCACCGTACGAATGTCCGCCGCGCCCTGTAGCAAATGCGTCGCGAACGAATGTCGCAGCGTATGCACCGTCGCTGGTTTCGTCACGCCGCCCGCCCGCAGCGCCACCGTCAGTGCGCGACGGAATGTCTGCGCATAGACATGATGCCGGCGCTTGATAAGGCTCCGCAGGTCAATCGATAGAGTCGCCTGCGGGAACACCCAAAACCAGCCCCAGGATTCCCCGGCGTGCGGATACTTCAGTTCGAGCGCATTCGGCGTCTCGACACCCGGCACGTTCGCCGCACGATCCACCTCCCACAGCGCGCGACTCAAACGAAGTTGCTGCTTCATCGCATCGCGCAGCGTAGCGGGCAGCATCACCACGCGATCTTTGTTCCCTTTCGCTTCACGCACGATGATCGCGCCGTGCTCAAAGTCAACGTCCTTCGTACGCAGACGTAAGCCCTCCAGAATACGCATTCCCGTTCCATACAGCAGTTGCGCAAACAGCGCATGCTCCGGCGCTTGCACCACGAGCGCCGCAAGCGTGCGCCGCACCTCATCCACGGTGAGCACCTCGGGCAAACGCCGCGCCGTCTGCGGTCGCCCAATCTCGTTCAACCACGGCAGATCAACGCGCAACACCTCGCGATACAAAAACAAGAGCGCCGAGAGCGCCTGATTGTGCGTCGACGCCGAAACCTTGCGCTCCGCAGCGAGGTAAGTCAAAAACGCCTCAACCTCGCGCGCACCCATTTCCAGCGGATGCCGAAACGGATGAAGCTGCGCACCCAATGCACATAAACCTTCTCGGTCGACAGCGCGTAATGTTTTGTGCGAATGCAGTCGCGAAGCTGAATCAGCAGACGCGGTTTTGGCGGATTCTGTGCACCTGCATTTAAACTGTTCATATACACAGTATATGTTGCGACGTGTCGTGATTGCAAGTGCGTCAAAGGCAACTATGTAAAACTAGACATGTGCGT
>JAYVPF010000307.1:0-13284 GCA_043757535.1 Burkholderiales bacterium
GAGCGTACGCTGTGGTACGTGAGCTCATCTGCCAAAAGCGCGAGCACCCTCATTGGTCACTTTTTGACAACGCAATGCGCCCCACCAATGAATTATTAGAGGTGCCCTCAACAAAATCCTACAGCGCACCGCTACGGTGCGTCAGAGGACTCTGATCACCGCTTGCACGCCCGTAAAACCCCTAGCATGGCACTTTCCGTCGCGAGATTACGTGAAGCCGTGCGTCACCCGATTTTCATCTATGGCCGTTAATCCCGCACAACTTGCCGAACTCAGCGCGCTACTCGAACAGGCGCTCGATATTCCCGCCGCTGAGCGGCAAGCATGGCTTGCCTCGCCGCCCACTACCGATCCGGTAGTGCTGGCCGCGCTGTCGCGAGCGCTGCAACTGCCGACGACAGCGGGGGAGTCGGCTGCGACCGCCACAACATCCACCGTTGAGGCCGATCAGCCGCCCACCGATTCGCGCTCCGCTGCGGCCTACTGGTTGCGCTCCGGACGCTTCTCCGAGATGGGCTTTACCGGGGTTACCGGGCAGCAAGGAGGGGTCGACGCATCCATTGTGGCGGGTGCCACCATGGATCGCTACCGGCTACTCCACCCCATCGGTAGTGGCGGCATGGGCACCGTCTGGCTTGCCGAGCGGATCGAAGGCGACATCGTCCGCCCGGTCGCGTTGAAGCTACCCTTGCGACTCTGCGGTAACCGACAAATCGCCGAACGCTTCGCGCGCGAACGCGGCGTCCTCGCCAAGCTCACGCATCCCAACATCGCAACGCTCTACGACGCGGGCGTGTCCGATGCGGGCGTGCCGTTTCTGGCGCTGGAATACGTCGAAGGCCAGCCGATTACCGACTACGCCGACGGCAAATGGCTCACGGTCGCCGCACGGCTCGCACTGTTTTCTCAGGTACTCGCCGCCGTGCAACATGCGCACGAAAGCCTCGTCATCCACCGCGACTTAAAGCCATCGAACATTCTGGTCAAGGCTGACGGTACGGTGAAGCTGCTGGATTTCGGGATCGCCAAGCTGATTGAAGAGGGTGACGAAGCCGTCAACGCCTCCGCTGCGCCCGCGACGCCCGCCGTGGAAAACGGGCCCACTCAATCCGGCGACGCGAGTCAACAAAGCGAACTCACGCAACAAGTCGGCATCGCCGTCACGCCAAATTACGCAAGTCCCGAACAACTCGCGGGCGAAAGCCTCACCACCGCCACCGACGTCTACTCACTCGGCGTGGTGCTCTATGAGTTGCTCACTGGCACCCGCCCCTATCGCCTCAAACGCGAGAATCAGGCCGCGCTGGTACGGGGCATTCTGGATGCCGAAGTGGTGCCACCGAGCCACGTTGCATTGACTGAATCTGCGGCGACCCTGCGACGTAGCACCCCGGCCAAACTCAAGCGCCTGCTACACGGCGATCTCGACGCCATCCTGGCGAAAGGCCTCGAAAAAACCACCGACAAACGCTACCGCACGGCAGAAGAATTCGCCGCTGACTTGCGCCGCTATCAGCAGCATGAGCCCGTGCAGGCCGTGCCATCGAGCACGCTGTATCGCGTCAAAAAATACGTCACCCGAAACCGCATCGGCGTCGCCGCCACCGTCGCAGTTTCCTTAGCCGTTCTCGCTGGCATTGGAGCCACGCTCTGGCAACTGCGCGAAACCGAGCGCGAACTCGCGCGACGCACCGCAGTGCAAACTTTCCTTGTCGGGATCTTCAAAACCGCCGACCCGGAAATCGCGCGTGGCAAGGTCTACACCGCCAAAGAATTGCTAAGCGTCGGCGTCGAGCGCATCGACAAACAATTCGCCAACCAACCCGAAGTCGCCGCCGCCCTGTACGGCGAAATCGGCATGATTTTTTCGGCGTTGGGGGATAGCAAGACTGCGGCGGAATTGTTTGCCAAAAAGCTTAAGTTGCTTGAGGCGATGGGGAAAACATCATCGGCGAATTATGTTGATGCCCTCACCCGCTACGGTCGCTATTTGCACGATCAGGGGCGGCGCGAGGAGGCGTTGCCGCCCTTGGAAAAGGCGGTTGCGCTGGCACCTGCGTTGGGAGCAACTTTTAGAGAGCTGCGTTGGAGCGCCATGCGCCAACGGGCAATGCTGCACATGGATCGTGCTGAATACAGCGACGCTGAAAAACTTCTTGAAATTGCCCATCTTGAGCAAACCATTTTGAGCCAGACGAAACCGTCTGCCAGAGCACAGTGGCTCACGGATGAAGCGCTTGCGAGTCTAGCCATCGCCCGAAGACGGCACGGGAAAGCCAATACACATCTGACTAACGCCGAGCGCCACCAGCGAGATGATCCGACATCTGAGCGAATCGACATTTTGCGGGTTCAAAACAACCTCGCTGTGACCGAAATTGAATTGCGTCGTTTCGATTCGGCGAGAAGCCGCCTCGAGGCACTCGTGGTTGAGTACACGAAGACACATGGTGACGCTGCACGCGATACTTTGATAGCGAAAACCGAACTCGCCAAAGCACTGTTAGGGCTTGGCCGAGCCGACGAAGCATTGCGACTTCATCAAGAAGCGCTGGTCACGGCACACAGTACAGGCGACGCCGAAGAAATTAACTATTCCAAGGCACTAGCAATACGCACTCTCATCGCTCTCCGCCGTTATGCTGAAGCAGAGTCGTTTGCGAAAGCTACTTTTGACTATTTCAGTAAACAACCGGCCGCTACTGCACATACCGTCACCAGCCTCCGCGTGCTACTCACGGAAATTTACTTCGCTTCGGGACAGGCGACCCTTGCGCTTGTCGAAGCCCGACGTGCTTTGGCGCATCAAACGTCCGAATCAGAAAATTCTTCGCTAAGCGTGGCGCATATGAGAGACGTCGTTGGAGCAATTTTGCGGACAAACGGGGACGCCGTTGAAGCGTTGGCTCGTCACAGGCAAGCGTTTGCGACTTACTCGGCAGAGTTAGGTCGTGATCACGTGCTTACTTTGCGCAGCCAACTCTATCTCGCTCTCGCGAGTGTTCAATTAAATTTGCCTGGTGCTGCTGCAGATTTCGGCGACATTGCAGCCAGGTTGGAACGGCAGCTTCCTTCGACGCATCACGCGCTACGGCAAATTGCCACGGCGAGAACATGGGTAGAGCAGGAGTTGTCGAAGTTAAGCGGTGCGACACCATCCGGGCGAACCGCCGTTTTTTGTCTGTTAGATATCTAGCCAAGTTAAAGGAAACTGAAATGTCAACTATTGATCGCCTCACTAATTCGTCAACCAACCATGCTGTCGCGTGGGGATGCATTTTGATGGGATTGGCATCTGTTGTGACAGATGCCAATTCTCAAACTTTTGCTGCACCGTCAGTACAAAGCTCGCAAGCGGGAAGCAACATCAACCAAATTGTCCACGAATGCGGCTCGGGCGTCCTCGGGGGAGGAGACGGCGAAGCTAGCCCAAAGCGATCCGGCCCTGATGGCGAAGCCACGCCTAAGCGATCTAGCCCTGACGGGGAAGCCAGCCCGAAACGATCCAGCCCTGATGGAAAGTCAGGCCCACGGAAACGCAACACTGAAGGTGAAACGAGTAACGTGCATTCGGATTTGGCAATTCACCGAGTCGTCGCTTCAAAATCTGGCGTCGACTACCGCCTCTCCTACTGTGTAGTCAATCGCGGTGGCAAACCTGCCCACGCACCCACCACCGTGCAAGTCCGCGTCGGTGACCTGGTGCTCTCGCAAGAAACGTATTTCAAGACTATCGGCTCGCGGGAATCAGTGTGTTTTGGCAGTGCCAAAAATATCGAGTTCACCGTGCCAAGTCTCGAAGGCACCACCATTGCCGTCACCGCAGCAGCCAATGAATACTCGACGCGCGACAATATTTGTCGCGTTAAATGGTAGGCGTTAGCATGTTCCATCGACGTTAACTCTTCGGTCGATATCTGGCCCGTTTCATTGCCTTGGATCGAAGGGGGCGAGACGAGCGAAATAAAAATGCGAATCCACGGAGGGCGGAATGGGGTGTCGGAAATTCAGGCTGAGTCTGCTGCATTGGCTTGCGATTGCTTTGTGCATAGCAATCTCTGGCTGTGGTGACAGCACCAAGCTCGCCCCCACCCCTCTGATTCGCGCGCCGTTCCCCGTCTTCCCGCTGTTGACGCAACGCACCGCGGCAGATACATCGGTCGTGCCGGTCGCCGCAGGTGCCACTCGCCGTGCGCGCGTGCAATGGCATACCGAGCATTTGGGCGACGAGGCGCTTAAGGTGCGCCACGCGATGGAGCCCTTGCCAGGACTCAAGTTTGAAGTCATCTTCGACGGGGAATTGTTTACTTATGCGGCGGCGCGTTCGTGGCATGGCCATTTGGCGGATGACCTCGCCGGGCAAGTCACGCTGTCTACCTACCGCGACCACATCTGGCTGACGGTTGACAGCGCCAAATACGGTGTGATTGTGGTGCGCGATGAGACCGACAATACTGCGACCGGAGTTGGCGCGTTCAGCTCGGAGCGTGACCTCGCGCGGATTCCGTTTGCGCGCGATGATCCGGGCAGTTTCGCGGAAATGTTGCGATTGACCGAGCAGAAAAATTTGAGCGCCAGCGCGTTGCATGAAGATTTAACGCGGCAGGTAACGAACCTCGTCGCCACGAAAAACGATGTGACTCGCGCGGTGGTTCGAGACGACAGCCTGGTGCGCCAGGCGGAGCAGGCGCTCGCAAGAATCGACGCCGAAATCAAGCGCGCGGGGATCGCAGTGCCTGCTATTCGTTCGCCGGAAACGCGTGGTTTGATCGGTCAGCAGACTGCACTTACAACGCAGCTCGCAGTCTTGCAAAAGGAGGTGGCTCTGGCCAAAGCTGACATCGCCAGTTGCGCAACGCAGGCCGATGCGTTGCCGGGGCAAATCGCAGCGCTCACAAACAATATTTCTGTGTTGCAAGGGACCCTGTCCGCTGCGACTGCGGCGGCGGGTGCTGCGACTGCACAGCTAACCAACGCCGACGCCGCAGCGGCAGCATCTGACAGCGCTTATGGCGCCGCTGTTGCCACTTTCAATGTCGCCCAACAGGGTTGCAATGCGCTATTTGCAAATTTGAGCAAGCGGACGGCAACGCCACAAGCATCCGCGTCGGTCGGGAAGCCTGCTGTCGCGCCGATCCGCCCCAACGAACCTCGTGTACAAAATTGCTCCGTAGCGTTGCCCCCCCTGCAAGTCAATGTCAAGACTCTGGCCGCAGCACTAAAAGCCGCCCAGACGCGCGAGCAAGTGGCCAAAAATGACCTCGCGCTGGGTGAAACAAAACCTGCCGATCCCGTGCCGCCCAACGATAAGGCAAAGGCGCTTGCTGCTGCCGAGGCTCAGCTCGCCGGCCTGCTTCAGCGCGAGCAACAGCTCGCCGCCAATGTCGCGACGACGCAGAAGCAATGCGATGCTCTGGCCGCTGCCAAACCAGCCGCCGCGCCAACACCGACACCCCCCTCCCAGCCCCGACCCCAAAATGCAACCGGACGGGTGGAGCCGACGGGTACGCCAACGACAGCGGGTATACCGGGCGCACTACCTCCACCAGCCGCACCGAGCGCGGCAGGAAAGCCTTTGGCCGCGCTGGAACAGTGCCGCCAAAAATTAGCAACACTACGCGCAGAAGCCGAGCAGCTTCAGGAGGCGATCCGGGTCGCGCGTGGGCGCGTGGCGAGCGCTAAGGCCGAACTGGTTCGCGGCAATGCTGTAGGTAGGCCGAGTGGTGGTGCGCGCCCCGGCACCGGCGGTGGCGTTACGCCGAAGCAAGCCGCGTTGACGCTTGCCAGCAATGAGGTCATCCGCATTACCGGGTTGTACCAGCAGGCCGTGGCAACGTTGGCTGCGGCGCAGAAAGTTTGCAAGGCTTCTGACGCAGGCGGAGCCGGGCCGACCACTACGAGCCCAAGTGCGCCGGGTGGAACGGTCAACGCAGGGGGCAGCATCAATCCGCGCACGGTGCCAACTGAGGTGACTCAGTGCCGCGAACGATTGCCCGCGCTACAGGCGATCATCACGCAGCGCAGTGCTGAGGCGAATTCAGCGCGCGGACGGGTGAACGTGGCGCGCGACAACCTCGCCCGTGTCAATACCCGTTTGATCGACGCAAAGAACGCAAGTGCAGCCGCAGAGCAGCGACGCGGGCGTCTCGTAGCAGCGCAAAATTCGTTGGGCCAATGCCGTCCGAAGGCTGTCGCACGCGGCGAGCAGGCTGAAACCGGGATGCGTACGCTGCAAACACAGCTCGCATCGCTAGCCACATCAATCAACGCTGCGATGCAGAAGGACGATGCCGCCGCATTTGGCGCACGACAGGCCCGCATCGGCTCGCTGCAGGCCAATCGCGAACTGGCGCTTGTTTCACGTAATCAGGCTTTAACGCAGCTGCAATCGCAGCAGAAGCGAGCACTCGAAATCACTGATAAAGTGGCTGCGACTGAGCAGGCGAAGCGGGCGGCGCTTAGCGATATGGAGGTTGAACGTAACGCCATAAAGCAGTTACTGTCCGTTGAAAAATCAGCGCGGCAACGGCAGCTCGAGGTGCGCAAGAGCTGGGGCGGCGTGACTTCGTCCGAGGTGCCCGCAATGCCTGCGCCGCCGAGGGTTCCAGCGCCCAAATCTGTAAAGCGCACGGCGGCGTTTGATGAAGATAACCGTCCATCTCCGGCGCCTGTGGCAAGCATGCATGGTTCGATCCAGCGCGTAAATTTTGTAGCGAACGCTGCAACGACTCATGTACCGCGCCAAGCCCCATTACAGTTGGCGCAGCAAACGTCTACGTCCGCCACCAACACCACGACCACCACGAACACAACCGCCACGCCAGGCAGCACCTCGCCGCCGCTCGTGATTCGCGGCAAGGACTGGCCCATTGATCCCGCTTGTGCGGATGCACCGGGTCGCATTGACGTGACCGTTGTGGTGTCAAAAAAAGTTTGGGCGGCCCGCCGGAAAGCCGAACCAACGCTTACTGATGCTGCAACGAAAGCGTTGCTGGAAGGTGAAATGATTCACGCGCTGGATTCCACCAATACGTCGCTCAAACGCAGTAATGCATCACACCCTGTGCTCGACGTCGGCTTCCGGATGATTGGCATTAACGTCAACGCTGACATTGCCGACAACACTGCTCACGACGAACCGTTTGCCGCATGGCAGCGCTATCAGAACAACCCCACCCCGGTGGACAACGAGGTGAAGAAAATCGCCGGTGTCGGTAGCGCCGATCTCGTGCTCGCCGTGATCGCCGGTGACGGGCGCATCGACACCATGCGCGGCACGGCAACCATCGGCGACGCAGGCATCAGTTTTGGTCGTCCGTACGCGGTTGTGAAGTACATCGCGCTCGACTATAAAGAAGTGCACACAGTGGCGCATGAGCTCGGGCACATTCTCGGCGCAGGCCACGATTCAGCCGATCAAAAAGCCAATGGCATGCAATCGTCGAATGGCGGTGACCCAGATATGGCGAGCTATGCGCGCGGCCTCAATCAGCTCAGCGGCGGTGCGGAAACGCTGATGGCGCTTTCCGCGTGCAGCCAGGCGGTGGCGGGCAGCGCGGCAAGCTTTAGCTGCCGTAGGGTTCCCTACTATTCCAATCAGGAGGTACGCTACCCCGACTTTGGCGGACAGGCGCTTGGAACCACCGAAACCGACAACGTAGGCGCTATGCGACTCACCCGTGACCGTGTGGCGCGCAACGGTTGCGAGCGCGCGGTGGCTGCGTCGGGCGTGTGGCTGAAGTCGTTGCCTCTGCCAGCCTCTGCCACTGCCTCTGCCTCTGCGTCTGCGACAGGGCAACAGAGCGTACCCGCGACAACACCGAGTCCAATGCCTTGGGAAAGTCTTGCGCTGTGGCGACGTGACGCCTCAGATAGCAGCGAATGGCGCACTGTGTATCAACACAAAAATGTTGAACCCGGAAGCGCTGCGCAATTTGTCAGCACGATATTGCACAACAACGGATCAGAAAAGGTCGGCACACTGGCGCTATGGCGAATTCCCGCGCCCGCCAGCGGTGGTCGCTTGTTGAGTCCGCAATGGGGTGATTTGCAGCGCTTGAACGACGCTGAAATTGCGAACGGAACGGGTTCGCCGTGCAGCAATTCAGTGCGTCCCGGAAACGCCAGCCCGAGCGGCGCACTCAAGCTCGCTGCGGGGCGCACCACGATTGTCGAAATGCCTTGTCAGGCGGGCACCTTTGCTGTCGGGGATGAACCGCTGATGGCACGATGGATGGTTGAGGGCTCGGCGCTCTCAAACGCGATCACAACCAGCACGCCTCTGCTCGATCTGGTGAACGGCGATAGCCTGACACTTTGGCGCAGTATGTCCGTGGTTCCGTTGACGACGAACGCCGAGAAAACCGAGCGCGTCGTTCTGCGAAACCTAGGCCAAGCCCCGCGCGTGCTGCAACTGCGCGTCGTGCTGGAGCCGGGTCAGGGAAATTTTCGGGCACTGGATTCAGGCGTGTCAACGTTGCGAATTGCGACACCAAAAACGTACTGTGTGCCCAGTCCAGACAATACAAAACTCGCCTGCGGTGGCTCTGGCTATGGCGTCGCCGATGATGAAAGCTTCATCGTTGATCCCAATGGTGCAGCGTTCGATCTATCGCTGCCACCGGGGGCCATTCTTCCAGTAGACATCACGTTCAAACGAACCAGCAGCACTCCGCAAACAGACGTCATGATTCGGGTGTTCGAAGTGGATCCTTCTCAAAATCGAGCACTCGGTGGCGCGAGTTTTGTGGTGCAGGCGAAGCGGTAATTCACAGCAATGTCCCTGCTTGCTTACGGCGCACAAGTAACGTCGGCACGCGCATTTAGCCCATAACCGGGACGGGGGTCGCGTCCGCAGGAGAGTACGATCACCGATTCGACACCGTTAGCATGTCCTTTCTTGCGGCAACTATTGTCGAGATTGCGTAATTGCAACTGCAGGAATGCATTTTGGATCAACGGAGTGTGCGAATAATTCCTGCCCACTTGCGGGCAAGGCACTGACGCGCCGGTGCTAAGGCTCAAGTTGCGAAACGTCGGCAGCAGGGAATGCGAATGGTCAGCTGTCCCACAACACACGCTCGCCGTGTAACCACCGTTTTCGCAGTGAACATTGAACACACCCTTCATCGGCGCGCTCACGGGGCACCTTGATTTCAGGTGGTAGCTGCGGGCCCAGGTCGACATGAATTTTTCGGCGGTCGCCGCGCACGTCTGGTTGGGGTAATACGCTGGCTGAGCGGTGTGGCCGACAACAGCGCAATGGGTCACGTCGCCCAGTGGTGGTACCTGTCCGTGATGCGTTGACGTACCGTGCGTCACGTTTTGCCAGGCCTGCGGCGCGATTGGGAAACCAGTTTGTGCCAATGTTGGCGCGATAAATCCCGACAGCAGAGTCGCCGCTAATGCGGTGCGGGAAGCGAGTTGTAATTTCATCATGTACTTTCTTTCAATGCGATGGATAGAGCAGATCAAGGGCCCCACCGTACTTCACGGACTTCCGAGAGAAAAGGTGACACGGTAGCGGTGTTGCGGATTGATTCATGAATAACGCCGGTTGAAACAAGGAGGAAAAAACGAAAATTGCAGCGAGCAGATTTGCGATTTTGTAACCACTGTGTGCGGGCTCACGGCACAAAACCGCTTAAGTCGACATTAAACAAATTGCAGCTCCAGCCTCATTACAATAGGGCTTGCAGAGAAAAGATGTCAGCTGCGATTGTGGCGTTAGCCGGACATGGCTCGCCACTCTTGCTGCGCTGCGAACCGGCCTTGTGCCTTGGCACAGCCAGCGCCGTATCTGCAGAATCAGCAGCCCTCCCTCCATGGTCTGCTACTGCCACTCAATCAGCGCGTGCAGACCGGTAGAGTCGAAGCTAACGCTGCCGTTCATGTCGACGGCAAAATCGATGGTGGCTCCGGCGCTCACCCCTGGCATGCCAAAGTTGAACGAGTGGTACTGCGGGCCGCCGTTGGCGCGCACCATACTGCCGGGACTGCCAACGCGGTTGTGCAACACAAACGCTTTCACGTTGGTGCCGCAACCATATCCGTCCATCGCGTAAAACCGCGCAGAGATGCGGTAGTGGCCAGGTTTTGGCGCGGTAAAACGAAGCACCGCGCACTCGCCGCTGCGGCCGGGATGCAGCACGACTGCACGCGGGACGAAGGTAAGCTGAGACCCGCCAATCGAAAGTGTCAACGGGCTGTTGGTTTGGTTCTGCGCGACCGTTGGCAGGTCGCTTGGCCCAGCCGGCCGGAACCCCTGAATGTTTGAACCGATCGTCGTGTACGGTGTCTGCAACGGCGTGAAAGCACCGGTGCAATTCGGATCGGGAATGCTGCCTTAGCTTCACACACCCGCCGGGTTGGCCGCAGGATTAAATTCCGCTGCGGCGTCCCATGAAGTGGGTGGCAACGGTATGGCGGCGGTTGCAGTTGTGTGTATGGCGAGCGCTAGGGTTGCGAATAAAAGTGCACTTGAGATGTTGTGTTTTTGGTGAATGGACTTCATGATTTCTCCAGATGTTTAATTGGGAATTTAGAGCGTTTTTTTCAGCGCGGTTAGAGGCTTATTGGCGATGGCGTGGGCACGAAGTGCCCACGTGACATCGCTTGCGGCAACGCTACTTCTTGGGGGCCTGCAGCTTCCGGGCTGCCAGGCGCTCTTCGGCAATTTTCACGATGGCTTGGATCGTTGCTTGTTCATTGTCGACGTCCGCGCTTCGGGCAGTTGCTCCACCAATGTGCGGTTGCGCTGGGCAAGCACAGGGAGAAATGGTCTGATCTACACCGTAGTGTGCTTCGTCCATCATGCCGTTGTTGGCATGAACATTTCCGACGAGATTAAATCCGGTGTTACCGCCAAGTGAATCTTCTACGAGTACATACAGACAATTTTTGCCTGGATGAAATCCGTTTGTAACATTGTTGCGCACCTGTGCAGTGGAGTTGCCGTAGCCTCCTGCAACGGGACCGATAAGAGTGTTTGTGATGGTGTTGAACCACACTTGCACGTTGTCGTCCGCGCGAAGACTCATGCTCATCGAAACACCATTAGCGTCGTTTTGAAGGCAGAAGCACTTCCTGAAAATTGAGTACCCGGGATTGTTTTGATTTGTGCTTGATGAGCTTGCAGACGTGGGGTTGGAACCGATCCAATGTGATTGTCCGACGACCGCTGGTATCCACGCCGAGGGGGTTGGATTAAGGGTGCCGCCGTAGTACCACGCCGGTTTCACGGGCGGGCCCAGCGGCGGGTACGAAGCAATGTTGATCCAGTATTGGTCCTGATTGCCAACGGCGCCAGTATTTGGATAAACAGCGTTAGGCCCGTGATTCCAGCCAGTGTTAAGAGGAAGATCAGTTGCCGCGAATGCTGCGCCGCTTAGTGACAAGACTGACAGAATCACGCTGATTGAGAGTAGCTTTTTCATGATTGACTCCAAAAAAATGGTACGGTGATAAGTGACCACCTGCGGAATTGCAGATGTCTATGGGGCGTTACGTGGGAACCGATTGAAATGTGACATTTGTCTGTTGCAGTCGCGAGAGAAAACTGACTGCAAGGTTAAGTCCGCCCCCGCCAAATCGATACGAAAAATGACCCAGTGGGCGGGGGGAGGAATTTCACCCACCGGGCCAAGCGCCAAAGCGGCGCGACGTTTGAGCTACTGAGAATCGCCCGCAGTTTGCGCAGGCATCGCCCGATGAAACTGCGTCGGAGCAGTTTCGCAACGCCTGTCACGGAGGAATTGGCAGGCGTCACGAACTGTTCCACCCAGCATCACGGCCCGTGAAACAAAAAAGGGACATTTCGCGCAAATAAATTTCCGATGTCACTTTTTTTCGTGTGCCAACGTAAACCCCGGCAGACCCCTATTTCTTACCTTCCAGGAGAACGACATGACATCCGAGAAATTGAATCGCCACGTTGCCGTGATTGCATTGGCGGCACTGACCGTCGGAACGGCCAGAGGCCAGAATCCGGGCCAAGTACTCGTACCCGTTCAGCAGCCTGTTCCGCAGGTTGTGCAACCGCAGGGCGTGCCGCCCGCGCAACTGCCAGGTACGCAGCCCATGCAAAATCCTGCGCAACCGCAGATCCCCATGCAGATGCCGGGTCAAGTTCCGATGCCGAATCCACAGATGTCAGCGCCGACTCAGGAGCCGAGCAGCAAACGCCACGCGGATCGCCCCGCTGTGACCATTCGCGAGTTCCGAAGCAGCGTGCAGGAGGTGCTGCCGCGCGCCGCGACCGATATGTTCATCACCGCGCTGATTCAGACGCGCAAATTTCGCGTGCTCGAACGTGCGCGCATGAATGAAGGCATTGCGCAGGAGAAACTACTCAATCAGCAGGGCGCAACCACTGGCCAGAGTGGAGACGTGAAATACGTGGGTGCGAAATACATGTTTGAGGGCACGGTGAGTGAGGCGCAGATAGACCAGAACACGACCTCGATGGGGCTCAACATCATGGGGCTCGGTGGCAAGAAGTCCTACAGCTCCGACAGCATCGGCATTGATGTGCGCGTGATTGAAGTGGAGAGCGGCGTGGTAGCCGACGCGATCAAGATTCGCAGGCCGATCAAAGGTGAAAGCACCGAAATGGGCGGCATCGGCGACGCCATCACCAACGTGGTGTCACAACGATTCCTGGGTGGTGCTGTTCAGGCCTCGGGCAACAAAGAATACGAATCGAAACGCAAGGACAGTATTGACGCCGTGATGCGGTTGTGCATCGACGATGCGGTTAAACAGATTGCCGAGCGGTTCTCGGATGAATGAGCGGCACTCGCGATCACGTCAACGGTTCTCACGCTTGGTCACACAATTTTCTTCCACTCGCCCCAGGCTGCGATCACAAATTCGTCGTGTTGCGGGCACATCGATGGAGTCACGGTCATGAAAACTTCTCTGACGCTGGTTGCCAGCGCAGCCCTGCTGTCAACGGCACTCTCGGCTAACCCGACGCCATTCGAGACGTTCTTGAGCGCGTAGGCTGGATCAAGACCCACCAGGGTTCGCGTCGCTGCCGTGCTGGGTTGCAACCCTACCTACGCTGCTGAGGGTGGCGGTAGGCGAGTCCGTTCGCGCAATCAGCTTGCGGTCAAAAGCGCCATTGCATCGGGGCTGATGCCGCGAAATGACATTAGTCGACTTTGGAAATTTATCGCATCTAGCCCCAATACACGTCATTTAACAATACAAATGACCCTTTGAGCGCTCGTTGATGTATCCGAATCAGCGCGAGCGCTTCGCAGCGGCCAGTTACTCATCTTG
>JAYVPF010000308.1:0-3522 GCA_043757535.1 Burkholderiales bacterium
CGCGCACGGCAACATCGGCCCGACGCTCACCGGTTACGGCAAGTTGCGCGGCCAGACCGACCCGATCCTCAAATACACCTGGGCCCGCATCTGGAACAGCCATTCGTTCAACGCCTGCGCGAATATGCCGAGGTTTGGGGATGCGGGGATTTTGACCGAGGCGCAGATTAAAGATGTGATGGCGTTGCTCTTGGACCCGGCGTCGCCAGTTAATCAATAGCGATAGCCATGACGCGCGCGCCAAACACCGCCGTCATTCTCGGCGCAGCCGGGAATCCAGTTCGTAGTCCGCGCGAAGCGCACTTCAGTCCCCTCTCCCTTGAGGGGAGAGGGTTAGGGAGAGGGTGACGGCGGAATGAAGATCAATTTTTGCCACGAGCTGCTCATGCCGCAGGGCAGTCACTTTTCTTGCTTCGCCAAGAAAAGTAACCAAAAGAAGGCGAACCCGACATTTGCCCTGATCCGAGATTTGATCGCTACGCGATGAGACTTACGGAAGCGGCAATCGTGACCGTAATTTGCTACCGCGACCAATCGTACACATCGCCTATGCGAAGTATTTTCGAGCGATATACCGATGCTTAGGAAACAAGAGGCCTACAAAAAACGCGTGCTTGTTGGCGATGTATTCGCTCTTCTTTTCGATGAACGTTTCGTCTTTGGTCAAGTTGTAGGCAGCAATCTTCCATTTGCTGGATTCGACAAGTGCCAACACAAAGTAGTAATTTTTCTTCAGACTGCGGAAAAGCGCGTGGACTGGCGCATCTCGCTTGACAGCGGGCTATTGATTCCACCCCAGTACATTAACAACTTGGGGTTCTCACGCGGTTACATGCCAGTTATTGATCATGCTCCGGTTGTTAGCTATGACGGGAATGCTGTTTGTTACATGGATTTCCCCGGTGGTTATGTTGACGAACACGGTGTTCCCTGCGCGGCAAGACAATTGGTGAGCGACTATGGTTTTGGCAACTATCTGACGTTGGAAAATCAAGTCGAGGCGTGTATCGATAGAGTTCGGCTGCCGCACAGTGATTAACAGTCCGTACGATTGAGTTCCCGTTCATTCGCCCCCGAGATTTGGAGTGAAAACGTCGCGCATTTGGGTGATCCGGCGATCCGTTGTTTGAGCGCAGCGAGTTTCGGACCGCGCGACGTTTCCGCTTCAAATCTTGGATCAGGGCGAATGTCGGGGTCGCCTTTTCTTTGGTTACTTGCTTTTGGCGAAGCAAAAGAAAGTGACTGCCCCGCGCGGCATGAGCGCGATGGTGGCCTACGCAACGAGGGTTTGGAGCACGACCGTCACCCTCTCCCTAACCCTCTCCCCTCAAGGGAGAGGGGACTGATTAGCGCTTCGCGAGGTTTACGAACTGGATCCCCGGCTCCGCCGAGGATGACGACATTGTTGGATTGACAGGGCTACTTATGCAACGACGTGAATTCTTAAACCTTTTGGCCATCGCCGCCGCAGCAGGCGCAGCGCTCGACAGCAAGCAACTGCTCGCGGCAGATAAACCCGCCACGTTTTACGACGTGCCCAAGTTCGGCAATGTCCATTTCCTGCACATGACCGACTGCCACGCGCAGTTGAAGCCGATTTATTTCCGCGAACCTAGCGTCAATCTTGGCTACAACTCGGCGCTGAATCAGGCACCGCATCTGGTCGGCGAGCATTTGCTGAAGGCGTTCAACGTGCCGCGCGGATCGCGTGACACGTATGCCTTCACCTACATCGATTTCGAAGCGGCGGCGAAGGCTTACGGAAAGGTGGGTGGCTTCGCGCACATGGCGACGCTGGTGAAACAACTAAAGGCCTCGCGCCCCAACGCCTTGCTGCTAGACGGCGGCGACACATGGCAGGGTTCGGCGACGGCGCTGTGGACGAACGGTCAGGACATGGTGGACGCATCGCTTCTGCTCGGTGTGGACGTGATGACGGGGCATTGGGAGTTCACGCTGGGCGCGAAACGCGTCACCGAGATCGTTGAGAAAGACTTCAAGGGCAAGGTCGATTTTCTGGCGCAAAACATCAAGACGACGGACTTTGAAGACCTTGTTTTCAAGCCCTATACGATGAAGGAAATGAACGGCGTGCCGGTCGCGATCATCGGGCAGGCGTTTCCGTACACGCCGATTGCCAACCCGCGTTACATGACGCCGGACTGGTCGTTTGGCATTCGTGAAGACGACATGCAAAAGACGGTCGACGACGCACGCGCGAAGGGCGCGAAGGTGGTCGTGCTGCTCTCGCACAACGGCATGGACGTGGATCTGAAACTGGCGTCGCGCGTGCGTGGAATCGATGCGATTCTGGGCGGGCACACGCATGATGGCGTGCCCGGCGCGATCCCGGTGAAGAATCCTGGCGGCACGACGCTCGTGACCAACGCCGGGTCGAACAGCAAGTTCCTAGGCGTGCTCGACTTCGATGTGAAAGACGGACGAATTGTGGACTTCCGCTACAAGTTGCTACCGATCTTTTCGAACCTGCTCAAGGCCGATCCGGCGATGGACGCTCTGATCACCAAGGTACGTGCGCCCTACGAAGCAAAGCTCAGCGAAAAGCTCGCGACAACCGACGCGATGCTCTATCGGCGCGGCAATTTCAACGGCAGTTTCGATCAGCTCATTCTCGATGCCTTGATGGAAACCAAGAGCACCGAAATCGCGTTCTCGCCGGGCTTCCGCTGGGGCACGTCGCTCTTGTCCGGGCAGGCGATCACGCGGGAACATCTGATGGATCAAACGGCGATCACCTACCCGTACACGACCGTCACCGATATGACCGGAGAGATGATCAAAACGGTCTTGGAGGACATCGCTGACAACCTGTTCAACCCCGACCCCTACTATCAGCAGGGCGGCGACATGGTGCGTGTCGGTGGCCTGCAATACACCATCGATCCGCTCGGCGCGCAAGGCCAGCGCATCACCGAGATGCGGCTCAAGGGCGTGCCGATTGACGCGTCGAAAACGTACAAAGTTGCGGGCTGGGCGCCAGTGGCCGAGGCCGCGCGCGACGCCGCCATCGCCAACAAATCCGAGCCAATTTGGGATGTCGTCGAGACCTGGCTCAAATCGAAAAAACGTATTACCGCACGGAAACTCAATCTGCCAAGAATCCTGAACGCGAAGGGCAATCAGGGGATGGCGTAGGGCATTAGCAACGCCATCAGCTTGTGATCTAAAGTACCGCTGATTGAGGGCTAGAAGCAAAAATCTTCATATATCGACAATAAGCCTTTTGCGGATCCAGCCCCAGCGCAATGGGCGTTTCAAGAAAAAGTTGTGGTCATGTATAGCCGAATACTTTGTGCCACGTTGGGACTTCATTGCGCGCAAACGGCAGTGTGAAGTTCGGCGCGCCGCGACTATGCACAGGGATGACTTACAAATTCGCCGAACTTGCGCGCTGGTTATAATCCAAAGCTTCACTCAGCCGGGGTGGCGGAATTGGTAGACGCAGTGGATTCAAAATCCACCGTTGGTGACATCGTGCGGGTTCGAGTCCCGCCCTCGGTA
>JAYVPF010000309.1:0-43080 GCA_043757535.1 Burkholderiales bacterium
ACGCAATGTTGCAGTCGGTTTACGGACACTCGAACCCGATAGAGAGCACCCCATGACACCCACTGAAACTCACACCCATCAGCCCGACGTCAGCTTTGATGGTGGCGATCTCGATTGCGGCAACGGTTTGTTGCTACTGATCCGTCGACATATCGATCCGATGGATCGCGGCGGTCTGCTCGAAATCCGCTCAACCGAGATTTCGGTCGACGAGGATCTGCCAGCATGGTGCCGCATGACCAACAATGAACTGGTGTCGTTCGTAAAAGTCGGCAAGCAGCGCAGTTTCATCGTGTCCAAAGGCAAACTGGCCGAGCGCAAGCAGAACACGGCACCCGTCAAGGCGACGAGTGCGACGAGTGGTGGCGTGCAGTTGGTCGAGGTCAAGTTCATGGACAAGCTGCCCGATCCGGCACCCGCGCCCACGATTCGACCGTTGTCGATCATGGGTATCGGCAGTTGGCCGAGACCGCGCTGGATGCTGCAGGCGGTGCATGAGCACATGGAAGGCCGCCTTGACGAAAACCAGTTTCAGGCGACTGCCGATGATGCCGTGCGACTGGCAGTGCAGGCGCAAATTCGTGCCGGTGCGGACGTCATCACTGACGGCGAGCAGCGTCGCGATAGTTATTCAAGTTTTGTCGCATCGCGGCTCGACAATTGCCAACTGATTCCATTGACCGATTTGCTGCCGTTGGTCGATGATCCGGAGGAGTTTGAGCGGGAGCTGCGCGCGCTCGATGTGCCTGCCGGCGATGTGCGTCATCCGGCTGTATTTGGCCCGCTCGGTCGCAGTCGATCCATCGCCGTGCATGAAGTCGAGTTCACCAAAACGCTGACGCAGCAACCGATCAAGGTCGCGCTGCCGGGCCCGTATCTTTTGACGCGCACGATGTGGATGGAGTGCATTTCCGATCGTGCCTACGGCAGCCGCGAGGAACTCGCCGACGCGATCGTTCGCGTGTTGCGCGAAGAGATCGCCTGTCTGTTGGCTGCAGGTACGGCACTGGTTCAACTGGATGAACCGGTGCTCTCGGAGGTGGTGTTCACGGGGGCCGCGACCCAGCGCAGCTTCATGTGCGGCGCACTCGGCGAAAAGAAAGAAGCATCGATCGAACTCGCGTTCGCACGCGATCTGGTCAATGCCGTGACCAAGGGCTTTCCGATGGATCGCCTGGCACTGCATATGTGCCGCGGCAACTGGACGGCCGATGAAGGCAAGGCGCTCACGGGCGACTACATGCCGCTGGTGAGCACGCTGGCGCAGATGCAGGTCGGCACGCTATTGCTCGAACTGTGCACGCCACGAGCGGGCGAGATTGAGGTGTTGTCGGCGCTACCGGATCACCTACGCATCGGCGTCGGTGCCTGCAACCAGAAGCATGCCCACATAGAGTCCGTCGAATCCATCGTGGCGCACGCCGAACGCGCGATCCGCGTCTTTGGTGCCGAGCGCATGTTGCTCACGCCGGACTGCGGCTTCGCAACGTTTGCCGACAACCCGGTCAGCTCAGAGCAGATCGCCGAAGGCAAACTGGCGGCGCTCGCTCAGGCCACGAGCATCCTGCGCGAGCGGCATCGCGTTTGACCATGCAAACATTCGTCATCGACAGCATCAGCGCAGTGACTGCCGAAATGCGCGGTCAGATCGTCGTTACCGGTTCGCACGGCGGCATTAGTGCGGCGCATCTGGCGCGGGCTCATCCGCCCGGTCTCGCCGTCTTCAACGATGCAGGAATGGGTCTCGACAATGCAGGTATTAAGGGGCTCGAAATATTGAACGCAGCAGGCGTCGCTGCCTGCACGGTAAGCCACGAAACGGCGCGGATCGGCGAAGCGAAAAGCACACTCGCCACAGGGCAGATCAGCGCGGTAAATTTACTCGCAGAGACGGTCGGAATTCGGGTTGGACAGACCTGCGTAGAAGCGATCAGCTTTTTCGTCTAGCCCATAGTTTATGTGGGGTGGATGCGTGAATGACGGTTTCCAGCACAAGGCCACTCAACCGCGTCACATTCGCAAATGCATTGTCCATGTCATGTCGAGATGCTGTTTCACCGTCAAGACTATCAATTGCGACTACATCGGCGCGAACGAATGCGCTACCTCACCACGCCAAACTCAAACTCACCCCCGCCAACCACGTCCGTCCCGCCGCCGGTTCGAAGAAGCGCCTGTTGGCTTCATTGACGATGACGGTGCCTGAGTAAATTTTATTCGTGAGGTTGTCGCCTCGCACAAAAGCGCCGATGCGCACTTTACCGAATTCACGACCGTAACCTGCTCTTGCACCGACAAGCGTCACCGCATTCGCAACGTCCGTTGCCAAATCATTGGCAACGATGCTGCCCTGTGCTTTAAGTTCGGCTGCGACATAAAAGCCCGAGCTGTGCGCATATTTCAACTCAGTCCATGCAGAACGTTCAGGCAATCCGGGAAGACGATTGCCAGCCGCAATCAGCGTGGTTGGCGTGGTGCAGGGAACGGCGGTGCAGGTTTTGAAACTGTCCTTGTAGCGCGCCTGCATATCGGTCACGGCCAGCTCCCAGGTCAGGCCTGACATGAGCTGCGCGCGCGCGGACAGTTCCAGCCCACGCCGCATCGTGCGCCCTGCGTTGCCGAAGGCCGAGCGACCGCCGCTGTTGGTGATGACGACGATTTCGTCTTTCGTTTTGGTATCGAAAAAGGCCACCTCGCCGGACAATATTCCCGAGCGCCACTTCGCGCCGACTTCGGCGCTATTGCTCATCGCTGCGTTGAGTCCAAAGTTGAGTCCAGTGGCTCCTGACGCACGATACGAGATCTCGTTTAACGTGGGTGTTTCAGTGCCTTTTCCGACACTGGCGTAAAGCGTCAACGTCGGGATCACGCGATAGCTGATGCCAGCTGTCGGCAACACGGCCGAGTAGCGCACCGCGCCGCTGTCGTCAGGATTTCCGGTGACGATGTAGTGATCAGCGCTCGTCGCGTTCACGCTGCTGGTACGCACACCGGCATGCAGCTGCACTTCAGACAGAAGTCGAAACATGCCTTGCGCGTAGGCATCTAGCGAGCGCAATTTGTTGTGCTCATTGCGACGCAATGCGCCATACACGCCAAGCGTCGTTCCCGCGAAGTTTTGGAAGCCGCGTCGCGCTTCATTCAAGTGATCGGTGGACGCGCCGACGACCAGATCGCCCCACGCGCCGCGCTGGGTAAATCGGGCGTCCATGCCGTAGTAATCGCGATCAAAATCGATCACGCCGCCGGGCTGCGTCGCTGCGGTTTGCGTCGCCACCGGTATCGCCTGAAATTGTGTAGCGCTACGCGAGCCGGAGTAGACAGTCAGGTCAATCGACTGCTCGACCGATAGTCGATGCACGAGCTTGACGCCACCCTGCGTTTGCGTGAGGCTTTTGCGCGTGTCGAACTGCGTCGCCAGGGGATTGACCTGACGCGGATTGGCGTCAAACTCTGCGCGCGTCAGGCCTAGCGGATCCTGCGCGCCGGGCAGGTTGACCGCGTTGCCAATAGCGGTAAGTGTCGTCGCATCGGAGAGTTTAATCGTCAGCTTCGCGTTGCCGCTGGTGCGCGTGGCAGCGCTGTGCGGACGCGGGCCGTCGGTCTCGAATTGCTCAACGTTCGCGGTATAGCCGACGCCGCCATCACTGACTCGACCCGATGCTTTGAAACCATAGCGCACGGTGCCATTCGATCCCGCTGCAACGCTCGCCTGAACGATATCGGGCACCGCGCCATCGCTCGTGAACAGTTGAATCACGCCACCCGAAGCATTGCCGTAAAGCGCCGAAAATGGCCCACGCAACACCTCAATTCGATCCGCGCTGGCGAGCGAAAAATGCGAGACCTGCCCCTGGCCATCGGGCTGGCTGGCAGGAATTCCATCGGTGTAGAGCCGCACGCCGCGCACACCGAAGCTCGACCGGGCGCCGAAGCCACGCACCGAGAGCTGAACATCTTGCGCATAGTTGTTGCGATTTTGAGCATTCACACCCGGTACACGTTGCAACGATTCAGATACATTGACCTGCAATTGCCCCTCTTGAATTGCCTCGCCGTCGATCACATTGATCGCCATTGGCAAGGTGAACGGATCGGACGCAACGCGGGTTCCAGTGATCACCACCGGGGCAATGTTGATAGCCCCCTGCCCAAAAGTCACGGTTGGGTTGATTTGCGCCATGGCCGAAGGAGCAAGCGAGCCCAGCACAGCAGCGGCGAGCGCGGTCATTGCAAAATTGCGCCGAGTCACGTTGCGTATGATGGGGCGTAACGACGGGGAAAAGCGCGACTTGATGGGCATACGTGCGTCCGAATGAGGTCAGTGAACTGCGAGCCCGTCCGCAAGAACGGTGCCCGCATGATAATTGCTAAGCGTACCCGAAACCATCGGCATTCAATGCCTGTCAAATCGAATTCAGTCACTCTTTAATTCTGTCACTCAGCTTTTTAAAAAATTATGGACAACCTCGATCTCGCCGTTCTAAAAACCGCACTATCCTGGACCGAGGCCGGTCGCCGTGCCACGCTGGGCACCGTGGTGCGCACCTGGGGCAGCGCGCCGCGCCCGATTGGCGCGATGATGGCGATTCGCGATGACGGTCAGGTCATCGGATCGGTGTCGGGTGGCTGCATCGAGGACGATTTGATCTCGCAGGTGAAGGACGGTAAGCTCGCCGCGCGATTGCCGGAATCGGTAACGTATGGCGTCGCTGCGGATCAGGCGCAACAGTTCGGTTTACCCTGCGGTGGCACCGTGCAAATGGTGCTGGAGCCGATCACCCCGCTCTCAGACATTCGCGGGCTGCTCGCAGATCTCGAAGGCCACAAAATAGTCAAGCGCACGCTCGACATGACCACCGCCGTGACGCATCGAAATACCGCCCTTGGCGCGGACATTCTGAGATTCGACGACAAAACCCTCACCACCATTCACGGGCCAAAATATCGCCTGCTGATTATTGGCGCGGGTCAGCTATCGAAGTATCTGGCGACCATGGCGATCCCGCTCGACTATCAGGTCACCGTGTGCGATCCGCGCGACGAATATCAAGAGCAGTGGCACGACTTGCCACAAGTCACGATGACCCAAGAGATGCCCGACGACATCGTGATCGCGATGAATCTGGATCGCAATAGCGCGGTAGTGGCGCTCACCCATGATCCGAAGCTGGATGATCTGGCGCTGATGGAGGCGCTCAAATCTCCAGCGTTTTATGTCGGTGCGCTCGGGTCAAAAGGGAATAACGACAAGCGCCGGGCGCGGTTGCTGGAATTCGATGTGACTGCGGAAGAAGTCAAGCATTTGCGCGGGCCAGTGGGGCTTGATATTGGTGCCAAGACGCCTAGCGAAATTGCGGTTTCGATACTCGCTGAAATGACTGCGATCAAGCGGGGTGTGACGATGACACGCAGCAAATCAGACGTGGCTGCGCGCGAGGTTTCTAGCGCGGGTTGTAGCATCTGATGGGTGCCAAGTAGAGATACAGCTTTTCGCTATAACGGCGTTTTTATGGGGGCTTATGGCTATTTAAGCCTGAAGTCGATTATCATTAAAATCAGCGCGTAGCCCCTGATAAGTGGGCATTTCAGAGAAAAGCTAATATGATTTTCAACGACATCACACACGGCGCAGCCGGGGATCCAACGGTGCACAGTACGGGGATGCCGAACAGCGCAGCGCTCGCTAGCAGCCTTTCGCACTCTGGGCGTCGCAGCGAAGTGGGGGTGATGTGATGTCCAAATTTGATTTTGATTTGTTCGTGATCGGTGGTGGCAGCGGTGGCGTTCGCGCCGCGCGTATGGCAGCGCTTCGTGGCGCACGCGTCGCGCTCGCTGAGGCAGGCGCTCTTGGCGGCACCTGTGTGAACGTGGGCTGCATTCCGAAAAAGCTCTACAGCTACGCGGCTCACTTTGCAGAAGCGTTTGAGGAGTCGCATGGCTTTGGCTGGCATGGTGAAGCGCCACGCTTTGACTGGAACGTACTCAAGGCCAATCGCGCAAAGGAGATCGCGCGGCTCAATGGCGTTTATCAGAATTTGCTGGTGAATGCAGGCGTGAAAGTGATGGCGGGTTGGGCGAGTCTGGTTGACGATCACGCAGTGCAGTTTGTCCATCCGGGCCGAGTAGAGCGAGTGACCGCAAAGCACATATTGATCGCTACGGGTGGCAAGCCCAGTGTGCCAGATTTTGCGGGCCGTGAATTCGTCGTTACCTCAGACGATATGTTCGATCTTGATCCGTTTCCGAAGCGCTTGCTGGTGGTCGGCGGTGGCTACATCGCCTGCGAATTCGCATCGATTTTTAATGGCCTCGGCGCGGAGGTGACACAGCTTTATCGCGGCGGACAAGTGTTGCGCGGGTTCGACCAAGACGTTAGGCATTTTGTCGCGTCCGAGATGAGAAAGACGGGCGTTGATTTGCGATTGAACACCGACGTGAAGCAAGTTGCGAAGCTCACCGACGGACTCGCCGTGACACTTTTGGACGGCACTGAAGTCGTCGTCGACACCGTTCTGTATGCCACCGGTCGAGTGCCGAAAGTCGCGGGCATGGGCGTGGAAACGGTGGGCATCGCGCAAGACAAACAGGGCGCGATCAAAGTCAACGACGACTATCAGACGAGCCTGCCTTCGATCTATGCGCTCGGCGACGTCACAGCCCGCGTCCAGCTCACACCCGTCGCGCTAGGCGAGGCGATGAAGCTGGTCGATCACCTGTTCGGCGACAACCTGCGCGGCATGAGCTATGAGTTCGTTCCAACCGCAGTGTTCACGCATCCAAACATCGGCACCGTCGGTTACAGCGAAGCCGATGCTCGCAAAAAATTCGGCGGAATCACGGTCTTCAAAACGGATTTCACGCCGCTCAAACACACGCTAAGTGGCAGCAGCGAACGCATGTTTATGAAGCTGATCGTTGATACCCAAAGCGATCGCGTCATCGGTCTGCACATGGTGGGTTCAGACGCAGGCGAAATCGTTCAGGGCTTTGCTGTGGCGATGAAGGCAGGTGCGACGAAAGCAATGTTCGACAGCACGATTGGTATTCATCCGACGGCGGCGGAAGAGTTTGTGACTATGCGGACGCCCGCGAGCTAGATATCAGTCGACGGCAGCTCAATTGATGGGGTTAGTCGCAAGCTTGTCGCGACGCTACGTCCTGTCCCCTCTGACCTCGCGGGAGCGGGCTAGTGTGAGGGGGACGGTGATTCGGAGAACAACGGTCGTCGTTGCCGCATCATCTCCAACCCGCTCCGTCCTCAGACAATAATCCGTTCAAGCGACGCGTCACGCCCAAGCGTAAGCAATAGCGTATCAACCGCAGGGGCCTGCGCGCTCCCGCTGAGCATGACCCGCAGCGGCATCATGACTTGCGGTGTTTTAACTGTGAATTTTGTTTGCGCTTCTTTCAGCAACGCAGCAATGGCTGGCTTGCTCCATTCCACAGTGCTTAACTGCTGCCTCACCCATTCAATCGCGGGCCTGTTAGCGTCGGTCAAATGCTGCTCTAACAGTGCCAGGGTTTGCGCGCCCCGCTCCATCGCTGCGAGATCTTGCCGTGCCGCCAATTCTGCGACCGCAATATGTTCTTCCTGTTGGCTGAGCAGCGTGCCAACGGATGCGGTGACGGCCGCAAGCTGCATCATCAAGCGCATTGGGCTGGTGATCGGCGCGATGTAGCAATAACGCGCCATTTCTGCCATTTTCTTAAGCGTCGGCGCGCGCTCGCGAAGCAGCTCGGCGACCGCCAGTACCGAGGGACCTGAGGCCAACTCGTAGCCCTCCGCGACGAGAAACGGCTGCAACCGCTTCGACAACTCATCGACAGGCAGCCGTTTGATGTGCTCACCATTGAGCCATTCAAACTTCTCGGCATCAAACCGGGCTGGTGACGGCGTCAGCGACTCCAGGTTGAACCACTCAACCAGTTGCTGCGGCGAAAAAATTTCGTCATTGCCATGCGACCAACCCAAACGCGCGAGTCCGTTGACAATGGTCTCCGGCAGATAACCATTCGCGGCGTATTCGTTCAAGCCCGTTGCACCGTGGCGTTTGGAGAGCTTTTCTCCATCGCTTCCAAGCACAGTCGGCGTATGGCCAAACACCGGCGGCACTTTGCCTAGCGCCCGGAAAATATTGATCTGACGCGGCGTGTTCATCACGTGTCCGTCGCCACGGATGACATGCGTAATGTCCATGTCTACGTCGTCGACCACGACGCAAAAGTTGTACGTCGGCACACCCACCTCACCGACCGGCGCAGGGCGTGCGATCACCAAATCGTCGAGTTCCGCATTTGCAATTTCGATACGACCTTTGACTGCGTCGTCCCAGACGACCACCCCGTCGTCGGGATTGCGAAAGCGGATCACGGGCAACGCGCCTTCAGGCTTCACCAAGCCCAACTTTGCGACATTTTCAGGACGCCAACGCCCGTCGTAGCGCGGTTTATCGCCGTTCACTTTTTGCGTTTCGCGCAACGCGTCCAGCTCTTCGACGCTCATGTAGCAGTGGTACGCACGGCCATCAGCCAGCATTTCGGCGACGACTTCGCGGTAGCGTGGCATGCGCTGCATTTGATAGAACGGCCCTTCGTCAACGTCCATGCCGAGCCACGCCATATCACGCAGGATACCGTCGGCGCTTGATTCACTGGAGCGCTCAAGATCGGTATCTTCAATGCGCAGGATGAACTGGCCCTTGTGGTGACGGGCGAATGCCCACGCAAACAGCGCGGTTCGGATGTTGCCGAGGTGCAGCGTACCGGTGGGCGACGGCGCGAAGCGCGTGCGGACGTTAGAGAGAGTGTGTGACGATGTCATACGCCGATTTTATTCGGCTCAGCATCCACGACAGTGCAGGTAGGGTGGCCAGCCTCTGCCCACCAACTCTCCCTCGTTGCCAACCGCGTGGGCACGGGGTGCCCACCCTACCGAACTACACCGCGCAATACTTCTGCTGAGTTTCGTCATCCGCCAGCAGATCTGCTGCGCGGCCTTCGTGCACGATACGCCCCTGATCGAGAATGTATGCGCGGTCGGAAATCGACAGCGCACGTTCGACGTTTTGTTCGACCAGCAGGAGCGTCGTGCCCTGATTTTTCATGCGAGAGAAGAGATCGAACATCTCGTCGACCAGCACGGGCATCACGCCTTCCGACGGTTCGTCCAGCAAAATCATTTTCGGCTTCGCCATCATGGCGCGGGCAATCGCAAGCATTTGCTGTTCGCCGCCCGAAAGCGACGTCGCCTCCTGAGTCAAGCGCTCTTTGAGCCGTGGAAAAGTCTGCGCAATCTCTTCGATCATGGCGTTGGTTTGCGCGCGCGCAGCGCTCGCGATCAGTCCGAGCTGCAGGTTTTCGCGCACGCTCAGCCCCGCTACGATGCGCCGATCTTCAGGCACGTAAGCGAGGCCCGCGTGAAAGCGCGTGTGTGCGGGGTTCCCCAGCATCTCATTCTGGTCAAAACTCACGTTCCCTGTGCACTTTTCCAGCAATCCCATGATCGTGCGTAGCGTCGTGGTTTTGCCCGCGCCATTGCGGCCCATGAGCGTTACAACTTCGCCCGATTCAACGTGAAATGTTAAGTCCTGAACGACATGACTGCGGTCGTACCAAGCATTGAGTTTTTCGACTTTGAGCATGCTCATGCCGCTAACCCTGCCCAAGATAAACGCGCCGAACCTCAGCGTTGGCGCGGATCTCGTCGGGCGTACCGTCGGCCAAAAGCTCACCATGATGCAACACGATCAAGCGCTCACACAAGCCCATGACGAGCTTCATTTTGTGCTCGACCAAAATAACGGTTCGCTCGGTCGACAACGCGCGGATGAGCGACATCATGGTGCTCGTTTCTTCGGGCGACATGCCCGCCGTAGGCTCATCCATGAGCAGTAATTTCGGCTCGCTCGCCAGCGCCATCGCGATCTCCAGCGAGCGCTGCTGCCCGTGCGCCAGCTCGCCTGCGAGGCGTTTGCCAAGCGCGGCGAGGCCGACCCGCTCCAACATCCTGTCGGCGTTTTTGGTCACGGCGGCCAAGCTGGCTCGTGAGCGCAAAAAATCAAAACGGGCCGCACGCATTTGTGCAGCAACGCGAACGTTTTCATGAGCGCTCAACTGCTTGAAGACGTTGGTAATCTGAAAACTTTTGGCGATTCCAATACGCGCAAATTCGTGCTGTGCGATCCCCGTGATGTCGCGCCCTGCGAAACGGATCTTGCCCTGACTCGGTGCAATCGCGCCGGTGAGCAGATTGAAAAACGTGCTTTTCCCGGCGCCGTTCGGGCCGATGATGGCAGTGAGTTGACCCGGTTGAAATGTACAACTGACGTTGTTCAGCGCGACAAAATTTCCGAAGCGCCGACTCAAATTTTCGGCGACGAGAATGGGCTCCCTCATTTCGTCACCACTGGGCGGTGAGTCTGGCTACGGTGATGCTGCCACCGCTGCACCAATGTTCCCCAAATGCCTTTCGGGAAAAACAGCACGAATACCATGAACACCACGCCGACAATCGCCATCCAGTGCGTCGTCAACGAGGTCGCCACGTCTTCCAGATACAGGAACACCGCTGCTCCGACGAACGGGCCAAAAAATGTGCCCATGCCACCGAGCAAACACATCATCACCGCTTGCCCCGAGAGCAAATAATGCAGCGAATCAATCGGCACAACCGACAGATGCAACGCCCTCAACGCGCCCGCTAATCCGCAAATGACAGCAGAGAGCGTAAAGATCAAAAGCTTCGCGCGCGCTACGTCGTATCCGCACGCGGCGGTGCGTTTTTCGTTCTCGCGGATGGACTCAATGACCGCACCAAACGGCGAGGCCAGGATGCGTGACACTAGCCACAACGCGAGCGCTACGAACACATAGAGCACGTAGTATTTCGTCAACGGATTGACGAAATCGAGCGTCAATCCGAGTACGTTAATCTGCTCCACGGTGACGCCGCGCAAGCCATTTTCGCCACCGGTCCAGCGCTCGGCTTTGTAGAACACGTAGTAAACAATTTGACCGAGCGCCAACGTCACCATCGAGAAATAAATACCTCGCGTGCGGATAGCCAGAAAGCCGATCACCAGCCCGACGACGCCTGACGCCACGGTACCCGCCACAATCGCTGCCCACCACGGCAAACCGAAATGCACAATCGTGATGCCCGTCAAATAGCTGCCGACGCCAAAGAACGCCGCGTGCCCAAACGAGAGCAAACCGGTGTAGCCAAACAGCAGGTTGAAGCCCACCGCATACAACCCAAAAATCAGGATGTTGAGCGCCAATGCCTCATACGGCATGATGAGCGGAAAAAGTAGCAGGAAGACGAGCACGGAGGCGACACGGTGCTTCGCGATCAATGCAATCGCCGAGGAAAGTGCGTTCACAAATTTAGCCCATGAGTCCGGCTTTGCCGAACAACCCTTGCGGACGCACCAGCAACACGACAGCCATCAAAACAAAGATCGAAAGCTCAGCGTACTCCGGTGCAAATAGCGAGGTCATGGAAAACACCACGCCAACCAACAGCCCGGCAACCACTGCGCCCACCAACGAGCCCATGCCGCCGACGACGGTGACGACGAATGACTCAGCGAGCACCGGAATTCCCATCTCGGGATTGACCGCTCGCGTCGGGGCCGCAAGCAAGCCAGAGAGTCCCGCAATCGCAGTACCCAGCCCAAACACGAGCAGCCAAATCTTCGAGATGTCGATCCCCAAGACGCGGACAATTTCGTTGTCGCGTGATCCCGCACGAATGATGAGTCCGAAGCGAGTCTTTTCGATGAACAACCACAGCGCGACGACGATCACAGCTGTTGCCGCAATCAGGAACAAGCGGTAGAGCGGGAACATGCCGAAGCCGACATTCACCACGCCGCGCAGCTCGGCAGGCGTTGACGTCGGTAAGCCGTCAATGCCGAACACAACCCGCATTGCCTCAATCAACACATAGCTCAAACCGAACGTCAGCAACAGCGGGTAGTCAATGCCGCGACCATACAAAGGCCGAACCAGAAAACGCTCGCAGAGCAGCCCAATTGCACCTACGGCAATCGGTGTCAACACGAGACTGAACCAGAAACTGCCGGTAACGGTGAGGAAGTAAACGCCTAAAAAAGCACCAACCATAAAGAAGGCACCGTGCGCGAAATTCACCACTGTCAGCATGCCAAAAATGAGCGACAGGCCAATCGCCAGGAGCGCATAAACCGCGCCCAAGGCAAGCCCCGTCAACAGTTGCAGCATCAGGAGCTGCGGCGTGATTTCAGCCATCAAAAATTACCGTGAATGGACGGCGAACTAGCTCAGCACCTTATGCCCAAGCTCATCACAGGTACGCAAATTTTTCTCGTCGGGCGCTTCAATCGAGAGCACGTTAAACACATCGTACTTATCTTTCATCGCCTTGGATTTTGATTCAACGATGATGACTGACTGCACCGATTGGTGGTCACACAGGCGATACGACTGTGCACCTTTGTAGAAGTCGTAGCGCATCTTGCGCATCACGTTGGCGACTGCGGTGGCGTTGGTCGAGCGTGCTTCGGTGATCGCCTGCAGCACGCTACGAATGCCAGCGTAGCCAAGCGCACCGTAGTCCGATGGTGCCGCGCCCGCGTAGGCTTTGCGAAATTTGTCGTTAAACGCTTTCGCCGTAGGAACGCGATCCTCCAGGCCCCAGTAGTACGAGGTACCGCCAATGATGCCTTCAAACGCTTCCGGGCCACCGGCCTGACGCGAGGTGTAGAGCAACACCGGGGTGATGACTTTCATGTTTTGTTTGAGACCAAAGTCGGTGACCTGTTTGGCCGCGTTCACCAGATCGCGGCCGAAATTGCAGAGCACCAGAACGTCCGGTTTCAGTGCCTGAATACGCGGCAAAAAAGAGGAAAAATCAGACGTTCCGAGCGGGTGGCGGATGTCCGCAAGCGTCTGCATGCCGAACGCTTGCCCTGCGCGCTGGAAGCCTCGCACCATCTCGTGTCCGTACGCGTAATCGGCGGTGAGATACACCACTTTTTTGCCGAATTTTGGGAAGGCGTAGCGCGCCACCGCGCCCGCCGTCATGTGCGGCGTGAGCGCTTCGTGAAAGGTGTAGAAACTCCAGTCCTTTGCCTCGTTAATCGCGTCCGACTGGCTGATGGAATTAAACAGCACTTTGCGTGCTTTGCACACAGCGTTAATCGAGAGTTGCGTGGCTGCTGAGAGCGAACCGACGATCAAATCGACCTTGTCTTTTTCAATCAATTCCAGGGTACGCGTCGCGGCTTCGCCGGGGTTTAATTTGTCGTCGCGAACAAGCAGTTCGCACATGCGGCCCGCATAGCCACCGGCAGCATTAAATTCTTTTACCGCGAGTTCCGCAGCGCGCACCTGATCCTGCGCTTCGGCGGAAAACGCGCCTGTTAAAGGCGTGGGAAAACCAATCTTGATCGGCCCGGTTTGTGCAAACGCCATGCGTGACATGAGCGGCGTGCCTGCGATGGCCAATCCGGCGGCACCTCCGGCCAGCAAGCGGCGGCGTAGATTCGGTTGGGTGGGCTTGGCGGGTTTGGGTAGTGACGAATCAGACATACGGGCTCCTTACGAATTGACGCTTGAAAATTTGTGTGGCGGCGGCTGTATCGGGTTGACCGCAAGTTTAGCCATGCTGCGCGGCAAGCAGGTTTGCATTTGCTTTCTCTTCAGGATCAACGGCTGTGTCGCGTAGCACCTGATGGACGTTTCGTTCTGCCATTTCAGTTCCGGAAATGCCGTAAGTTTGCAAATACTGCCCCAACGCACGGCCTCGCTTGACAACTGCGGTTCCAGGCGCAAGACGCAGCACCTCGTAGCGGGCAAGCGCAGCCGGCGTCGCGCCAGCGGTAATGATGCAGTCGACCAAAGCCATGGCATCTTTTGCCGCCTTGGTCACGCCCATGCCCACATGCGGTCGCGCGACGAAGCTCGCGTCCCCCATGAGCGCGATACGTCCAAAGGCTGTCGCGGTTGACGACACATCAAATATCGGCTGAAGAAAGGGTTGCTGAGTCTTTTCAATAATTTCGGCAAACTGCGGCGCGAGCAATACTTTCGCGGCATCGCGCATACCGCGAATATGTCGTTCGTCGATTTTGTGTGGCGGAATGCCGTGCGGGTAGTAGGCACCTTCAGCATCGGTAAGCAATGCGGCAAGCGCGGCGTCGCTGTGCGCCGGACGATACCAGACAAAGTTGTAGCGCCGATCACCGCGCGAGGACTGATTATTGGCACCCGTCACCGGATAGCCGATGATCTGTTCGCCATCGGGCAAACCGAAGCCGAAATGGTCGAACAGCGTTGACAGCGTCGTGCTCGACAATTCGGACTCGTCGCATACGCCGCGCCATGCGACGTAGCCTGCGTAGAGCGGCTGCGCGTTCGGTGCAAACTGTCGCCGAACGGTGGAGCGCAGACCATCGGAGGCGATCACCAAACTGGCGTCAAACGTTTGTCCAGCCGCGTGGACAATAGCACCGGAAGCAGTCTGCGTGACGGCCTCCACGTCTATTCCCGTCAGGTAGCGCGCGGCGGGTAGCGCCGCTTTCAGCATGGCAAATAAACGACTCCACGAGGTCAGCACTTGCGGCAAATGCAAACGCGCGGTCACTTCGCCGCAAGCATTCAGCACGACCCGATTTTGCACTTTGATGCCAAGATCGGCCCGCGTTGCAACGCCTGCACGAAGCAGCACTTCGAGCAATGCGGGATGCGTAACAATGCCCGCGCCACGGCCATCGAGCCGGGCGGTGGCGCGTTCAAGCACGACGACATCATGCCCCGCGCGGTGCAAAAGGTTGGCGACCAACAGCCCGCCGAGCGAGCCTCCGACCACGATGATTCGAGGCAGGCTATTCAGACGAAATCACGGCGTAAACGTCAATCCAACTGCCTCTGCAGCAGGATAGTTAAGCTCGATCACCACGCCACTCGGGTCGTCGAGAAACATTTGATGCAGACCAATCGAGGGCACCGTGCGATGCCGTGCCACCACGCCGAGCGCTGCGATACGATTGATCATTGCGGTCAATCCGTCTGAGAAAAACGCGATGTGATCGACGGCACCGCTGCCCTGCAACTTCGCTTCATCGATATCGCCGAGGTAGGCCTTCAAACCCTCCGGATTATCAGGATCGATGCCGATGAGGTGAACCACCGCGTTGGCCACATCCGAATGATCGCCGCCGTACATCCAAATCCCCGGAAATGGAAAGTTCGGACGCGGCCCCACGGTGAGTCCCAAAACATCTGCGTAAAAGCGACGGCTCGCTTCCAGCTGGGTGGTACGAATCGAGAAGTGATTAAGCGAGAGTTTCATGGCGATACGGGAGCTGCTCGGATCGAGATAATAGCGTCACAGCGTGACGATATTGTTGCAAAAAATCGATTAAAGTAACGATATGGCTTTTTGATAAATCCTATATTTTATAACGGCTACATCGACAAAACGTTAATTATCGACTTTTTACAGAATACGAGCCTAGCCCCGGTAAACTGGCGCTTTCACCATAAAGTCATATCAAACTCTATGATTCAATCGTCGGCTTCGCTTCCGTGATAATAATGGGTGGCAGCCCATTTAATTTGCGCGTATACATGACGTTTGATTCAAGTAAACGTCGATGACTATTTGGAAAAAAAGCAGCATGGAAAAGACATGGAATTAAGCGGTGAAAAACTGATCAGCGCGCTGCCCGCAGCAGTTTGGCGGGCGATCAACGATCCCGCGATACTCGCCAATTGCATCCCCGCGTGCGAAAGCGTTGAGCGCATTTCCGACACCGAAACGCATGCCCGTGTGCTGCTTCGAATTGGCCCGGTTCGCACGCTGTTTGTCGGCAAAATTTTGATGAGCGACGTTCGGCCGGACGTTGGCTGCACGATGGTGTTTGAAGGCTCCGGCGGCAATGCGGGATTTGCCAAAGGACGCTCGACGGTTGCGCTCACCCGTCAGGGCGAGGCAACAAAATTGTCCTACACCGCGTCGGCCTCCGTTGGCGGAAAACTCGGTCAAGTCGGTGGGCGAATGATCGATGCTTTTGCCAAGAAAATGGCGGATGAATTTTTTAGTAATTTGCAGGCGGCGTTGGCGGGAAGTGCGCCCGCGACTGGCACCGGACTGGCGCCCGCTTCTGACTCCGTGGCCACCCCGATCATGGGTCGCCCGATGTCCGTCGCGAACAGCGGTAGTCAGCAAGGTGAAGGCACGCGTGTGCTCTGGTTTGCTTTGGGCGTCGGTGCCACTGCGTTTGGCTTCTGGCTCGCGCATCTGCTGCACTGATCGGAGAGATTTTTAACGATGAAAGCCCCTGCATTTGACTATGTGAAACCACGCTCGCTAGCGGAGGCGTTTCCGCTGCTACAACAGTATGGCGACGAAGCGCGATTGTTGGCGGGTGGACAGACCTTGTTAGCCACGCTCAACATGCGCTTGTCGGAACCGGGCGTGCTGATTGATTTGTCTGCGATTGCCGAACTGCGCGGCATTGCCGTCGTCGGGGATCACCTGCGTATCGGCGCGATGGTGACGCACAGCGATATCGAAGCCTCGGCGCTGGTCGCCCAGAATGCGCCCTTACTGGCGTTGGCCGCGCCACACATCGCGCATCGGGCGATTCGTAATCTTGGCACGTTGGGCGGATCGATTGCATACGCTGATCCGGCGGCTGAGTGGCCCGCTTGCTTGCTGGCGCTCGACGGCGTGGTCGTTGCCAAAAGCGCAAAGAGCGCGACGGGTGAGCGGCGCATACGCGCGGATGACTTTTTTGTTGATCTCTACACCACGACACTGCTGCCTAGTGAAATCATCATCGCGTGCGAATTTCCAGTCGCTGCTGCCGCGCATTGGTGTGACTTTGATGAGCTGGCGCGACGACACGGTGACTACGCCATTGTTGGGTTGGCAGGGACGGGCGAGCGTGTGGAAAATACGCTGGCACAGGCGCGCTTCGTGTTCCTCGGTTTGGGCGCGACGCCGCTCCGCGCAGTGCAAGCAGAAAGCATCATCAACGGTCAAGCGCTCACGGCAACGTTGATCGATCAAGCCGTGGTCGCACTCAAGAGTGAACTATCTGCGGTCGGCGATCTGACCAGCGACGCCGCGACCAAGATGCATTTGGCGGGCGTGCTGCTTAAGCGGATGTTGATGAAACAAGTGCCGTTGAAAAGCGCATGATGAGCCGTATGGAAAACACTTCTCTAAGACACTTCATCAACGTCACCGTCAACGGCCACCCAGAGCAGCGCTCGGTGCAACCGCGCCAGCATCTGATCGATTTTTTGCGCGATGATTTGGGGCTCATGGGCTCGCACGTGGGTTGTGAGCATGGCGTGTGCGGTGCGTGTACGGTGAAGCTCGACGGACGCATTGTGCGCGGCTGTTTGGTGCTTGCGGTGCAGGTAGACAAGAAGCGCGTGGACACCATCGAAGGGCTCACGCAATGCGGCGCAGCCCAGCCGCTACAAGCCGCGTTCGTGCGCCGCAACGCATTGCAATGTGGCTTTTGCACACCCGGCATGTTGGCCGCTGCGCTAGAACTGGTCGAAACGAAACCAAATGCGACGCGCACTGAAGTGCGTGAATGGATCTCCGGCAACTATTGCCGCTGCACCGGCTATCAGTCGATTGTTGACGCGATTTGTGACGTACTTGCGCAGAACATTGAGGCCGCCAAGTGAAAGCCTCATTTCCCACCATCGCGCCAGCCGTTGAGCACGCCCGCTACATCGGACGCAGCGTGGCCCGCCCCAACGCGCTGCGGCTGGCTGAGGGTCGCGGCACGTATGTTGACGACATCGAGCTGCCGCGCATGGTGCATGTCGTGTACTGGCGAAGCCCAGTAGCGCATGCGCGCATCGTGAAGATTGATGCCTCGTTCGCGCGCATGATGCCCGGTGTAGTTGCCGTCGTTGACGGCGCGCAAATGGCGAAAATTTGCAAGCCGTGGGTCGCCACATTGACTCATCTCGCGGGCATGAAATCCGCCCCGCAGTATCCACTCGCGATGGATCGCGCCTGCTGGCAGGGCGAGCCTGTCGTTGCCGTCGTGGCCAACACTCGCGTTGAGGCTGAAGACGCGCTGCAATATCTGGTGGTTGAGTGGCAGGCGCTGCCCGCGTTGATCGATACCGAGACTGCGCTCGCTGCAGCAAGCCCGTTGATTCATCCGGAGCTTGGTGACAATTTGTGCTTCACACGAAGCCTCGACACCGGTGGCGTGGACGCCGCTTTTGCCAGCGCCGATGCGGTCGCCGAAGTGACGTTTCAGTTCGGTCGACACACCGGCGTGACGCTGGAGCCACGCTGCCAGATTTCTGATTACCACCCGAGCGAGAAGCGCCTCACCGTGCATCATTCGCAGCAAGCGCCGCACATGATGCAGGACTTGTACTCGCGTCAGCTCGGCATCCCGGAATCGCACATTCGGGTAATTTGCAAAGACGTGGGCGGCTCGTTTGGCATCAAGGTTCATGCCTATCCTGATGACTTCGCAACGGTTGCATTGTCGGTGATGCTTGAGCGTCCCGTGAAATTTGTAGCGGATCGACTGGAATCTTTTACGTCCGACATTCACGCGCGACAACATCGCGTGACCGGGCGAATCGCCGCAAAAAAAACTGGCGAAATCTTGGCATTCGAGATTGATGATTTGACCGGCATCGGGCCGTACTCGATGTTTCCGCGCACCAGTGCGATTGAGGGCAATCAGGTGGTGAACTTGGTGGGTGGGCCCTATCGTCATCAGCACTATCGCGCGAAATTAAATGTCGTGTTTCAGAACAAAACACCGACCTGTCAATACCGTGGCGTGGGGCATCCGATTGCCTGCGCGGTAACTGAGGGTTTGGTCGACGCCGTGGCGCAGAAACTTGGGATTGATCCGCTCGTCATTCGGCAACAGAATGTGATTCCGGACGACGCGTATCCGATGAGCGCAACCTCGGGCATCAAGCTTGAAGGTTTGTCGCATCAACAATGTCTAGACAAAATCGCGGTGATGATGGACTACCCCACGCTGCGTGCCGAGCAGGTTGAACTGAGGAAACGCGGTATTTATCGCGGCATCGGTATCGCCGCGCTGATCGAACTGACGAACCCAAGTGCCGCGTTTTACGGCGTCGGTGGGGCACGGATTTCCGCGCAAGACGGCGCGACGATTCGTCTGGAACCGACGGGCGCGATCACCGTGATGGTCGGCGTGGGCGAACAGGGTCAAGGCAGCGAAGGCATCTTTGCGCAAATCGCAGCGGATGCGGTGGGTGTGTCGATGAGCGCTGTGCGCATCGTGACCGGCGACACCGATGTGACACCTTACGGCGGTGGCACCTGGGCCTCACGCGGCGCGGGCATCGGCGGCGAGGCCGTGTTGCAGGCGGGTCTTGCGTTGCAAAAAAATATCATCGCCGTCGCAAGCGTCATCCTCAAACGCGACGCATCAGAGCTTGCCTTGGTCGACGATGCGATCATCGAAATTGCCAGCGGACAAACGTTAATGCCGCTCGCCGAATTGGGCCGTGTCGCCTACTTCCGCCCCGACTCGTTACCGGCTGGTTTCACCGCAGAGCTCATGGTCACGCGACACTATGCGCAACGCGACTATCCGTTTATTTTCACCAACGGTGTGCAGGCGAGTCTGGTCGAAGTGGACATCGATACCGGCTTCGTCAAGCTGTTGAAACATTGGGTCGTTGAGGACTGTGGCCGCGTGATCAATCCGATGTTAGTGGATGAGCAAATGCGCGGCGCTGTGGTGCAAGGCATCGGCGGCGCATTGTTTGAAGAATGCCTCTACGACGACGCAGGCTTGCTGCAAAACGGCAACATGGCCGACTATCTGGTGCCGATGGCCGCCGAGATGCCGGACATCGAAGTCGCTCACGTCGAGACACCCACGAAGACGTCACAGCTTGGTGCAAAAGGAGCTGGTGAGGCGGGCACTGCGGGCGCGCCAGCAGCGATCATGAATGCCATTAACGACGCGCTTTCGCCGTTCAACACGACCGTGTATTCACAGCCGATTACGCCGCAAAAAATATTGCGCGCGCTTGGCAAAATTTAGCGCCGCACAAGCAATGCATTGCACCGTCCCCAATGACGGTGCAAAGTCGTCCATTGTCTTGTTTTGCCACGGAGTACGCGAGGTGCGGCCCAGACTCAGCGGCGGTTGCTGAGCGCATCGCTGCTGCGCGCTGTCAGGTATTTTTCGCACCTATCGTCGGGGTTATTTGCCGCTCTGCATTGCTGAAGAATAACGGGAAAACCCCTAGTCATATAGATCATCTATATGACTTAAAATTCAACTGACAAGTTCGCTAAATGGCGACCCAGCTACATTTGCGCTACAAAGTTTTTAGGAGGACTCAGTTGTGAAAAATCTACGTGTGAGAAATTCGGCATTGAGCGTTACGCTCTTTTTGTTGGCGGCCCTGTCCGCGCAGGCTTCGGATCTGCGCGTTCAGTGCTATTCCGATGGCAATGAATGTGAGGTGACGGCCGACATCGCGAAGCGATTTGAGGCGGCCAACCCCGGCACCAAAATCATCATCGACAAGGTGCCGTACAAGGCTGTGGTCGAGACCTTGCCGGTGCAACTGGCCGCAGGCGAAGGCCCGGATATCGCGCGCGTCACCGACCTCGGCGGACTCAACAAATACTATCTTGACCTCACGCCGCACTTGAGCGCGGCGCGTCTGAAAGCGTGGCAGGACAATTTCGCCTCCACGCTTGGCTGGTTCCGCGCAGGGCCTACCGACAAGGGCGTCTACGGCTTGATGTCGCAGTTGACGGTGACTGGCATGTTCGTCAACAAGACCCTGTTCGAGCAGGCGAAAGTCCCGATGCCGGGCGCAACCGCAACCTGGGACGAGTGGATCGCTTCCGGCAAGAAAGTCGCCGACGCAACGAAGACGCCGTTTGTGATGGCGATGGATCGCACGGGGCACCGCTTTGCGCCGCTGGCTGTTGCGTACGGATCGAAATATTTTGATGCGAGCGGCAACCCTGTCATCGATGACGGCTACAAGCTAGCGGCGAAAAAATTCGTGGACTGGAACAAGGCCGGTCTCGTGCCCAAAGAGGTGTGGGGCGGCTTGGGTGGCTCTGCGTATCGCGATGCGTTCGAAGAGTTCGCGAACGGCCGCATCGTGATGTATTACTCCGGCTCGTGGCAAGTCATGCGCATGGATAAAAACGTGACCAAGTCATTCGACTGGGCGGCGGTGCCTGCGCCTTGCGGCCCTGCCGGTTGCACCGCGATGCCCGGTGGCGCCGCGTACGTGGGACTGAAGCGCACCAAGGCTCCTGCCGAGGTCGCAAAATTCCTCGATTTCCTGTCGCTGGACGCGAACTATTCGGAAATGATGTCAAAAACCGACAACATTCCAGCAAGCCTGTCAGTGGCCAAGGCGGGCGTGACTTACAACGTGTCCCCGCTGGCCAAAGCCGCGCTCAACTCGTTCGTCGCTGACGTACCGAAGATCCTCAAAGCGAATTACGACTTGCAGGGCTACCGACTGAACCGTGCCGTGTTCCAGCCAACCGCCGCGCGCCTCGGGCAAGCCATTGCCGGTGAAATGTCACTGGAAGATGCGCTGAAGCGCGTGGCGTCTGATCTCGACGAACAGGTGAAGGCAGCGGCAAAGTAGCGCTGCGGTTTCGGCGTAGGGTGGGCACCCCGTGCCCACCAAATCGCTTCAATTCGAAATTGCTTGTCATGCAGCCGCGCGGTGGGCACGGGCTGCCCACCCTACGGTCGGTCGTCATAAGGAGGAGCAAAAATTGGCAGTACAGCTTTTTCGCAATACCCATATTTTATGCGGGCTAAAACACCGATATGAGCAATAGTCGACTTTAAACCTTTTGACGTGTTAGCCCACATTCAATGGGGCTTGTAAAAGAAAGTTGTGAGGATCAAATCATGAAAACCAGCGCCAGCACGCCGTGGTATTTTCTAGCGCCGAACATGATTGTGATTTTGTTATTCACTTTCGTGCCGATTGCAATCAACTTCTATTACGCGTTCACTGGCGGCGTAAATTTGTATCCAATTCAGCGTCCGAGCGTCGGTGTCGAAAATTTCTCGACGCTGCTCGAATGCGGCTCGTATTTCGATCCGTCGTCGTGCCGCAAAGACGTGTTCTGGCAATCGATCTGGAACACCGCGAAGTACGCGATCTTTCAGGTGACGTTGATGGTGCTCTTCGCGCTCATCACTGCCGTCGTGCTCAACCGAAAAATCATCGGTCGCGGCTTCTGGCGCGGCGTGTTTTTCTACCCTGTTCTGCTGTCACCCGTCGTCGTTGCGCTGATCTGGAAATGGATTCTGCAGCGCGACGGTTTGCTCAATGCCGCAATGGTCGCACTAGATGCGCAACCTGTGCTGTGGCTCGCGGAACCGGGCTGGGCGTTCTTCTGGGTGACGTTCGTTTCGATCTGGGCGCACATGGGTTTTTACACGCTCATTTTGCTCGCCGGATTGCAGGCCATCCCGGCCGATTTGTATGAAGCTGCGCAGCTGGACAAAGCCTCACCGTGGCGCTCGCTGACGAAAATTACGCTGCCGCTGTTAATGCCGAATTTGCTGGTGGTCGTCGTGCTCGCGATGATCAAAGCCGTGCAAATATTTGATGAAGTCTTTGTCCTCACGGGAGGCGGGCCAGGCTCTGCGACCACCTTCGTCGTGCAGTTCATTTATCAAACCGGCTTCGTCGAACCGGTGCGACTGTATGGCATTGCGGCTGCGGGTTCGCTGATGTTGGCCCTCGCGCTGGTCGCGCTGACGCTCCTGCAACTAAAGTTGTCGAACGCAGAAAAAGCAGGAGAACGCGCGAAATGAGAGCACTCAATTTCCTGACACGTACGCGAAACAGTCGCAGCATGGACTGGACAGACTGGCTGTCATACAGCTATCTCGTGATGGGCTTGTTTTTGATGTTCGGACCCGTGCTCTGGCTCGTGATGTCGTCGTTCAAAACGGAATCTGCGCTGAACGAGTTTCCGCCGTCGTTTTTGCCGTACGGACAGAAGTCCATCGCAGTCCCCGGTGAAGAAAAGATGAAGCCGGTATATCGCGTGAAAATGCCTGATGGCACCACGAAAGAACTTGCCGAGTTGCGCCGTATCGGACTCACCTCAACACTGATTGACCCCGCGCGCCCGGATGATTTGATCCGGGTCAACGTCAATGATCGTGAGCCCGTGCGTGAGTTCAAACTCGCCACCGAGAACTACACCGACCTCGGCGGAAAGATCACGTTTGGCACGTATTTGTGGAACTCAGTTTTCATCACCGTAATCGCAACGATTCTGACGCTGCTGTTCAATTCGATGGCCGCATTCGCACTGTCGAAGTACAAATTTAGCGGGCGAAACGCGGTATTCCTGCTGATCCTCGGCACGTTGATGGTGCCGCCCGCGATTGTCCTAGTGCCCAACTTTCTGGTGGTCTCAGAACTTGGGTTGCTCAACAGTTTGTGGGGCGTCATCTGGCCCGCCATTGCAACGCCGACCGGCGTGTTTTTACTGCGGCAATACATGCTCACCATCCCCGACGAATTGCTCGAAGCGGCACGCATGGACAACGCCAGCGAATGGCAAATTTACTGGCGCATCGTGCTCCCGCTCGCCGCGCCCGCGCTCGCAGTGCTTGCGATTTTCTCCGTCATGTGGCGCTGGAATGATTTCCTGTGGCCGCTGATTGTGCTCTCGAAGAACGAAAAATTCACATTGCAATTAGCACTTAACGCGTTCCAGGGCGACCTCGTCACGCAGTGGAATTATTTGCTCGCAATGACCGTGATTACGTTGTTGCCGATCACGATCATTTTCGCGTTCCTACAAAAATATATTACTCAGGGCATCGCCTCTGCGGGAGTTAAGTAATGGCTTCGCTTCAACTCAAAAATGTAATCAAAGACTTCGGCTCAACGCGCGTCATTCGAGGTGTTGACCTCGAAGTGCATAACGGGGAATTCGTCGTTTTTGTCGGCCCGTCTGGCTGCGGAAAATCGACGCTACTTCGCATGATTTGTGGACTGGAAGACATCACGTCAGGTGAACTCTCGATTGACGGGGTGCGCGCCAACGACACCCGCGCCGCAGATCGCGGCCTCTCGATGGTGTTTCAGTCGTACGCGCTTTATCCGCACATGAACGTATATCAGAACATGGCGTTCGGGCTGGAGAACACCGGCATCGCGAAGGACGTGGTTCGAACAAAAGTGGATGCAGCGGCGAAGCTGCTGCGCCTTGATCCGCTGCTTGATCGCAAACCGACGCAACTCTCCGGTGGCCAGCGCCAACGCGTCGCGATCGGTCGCTCCATCGTGCGCGAGCCGAAGATATTTTTGTTCGATGAACCGTTGTCAAACCTTGATGCCGAACTGCGCGTGTCAATGCGCGGCGAAATAACGGGGCTGCATCGCCGTCTCGGCGCGACGATGATTTACGTCACGCATGATCAGGTCGAAGCGATGACCATGGCCGACAAAATCGTTGTGCTGCGCATGGGAAGCATAGAACAAATCGGTTCGCCGCTCGCGCTCTACAACAGTCCGAACAATAAATTTGTGGCGGGATTTATTGGTTCGCCGCAGATGAATTTTGCGTCGGTGACGGCGGGTCATGGCGACACTATCGTTACTGAATTCGGGGAAACTTTCGTATTGAAGACTGAAAGTAAACCGGCGTCGGGCGCTGCGCTCACGCTGGGTGTACGGCCCGAGCACCTGACACTTGAAAAGCGTGACGGCGCGCTCGCACTCCCGATCACGATTTCCGGTGTTGAACAACTCGGTGGTCATTCACTACTCTATGGCACGTTGCCGGGCGCTAACCCAAGCGCGGATGGCCCACGCATCACCGCACAAGTGGCGGGTCAAGTCACCACCAAGATCGGTGAAACGGCGACCCTCTACGCACCGCCCGAGGCCTGTCGACTCTTTGAATCGAGCGCTGAAGAGCGCGCGGTGCGCTGATGACGCCGCTGCATCGCGCAGAGGTTCGTTCCGGTAACAACGGCATCGTCGAGTTGACGTTCGAACGTGGATGGAAGTGTCAGATCAGCATTGTTGCTGAGGGTGTCGGACGGGTATTTTTCACGCCACCTGATGGGCTGCGTGAGGAGCAAACGTGGTCGATTGCCCCCCTCCCCCCCGGTGGGGGAGGGGCTGGGGGAGAGGGGGACGGCGGCGTGCACGCCAATGTCGGCTCCTCAAGCCACGATCCCCCTCTCCCTAGCCCTCTCCCACAAGGGGAGAGGGGAAGAGATCGCGCCGCCCACTTCTCCACATCACACGGAGTTGTGTCGCACGGTGCCGAAACGATAACGCTGTCGAGCGCCAAGCTCCGCGCCCAAATCACACTAGAACCCTTCGGCATCATCTGGGAACAATGGAACGGCACGCACTGGCTAACCTGCTGCAAAGACCGCCCAACCTACGCCTACGCGACGGAAAAGCGCAGCGGACAAATCAATCACTGGCAATCCCGCGACGAGCACGATCAATACTTCGGGCTCGGCGACAAAACCGGCCCACTGAACAAAGCCGGTCGTCGCTTCAGAACGCGCCAACTCGATGCCCTGGGCTACAACGGCGAGACCAGCGACCCGCTGTACAAACATTGGCCGTTCTTCCTCGGACGCCGCGCAGATACAGGCTCCACGTACGGCATTTACTACGACACGCTCGCCGAATGCGCTTTCGATTTCGGGCAGGAATTTGACAACTATCACGAGTTGTATCGCGCGACCGAAGTCCACGACGGCGATCTCGATTACTACGTGTTCGCAGGCCCCGATGTGCCCGCCGCGCTCTCGCGATTCGTGCAGTTGATCGGTGGCACCGCATTCCCCCCGCGCTGGAGTTTGGGATACGCCAACACGGCGATGGCGCTTGCCGATTTCCCCGACGCACAGGCGCAAATTCGCAAGTTTCTTGCGCTTGCCGAAGCCGACAAATTTCCGCTATCGAGCTTTCACTTCGGCTCGGGCTACACGAGTCGCGGCAAACAGCGCTACGTGTTCACCTGGAATACCGACAAATTCCCCGATGCGCGCGGATTGTTGCAATCGTTCAAGGCGGCCGACGTGCGCACGATGGCGAACCTGAAGCCGTGCCTCTTAAATGACCATCCGTCGTATGCAGCAATTGAAGCCGACGGCGGCTTCATTCGCGATACTGAAACCGGCAGGCCCTGCCTCGATCAATTTTGGGACGGCTGGGGCGCGCATCTCGATTTCACGCGCGACTCGGATCGCGAGTGGTGGCAAAAAAACTTCCGTGAGCAGGTGCTCGATTTCGGCATCGACAGCGGCTGGAACGACAACAACGAATACGAAATTTGGAGTGAAACCGGCTCGTCGGACGGCAACGGAAGAGCGATTCCAATTCACCGCTCACGCGCGCTACACGCGCTGCTCATGACGCAAGCAACCGTCGCTGCGCAAACGGCAGCCAAGCCCGATGAGCGCGTCTACACCGTCACGCGCGGCGGCCCGCCGGGCCTGCAACGCTACGCGCAAACCTGGACAGGCGACAACACCACCAGCTGGCACACGATGCGCTGGAACCAGCGCATGGCGCTGACCATGAGCCTGTCCGGCATGTTCAACGTCGGACACGATATCGGCGGTTTCGCCGGCCCGGTGCCCAATGCGGAGATGCTGATCCGCTGGACGCAGGCATGCTCACTGGTGCCGCGAATGATCATGAATTCGTGGAAGGCCGATGGCAGTGTTAATTCACCGTGGTTGCATGCGGACGCTACCGCACTGATCCGGGAGAGCGTCGGTCTGCGTCTGCACTTGATGCCGTATCTCTACACGCTCATGTGGCAAGCGACGACGGAGCACACACCGGTGCTGCGGCCCACGTTTTTCCACTTCGGTGATGACGCAACGACTTGGCAGAACAACGATGAAATGATGGTCGGTGGTGAGCTGTTGGTGGCACCCGTTTTTGAGGACGGTGCACGCGAACGCAGTCTGTATCTGCCACGCGGTGCGTATGCCGATGGCTGGTTTAACTATTGGACGGGCGAGTATCTTGTAGGTGGTCGTACGGTAACGGTTGATGCGCCGCTAGATCGCCTCCCGCTGTTCGTGCGTGCGGGGGCCCTGCTGCCAACTACAGACACAACGAGCGATCTGCAAAAGACGGAGGAGCCGTCGCGAGCGCTGCGTTACTACCCCGTCCCAACATCGTCCGAGACGACTGTAACGAGTGCCACCTTATTTGAAGACAACGGCTTGCAAACGACGCATGCGGATAGTCAACGCGCAATTCACACGTTTAATGCAACGTCCGATCACGATTCGCTGCGCATTGAAGCCTCGCAACAAGGTGGCTGGGCGCTGCCGTATCAAAGCGTTCGCGTGATTCTGCCGCCGAGCGAAACGCGCACGCTGCATCTCAGATCGACAGGCGTGTCGCTCACGAAATGACGCAATGGTCGTGGCTAGGCGATGAGGCTGCCACAGCACGGCGGCGGGCCGATTTGTGGCGTTTGCTCGGCCCGCGCCCAGCACTTGCTGAACCACCCAGTGGCGTGCTGCTCAAGACCGAAACGACTGCGAACGCATGCGTCGAAACCTGGCAGTTGACGCTCAACAGCGAAGAGCCGGTACCAGCGATTCTCATGCGTCCGCTGAACACACCGCCGCGTGGCCTTGTGCTCTATTGCCACGCGCACGGCAATCGTTTTGAGCGCGGCAAGGACGAGCTGCTTGTCGGTCGCCCGGCAATCCAGAACCCGCCCTACGGCGACACGCTCGCCGGATTGGGCTACGCGGCCATCGCCATCGATCACTGGTGCTTCGGTGAGCGCAATTTCGGTGGCGCAAAATCGGAGCGCGCCATGGTCAAGCGCTTGCTGTGGGAAGGCAAAACGCTCTGGGGCTTCCGCGTTCATGATGCGCTCGCCTCGCTCGCATGGGCACGCATGCAACCCGATCTCGCGAAGTTACCCGTGACCGCACTAGGCCTGTCCATGGGCAGCACCATGGCCATCTGGGCAGCAGCGCTCGACCCAACCATCGACGCCTGCATCGATCTCTGCTGCCTAGCCGAATACGACGCACTCATCGACAGCGGCGGCTTCGATCAGCATGGCGAATACTTCTTCATACCGGGTCTGCGAAACGAATTCACCGCCGCCGCAATCAGCGCATTGATTGCTCCGAGACCACATCTGTCGCTGGTCGGACGCGACGATCCATTAACGCCACCAGCCGGTGTTCAGTCGATCAAGGCAACACTCAATGCGGCCTACGCGTCTCTCGAAAAGTCGCAGCATTGGCAGCAGGAAATATTCGACTGTGGGCATCAAGAAACGGCGGATATGCGGGCTGCAGTATTGCTTTTTTTGCAGCAGGTCGGCCCTGCGCCGACATCGTAGCCAGTGCGGCGAGCCAGAATGCCGTGTCCGAGTCGTAATAACTTTGAGTCGAAATATGGGGTGCCGCGTGCGCTGTTGTCGCTTTACAGGCAGAAAATCCGTATGTATGGCTGAGCACAACAAGGGAGTATCCACATGTATCAACTGCGCTTTGACCCGACCTGGTCGCATCAGATTTCTGCGATTCGCGATGCCAACAGTGAAGACAGTAATCTGATCCGCTTCGACAACGCCTTCTACCGGGTTTGCCGAGCTGGCTCGGCGCAGATCACGGTGCAATTGCTGCCGGACGGCGGCGGCGCGGGCAATGGGTTGCCGCTACAAGTAGGCACCCAAGATTTCTACGTCTCAGTGATAGGCGGGCAGCCGTTCGGTCGCTATGCGAGCACGCTCGACGCCCTGCAGATCGACGCGCCCACGCTGAACAACGCGATCCGTGAAGTGCGCAACGCAACCGGCACACGGCGATTCGAACTGCAGTCGCTGATCGTCTTCTGCGTAGCCGAATCGATCCGAAGCGACCAGATCGCCGGGCGGATTGAGTCCACCATTCGCGCCTCCATGGGACGCCTGCTAGGCGTCGCGCCTCGCCTTTCCGTCGCCACGATGCTGCCTCAGGCGCGTGCATGGGGACAATCGAGCGACGCCGTGTGGGCGGCTGTGTCACCTGAGGCGCGCGCAATCTTCAGCAAACCCATCACCGCTCGCACGCCAACCGAGCGTCGATTCTCCGAGCGGGTGAATGAAAACGCCGTCGACCCCGCGCTGAAGCTGACGGCGCGCGGGGTCAAGGTGCTCAAGCGACCCCCTTAGCGGCGGCGGCCACTGCCACCATCACTGACGTATTCGCCGGAGGACAAGGCGGCCAGAGCCGATTGCGCACGTGCGTTTAGACTCAGCAAGCAGAACGCCGCAAAGCACCGGTAGCAAAGAAGTTCAAGCGAAAACGGAAACGAGTATTTATAAGGAAAATGCTTCGTTGAGTTTGAATGAATGAATCCCAACTTTTTGCTGCAGTCCCTATTTTACGGGGGCTACCGGTCAAAAAGTGCCAAAGTCGAGATTGGCGCTTTTTTACCATGTCTAAGCGCCAGCCCCAATGCAACAATGGCTCCACATTGAAAACACAAAAAGCTGTTATCACGGAGCGCCCTCCCGCAAGCTCGGCAGCCCGATCCCTGTCGCGTCAAATCCGCCATCGACCGCCAGCGTCTGTCCGTTGATATAGCTCGCCGCATCGCTACACAAGAAACCAACGGCACCGGCAATTTCCTCGAGCGTTCCGTAGCGGTTCAGCGGAATCGTGTCGTGATAATCCTTGCGGATCGCCGCGCTGTGCACGAGCTTCGCCATCTCGGTTTCCACCGGCCCAGGCGCAATCGCGTTGACCCGAATGCCCTTGTCGCCGAGTTCTGCCGCCTGCTGTTTGGTCAAATGAATGAGCGCCGCTTTACTCGTCCCGTAAGCCACACGTAACGTGCTGGCACGCAAGCCCGAGATCGACGCGATGTTCACGATGCTCCCGCCGCCAGCAGTTGCGAGCATCACCGGCGCGCAGCGCTGCGCGCAGATAAACGGCCCATCGAGATTCGTCGCCATCACCGCACGCCATTCGTCAAACGATGTGTCAAGAATCGGCTTGAACACCGCAACGCCTGCGTTGTTCACCAGCGAATCAATGCGCCCGAAGCGCGCCACGACTCGTGTGATCGCAGCGTCGACCTGATCCGGTTTTGACACATCGGCCACCACTGCTTCGACACGCGCAGGATCACCTAGCGACGGCACAGCGAGCGCGAGCGTCGCAGCATCGATATCAATCAATCCAACGCGATAGTCGTGCTCCAGAAACCAGCGCGCAACAGCGAGGCCAATGCCGCGCGCGGCACCGGTGACGACGGCAACTTTTTGGTGAGTATTCATGGTTCGATTGTAGGGATAGTGCGCCGCTAATATCCCGCAATGCGCTACGCTAGCTGTGCACCGAAGACCTAGAGATCAGGACACCACGTGGATCATCAAACATTTCTTCAGCAGTACGAGCGTGCGCTGGACGCTCACACTTGGGAGGCCGTCGAGGCGTTGCTTGACGACGACGCCTGCTTCATATTCTCTGACGGGACGTTCATCGGCAAAGTGCAGATTGAGAAGGCCATACTGCTGTACGGACAAGACTAGATGTCGCCGATAGTTGCAGGAGGGTCGAAAAGTCTAGACATGGGCAAAAGCACGCGCTCTATGTCCACGACTGCGCCCCTCAATTGCCTGAGCAAACGACTATTTAATTCCTGCTGATCAAAGCCGCCGCTCTCAAAGTTATCAACTGTTACGGCCTGCCGCAACTTGGCAAAAAGAAAAGGATGTTCCGCTGGGGCAAGCATCAAAAACTCCCGCCCAAATCTCTCCATCGTGCGAAGTGTGCCTTCCGCGCTCGTCGCGGAATAAGAGATGGCCGTGTGGAACTTAACGGCCTGATCCTCAAGTTCTCTCAGTAACTTCAGTGAGTCGCGCGCCAATTCCCGCCGTTCTTTGCGGGAATCTCGACGCAGCTCCAAAAGCAATTTCTTATTGTCGCGCCCTTCACTTGCCTTGTGGACGACAAACCACCCAAAAATTACTGTAACCGCAGTTAACAAGTCCTTTGTTTCGATCAAAATGACTGCCAGTGGCCTAGTGCGCAAGTGCTTTAGAAATGTATTCGAGTATTTCGACTTGATGACTAGGATCGTCCGAGACAATATCGATTTTTTTTAAAGATTCCGCGTCTACCCCAACTCTAACTAAGCCGCCGAAAGCCTCTTCCAAAAATGATGACCTAAGACCTGATACGTCGGAGAAATCAATCGTAACGTGGTCGCTTTGAGCCAACGCCGGACGCAAGAGGTCGTCGCGAAAAACTTCGCCAGTAAACCGTCCATGGCGACGGAATCGACCTGCAGGATGCGGCGAGAATTCAGCAGCTACGTTAATGGTTACGTTTTTCATTGTCTGCCTATGTACTAATTGGCAAATTGACTTCCCAAAGAAGAATTGTGCCAAATATTGACTCGTTGTAGTTAAACGCAGTTCCCGACCCACCGGAGGAGTCCCATCTCACCATACCAGAGTTGGAAAATACGCGAAGATTGCCGTTGACTCCCACTTTCAAGTCGCGAACCATTTCTGGCAAACCTTTGCCGCGATTCTTGCCATCGGTGGCACTCACGCCCTCTTCCGCTGCCGTCTTAATGTACGCCGCATCTTGAACCTTTAGCTGCAAGTTGGTGAGACGGCTCTTCAATTTTTCCGCCACGGAAACATGCTTCAGTGGCAAATGGACTGGGATACCGCAGCCAAGATCGCATAGTGCCATGAAGAATACTCCCTCGCGAAAGTTAAAAAAAGCCCACCAACGTCGCGGTATCGAAACGCCAGACGCGGCGCGCGGGAATTCGTAAGCGTGCTCAACGCTATTCCCAAGTGCCTCACCGGCACCACCCAGCAAAAATTCTCGCGGTTTTGCTGGAATTTTCTCGGCAAATTTCTTAAGCGCGTCAGCAATGCGGTTGTTGTCAATATCGTCGCCAGTTGCTGTTTCCCAGTGAACGACATCTTCGCGCCGAAGTTTGACGAAAACATCCAGTCTCATGTCCTCAAATAATCCTACCTGTTTAAAAACTTGACGTATTCGATCCGACCGAGGGAGTAAGAATCTTGGCCCTGCCGCAAACTGACTTAAGACTGTTTGGAGTTCGGCTTTGAAAAGCACGGTCGCAGCTGGCAAGACGCGCCGTACATAACGCAGATCAATAACGGTCGGGCGTGGTACCACAGCAATTAACCGAAGGCGCAGAAAAAAATCCGCAAGCTGCGCGCGACTCTGAGTATCTTCAAGAACCCAAACGTCGGGTGGGCGAATGACTAGACGTCGACCACTACGAATTTCACGTTTTCGCGATCGTGCAGGCTTGCCGCGTCTGCGAATCAATAAATTTCGACGGCGCATATAATGGCGAGTTCGCGATCGAGTTTTTCTCAAGCGTTTTTATCCAAAAAAAAGCAAAAGGACATGAGTGAGAAATTGTGCCCGCTTTTTGTGCTCAAAGAGAAATATAGCGTTTTGACATGCTCGCGAAATCTTCGGTCGCAAGCAGGTGCACTGAACCTAAATATTTTCTTACGTTATCGTAGTTGCCAACTCTGCCTTTATCCCCCAAACACAATCTCCCCGCCCCGCGCCTCAACCTCAATCGTAGACCCCGGCAAGAACTTGCCTGCTAGCAATTCTTTCGACAGCGGGTTCTCGACTGACTGCTGGATCGCGCGTTTGAGCGGACGGGCACCGTAGACCGGATCAAAGCCTGCTTCGCACAAGACGTCGAGCGCGGACTCGGACACTTCGATCTTGAGATCGAGTTTATTGAGCCGTTCTTCGAGGCGTTTCAGCTGAATGCGGGCGATGCCTTTGATGTTGTCTCGACCGAGCGCGTGGAACACGACAATCTCGTCAATGCGGTTGATGAACTCGGGGCGGAAATGATCTTTCACCTCGGCCATCACGGCGATTTTCACGAGCTCTGGCGGCGAATCAATCATCGCCTGAATCTTGGTACCTCCGAGGTTACTGGTCATGATCATCACGGTGTTTTTGAAGTCCACCGTGCGGCCCTGCCCGTCGGTCATGCGGCCGTCGTCAAGCGCCTGCAACAGCACGTTGAACACGTCGGGATGCGCCTTCTCAACCTCGTCGAACAGGATCACGCAATACGGCTTGCGGCGCACCTGCTCGGTGAGCTGTCCGCCTTCGTCAAAGCCCACGTAGCCGGGCGGCGCGCCGATCAGGCGGGCGACTGCATGCTTCTCCATGTATTCGCTCATATCGATGCGGATGAGCGCGTTCTCGCTATCGAACAGGAACTGCGCGAGGGCCTTCGTCAACTCGGTTTTGCCGACACCGGTCGGGCCTAAGAACAAGAACGAGCCGTATGGTTTGTTTGGATCGGCGAGGCCAGCACGTGAGCGGCGGATTGCGTCTGCGACGAGTGATACCGCTTCGTCCTGACCGATCACTCGCTTGTGCAATGCGTCTTCGATATGCAGCAGTTTGTCGCGTTCGCCGGTCATCATTTTGCTGACGGGAATACCGGTGGCGCGTGAGACCACTTCTGCGATTTCTTCGGCGCCGACTTGGGTTCTGAGTAGTTTGGGTTTCGTGTGTTTTGCACTGGAGCTCGCGCCACCGCCCCCCTCTCCCCCGGCCCCTCCCCCTCCGGGGGGGAGGGGAGTAAGCTCAATAAGCTGCTTTTCCAGCTCTGGCAGCTTGCCATACTGTATCTCGGACATGCGTGCAAAGTCGCCGCGCCGGCGGGCTTCGTCCATTTCCAGTTTCAATTTTTCGATCTGCTCTTTAACGCCCTGTGAGCCTTGCACTGCGGCTTTTTCGCCACGCAGGATTTCGTCATAGTCAGCGTATTCGCGCTCAAGCTTGAGGATTTCCTCGTCGATCAGGTTGAGACGCTTTTTCGACGCATCGTCCTTCTCTTTTTTCACCGCTTCGCGCTCGATCTTCAACTGAATGATGCGTCGCTCCAGCTTGTCCATCACCTCGGGTTTGGAGTCGATCTCCATCTTGATTCGGCTTGCGGCCTCATCAATCAGGTCGATAGCCTTGTCTGGCAAAAAGCGATCCGTGATGTAGCGATGGGAGAGTTCGGCTGCGGCAATGATCGCGGCGTCGGTGATGTCAACACCATGGTGAACTTCGTATTTTTCTTTGAGACCGCGCAGAATGGCGACGGTGGATTCGACCGACGGTTCACCGACCAAAACCTTCTGGAAGCGACGCTCCAATGCGGCGTCTTTCTCGATGTATTTCCGATACTCGTCAAGCGTAGTCGCGCCGACGCAATGCAGCTCACCGCGGGCCAATGCGGGCTTCAGCATATTGCCCGCATCCATCGCGCCATCGGCCTTGCCAGCGCCTACCATCGTGTGCAATTCGTCGATAAAGACGATCGTCTGGCCTTCGTCTTTCGCGAGGTCTTTGAGCACGGCCTTGAGCCGTTCTTCAAATTCGCCGCGATATTTCGCGCCTGCCACCATGGCTGCGAAGTCAAGCGAGAGCACGCGTTTGCTCTTCAGACCTTCTGGCACTTCGCCGTTGACGATGCGCTGCGCAAGACCTTCAACAATGGCCGTCTTGCCCACACCGGGCTCACCAATCAGCACGGGGTTGTTCTTGGTGCGCCGTTGCAGCACCTGAATCACACGCCGAATCTCGTCATCGCGACCGATCACCGGATCGAGCTTGCCCATGCGCGCTCGTTCGGTCAGATCGACCGTGTACTTATCGAGCGCCTGACGCTGACTGTCGGCCTCCTGCGAGTCCATGCCGCTGCCTCCTCGCACGGCATCAATCGATGCTTGCAGCGTTTTGGCGTTGGCACCTGCATCCTTAAAAATGCGCCCGGTTTCGCTTTTGTCGCTGGCGAGTACCTGCAAAAACAGCTCGGACGCAATGAACTGATCATTCCTCTTCATCGCCTCTTTATCGGTCAAATTCAGCAACCCGTTGAGGTCGCGGCCGACCGTCACATTGCCGTCACCGCCCTGCTGCTTTGGCAGTCGCTCAATGCTGGCCTTCAGGTCTTTTTCCAGCTTGCCAACATTGACTCCAGCGCGCTGCAACAGCGGCTTGGTGCCGCCGTCTTCCTGCTCAAGCAGCGCCATCAGCAAGTGTTGCGGCTCAATCTGCGTCGCGTCCAATCCGACCGCGATAGACTGCGCCTCGGCAAAGGCCTGCTGAAATTTGGTGGTGAGTTTGTCGAAACGCATGGGGCATCCCTTCATAGAAGTTGTTTGAGCTATATGTAGGGCAATCTCGCCTGAATTCAACTGATCCGCGTCAAGTGGGGAACAAAAGTGCGCTGGCTAAAAAGGATATTTCTGGGCTTGATTGCCATCGTGGCGATTGTCGCCGGTGCCGTGGCAATTTACGTGTGGGCTAGCGTACCGACGGACGACGCGCAATACGCTATAAAGGCCCAGATCGCTGAAACCACGATCACGCTGGACGCCGACGGCATCCCGACCATTCAGGCGAAATCCGAACGAGATCTTTCGTTTGCGGTGGGCTTCATGCACGCGCGAGATCGCCTGTGGCAACTGGAAATGAATCGCAGGATCGGGCGCGGCGAGCTGGCAGAAATCCTTGGGCCAAAAGCGCTGGAGACCGACAAATTCCTGCGCACACTCGGCGTGCATCGCGCGGCGAAAGCGCAATTTGATGGCTTTCCACAAGAGGCGAAAGCGCTACTACAGGCCTACGCAGATGGCGTGAACGCCTACGTGCGAGATGCGATGACCGTACGCCCGCCTGAGTTCGTGATTTTGGGTGTGAAGCCGGGAATCTGGGAGCCCGTGGACACCGTGGCCTGGGGCATCGTCATGGCCTACGATTTGGGTGGCAATTGGAGCAACGAGCTGCTGCGATTACAGATGGCGGCGCGGATGCCGGTCTCAAGGATTGACGAGCTGATGCCGCCGCAGCCGGGTGACAAGCTGCCGACGCATGGTGACTATGCGACGTTGTATTCGTCGTTGGGAGTGCTGCCTCAAAAAGTCGCTATGCGGGCTCCCCTCCCCCCGCGTGGGGGAGGGGCTGGGGGAGAGGGGGCGAGCGCGGGTTCCAATCAGCCCGCTACGAGCAATAGCGTCCCCCTCTCCCCAGCCCTCTCCCACGAGGGGCGAGGGAGCAATCTCCTCTTCCTCTCTGCGGGCATTGAGGGTGTTGGCTCGAACAACTGGGTAGTCAACGGCAACAACACCATCAGCGGCAAACCGTTGCTCGCGAACGACCCGCATTTGTCGCTAGCGGCCCCAGCGATCTGGTATTTCACGAAACAAAAAGCGCCGGGCATTGAGGTCACGGGCGCGACGCTGCCGAGTGGGCCGTCGGTCATTCTTGGGCGCACCAAAGGTGTCGCATGGGGCTTCACTAATACCGGGCCGGATGTTCAGGATTTGTATCTTGAAGAGATAAACGACAAGGGCGAAGCACGCACACCGGACGGTTGGCTACGGCTCACGACACGTACCGAAACTTTCAAAGTCAAAGGCGAAACCGACGTGCAAATCACCGTGCGTGAATCGCGTCATGGCCCGATTATTTCGGACGTGCATGCGCCGACGACCAACGCGATCAACACCAAAAAGTTTGTGATGGCAATGCGCTGGACAGCGCTCGACGCTGACAACCAAACGGTACTCGTCGCCGCGCGTATGAATAAAGCGCAAACAGTGACCGAACTGAAAGAAGCGCTGCGCGGCTACGTCGCGCCGCAGCAGAACGTGGTGATGGCGGACACGATGGGCAACACGGCGTTCATCGCGCCCGGTCGCGTGCCAATCCGTAAACCTGACAACGACATTAATGGGCTCGCTCCATCACCGGGCTGGGATGCGAAATACGATTGGGCGGGATTTCTGACGTTCGATCAGATGCCGCAGCAGACGGTCGCCACCTATCTCGCCACCGCCAACAACCGTATTCATGGTAACGACTACCCACATTTCATCAGCGGTGAATGGGCGCACAGCGGGCGCAAGCTTCGCATTGAGGAATTGCTCGCCGCGACGCCAAAACTTGATGCGCAGAGTTTGCGCGCGATTCAGCACGACTTGAAGCACACCCACGACACGCCGCTGATGCAGTGGCTGCCCAAGCTGACTTCGAAGCATGTGCTTGCCAATGACGCGCGTCGTGCATTGGCAGCATTCGCGAATGACGGGATCGTCGGCTCTCAGGACGACCCTGCAGTGGCTGCTCTCGTCCATTGGGCCTGGAATCGTGAAATATCGAAACGAATGCTCGCTGACAAAGTCGGTTCCGAGCTTTTTGAAGCTGTATTGGGTCGTCGCGATTTCCGCGCGGCAGTGAATGGCGTGCTGTCGCGAAACGACACTTGGTGGTGCGACGACAAAACCACCGCGAAAACCGAAACCTGCGACGAAATCGTCAATGCCGCGTTTGACGCCGCGCTCGACGATCTGACCAAACGTTACGGAAACGACGCCACGAAATGGCGCTGGGACACCGCCCACTTCGCCCGCAGCGAACACCGACCGCTCTCGAACGTCCCCGTCCTGTCAAAGCTCTTTGAAATCCGTACACCCACGGCAGGCGACACGTACACCGTGATGGTTGGCAAAGTTCGCCTGCGCGAACCGAACCCCTTCGCCAACGAATTCGCCGCCAGCTTGCGCGCGGTGTACGACCTGTCCGTGGCCGACGCCAACGCCGCGACGGTCATCTATTCCACCGGTCAATCGGGCAACCCGTTTTCAGCGCATTACCGCGACCTCGCTGCGCGCTGGGGCTCGGGGGGAGCCGGGGTTTATCTGGATCTTGTCAACACCAAGCCGTCAGGCACAATTCGCCTGATTGGGCAATAATAAGTGAACATGGTGAATCCGAAATCCATCTACCGAAAAACCGAAGCGGGCGTGGCCGAAGTTCAGGTACGCACGCTGGGCTTGCGTGCCGAGTTACGGCGGCTGCTGATCCTCATTGATGGGGCGGCAACGCTGGATCGTCTCGCGGCGTTTGTGCGCGGCTCTGAAATCGAATTTCTGGTGGCGGAGCTTGAGTACGACGGGCTCATCACCTGCGCGCCGATTGCGCCAGCCCGCCCCGCGATAAATGCCTCTGCGGCAGGGGCTGCTAACCCGCCCTCGCCTAGCGCGAACGCTGGAATCGAAGGCGTGCTCGAACCCACTGCGGCGCAGGTACTGGCGGTTCGGCGCGCGGCGATTCACATGCTGCACGAAATTTTGGGACCCGATGCCGACTCAATGGCGGTGAAGATCGAGCGCTGCAAAAACTCGCGGGAAATGCGGGTGGCGATCACCGAAGTGCGGCAAATGCTCGACCGGCAGCGGGGTGCGGCCGTCGGGCAGCGTTTTCTCGATGCGGTGCGAGGCGCGGCAGAAGGCAACCGCTAACGCGATCACGTGTTCCGTGCCGCTGTTCGCGCTCGCTTCACCGTAGTTCATCGCATTCAATGCTGCGCGGCTGGCTCGCGCTGCTACGCTAGCGGCATGAAAGAAATCGCGAGCGCCCGATGGCAATACCTCCACCCTGCCAGCACGGTGCGAGTTACGTTCCTCACAGTCCTTGCAGGTGTTGCAACCGTTGCGATGCTTGCACTTGCCGGATGCGATGCCGGACGGGCTTCGCGGAACGTCACGATCAATTTTTCGGATTGCCGCCTGAAGCGCGTTGACTCGATTGCACGCTGCGCGACGGTGGCCGTACCCGAGGATTACACAAACTCTGGAGGTGCCGGCAAGACGATCAACGTTCACGTTGCCGTGCTGCCCGCTCTGGCGCGTAACCCGGAGTCGAATCCCGTTTATTTCTTCGCCGGTGGGCCCGGTCAAGCGGCGAGCGACATTGGCGCATTGGTAAGCGCGCTCGGCGATTTGCGTAAGACGCGCGACATCGTATTGGTCGATCAGCGCGGAACCGGCAAGAGCAAATCGTTGACCTGTGACTCGGTCGCCACCGACCCGAACGTTGATCCGCTTACGGAAGCGTTCAGCAATTCCGACGCGGCGATTCAGCGCGATTGGGCCAAATGCATCGCGACACTCAAAGGCAACGCCGCAACGCATCGCACCGATGACTATATCGATGATCTGGAGCTGGTTCGCAAGGCATTGGGGCACGGCAAAATCAATGTGTGGGGTGGCAGCTACGGCTCGCGCGTGGCGCTGCGCTACATGAAGCGCTATCCGCAAAAGATTCGTGTCGCCGTGCTCGATGGCGTGGCGCCCACCAGCTTGCATCTGCCTGATGATGCGCTTGCCACCTCAGAGGCGGAACTGAGTTCGACGCTTGCTGCGTGTTCTGCAAGCTCCGGATGCGCCAAGGCTTATCCCAATATGCGGGCGACGTTTGACAACTTGCTCTTTGAGCTTCGCGCGAAGCCGCGCACGGTGAATTTCGCCCATCCCGCAAGCGGCAAACCGATCCATGGCGTGGTGTCTGATCGCACGTTGGTCTCGCTGATCTGGCCGATGCTTTATATGCCCGAAGCTTCGCGCATGGTGCCGAGTTTGATTGCTCAGGCAGCACAGGGCAATTTCGCACCACTTGCAGCGACCCTATCGGCTTCGTCCATCGGGGACGGCGACATCGCCATTGCACAACGATTTGCGGTCATGTGCGCAGAGGACATGTTGAATCGAACGCCGATGCCGAACCCGCGATTTCAGGCGCTTAACGACCTGTTTTATGGCTTCTGCAAAGGCTTCCCGCATGGCAAAGTCGAGGCCGAGTTTTTTGAGCCGACGACGAGCGACATTCCGACTTTGCTGCTTTCAGGGACACAAGATCCGGTCACGCCTCCAGCGCAAGGCACGCTCGCCGCGAAGACACTTTCCAACAGCAAACACATTGTCGTCGCGGGCGTGGGACACATCGCGTCCACGCAGCCGTGCGTGCGCCGCATCATTACTAAATTTGTCGAGGTGGGCAACATCGCTGCGGCCAACGACGCCTGTGAAGCAGAGCTAAAGCTGCCACGTCCGCTGTTCTACAGCTCGCCGCTGGAGGCCAGGCCATGATTGGGTCAGCCATGTTTTTAGCAGCCTCGAAAAACGGCAGGCGCGGACTCGGTTGCGCTTCCCTCCGCAAAAGCGCGATCGGGGTCGCTCCTACAGGCGGTAGCCAATGATTGAAGTGGAAGGCCTGTGCAAACGCTTCACGGTTCGCGAGCGCACATCGGCGTTCGCATTAAAAGCGAGCACGCGAATCGTCACCGCCGTTGACAACGTGAGTTTCTCAGCGAAGGACGGCGAAGTCACGGGCCTCCTCGGCCCAAACGGTGCGGGCAAAACGACGACGTTGCGCATGTTGTCAACGCTCTTGTCATCGGACGCAGGCAGCGCGCGAATTGACGGCGCTGAGCTTGCCACGGAGCGCGCCACGGTACGTCAGCGCCTCGGCGTGCTGGGTGATGCCAAAGGACTCTACTGGCGGCTCACGGCACGCGAAAACATCAATTACTTCGGTCGCTTGCAAGGCTTGTCGGCAGCGGACTCGCAGCACAGGACGACCGCGTTGATTGATGAACTCGGATTGCACGATCTGGCAGATCGCCCGACGCAGGGCTTCTCTCAGGGCGAGCGTATGAAAGTCGCCATCGCACGCGCCCTCGTTCACAACCCACAAACCGTGTTGCTCGATGAGCCGACCAACGGTCTCGACATCATGTCCACACGCAGCATGCGTGATCTCATTCGTGGCTTGAAAACACAAGGCAAATGCGTGCTCTTTTCCAGTCACATCATGCAGGAGGTCGCCGCGTTATGCGATCGCATTGTGATCATGAATAAAGGACGCGCCGTATTCTCGGGAACGCCACAGGAAGTGCTCACGACGACGGGGCTCAACAGCCTCGAAGATGCGTTCGTGAAACTCATCGGTAGCGAAGAGGGTCTGTTCGCATGAATGCTTTCTCGCTAACACGGCTGTCGCTAGTCGCTCGCAAAGAAATCGTCGACCTGTTGCGTGATCGCAAGAGCATTTTTCTGGCGCTGTTTGGTGTTGCGATTTCCGGGCCACTGGTGGTGTGTCTTTTGTATTTCGTTGCGCAGTCGATTCAGGGGCGCATCGAAAAAATCACCGCGCCGGTGGTCAACGCGCAATTCGCGCCCGACTTCGTGCGCTATCTCGAACGTCGCGGCATCAAGGTCGAAGCCGATCCTCAGGACTACGAAACGCGCGTAAAAAACGGCGAGCTGGATGCGGTGCTGGTGGTCGATCCGAACTACGCGGAAGCGCTGGCCAGCGGGCGGCAGGCAACCATCACTCTGGTCACGCTCACCAGCCGCGAGCGCTCTGCCCCAATTGCCGGGCGACTGGCTGGTGAGCTGCGCGGCTATGCCACCATGATTGGCAACGAGCGCATGATTCTGCGCGGCATTGCGCCTGCCGTCGCGCGCCCGCTGCAAGTGCAGGAGCTGGATTTTTCCACGGCGGAACAAAAGGGGGCGCGGTTCTTACAGACGATGAGTTTTTACGCGCTGTTTGCGGGCCTCATGGGCGCGATTGCGGCCGCGCTCGACGTGACGGCCAGCGAGCGTGAACGGCAGACGCTGGAGCCCCTTTTAACCACGCCGGTGACGGTCTCCGAGCTGGCGGTTGGCAAGTGGTTGGCGGTGAGCATGGTCAATCTGCTCGCGGTCACGGCTTCGATGCTCGGCTTCCTGATCGCGTTGAAAGTTGTGCCGCTCGGCAAACTCGGGTTGCCGTTTAACTTCGGCGCGCGCGAGTTCACTGGCTTCATGGCGGTGTTGATACCGTTCGCGCTCATGGTGCCCGCAATACTCCTCGCGTTCGGCGCAGCGGGCAAGACTGCGAAAGAGGCGCAGAGCTCGCTCACGCTAGCTGTTTCGCTGGTCGGCTTGCTGCCGCTGATCAGCCTGTTCCGGCAAACCAAAGCACCGTGGTGGGACGTGTGGACGCCCGTCAACGGGCAGTTCGCGGTGCTCTCGAAAGTGCTGCGCGCCGAGGTAATCGCCCCGCTTGAATGGGTGGCAATGTGGGGCGTGCCCAGCCTGATTTGCCTGATCGCGCTGGTCATTTTCGCTAGGCGGGTGGGTGATGAAAAAATGCTTTCCGGACGCTAGCGGCTTTTTCATGTAACGACTTTGGAACCGGGGCTGGAAGCGATTTTCGTCTTAAGTCGAGTTATTACGTTTTGCGTAGCTATCCCCGATGTATACGTGCTTTCACCGAAAAGCTGATCCGTTCAAGCGGCCGTCACTGGCAATGCCGTCGTGTACTTGATCTGCTCCATTGCGAACGATGAGCTGACGTCGAACAGCTCGGTCGAGCGGATAAGTTTTTTGTAGACGAGATCGTAGCCCGCGATGTCCGGTACCACGACGCGCAGCAGGTAATCGATGTCGCCGCTCATGCGGTAGAACTCGACGACCTCGGGGATGGCGCTGACGGCGGCGGCGAATTGCTCAAGCCATTTCACGTTGTGCTGCCGCGTCTTGATCGACACGAATACGGTGACACCAACGTTTAATTTTTGCGGATCGCAGAGCGCCACGCGGCGCGTGATGTAGCCCTCGGCTTCCAGCCGCTGCACACGCCTCCAGCACGGCGTTTGCGTGAGATTGACCTGCTCGGCGAGCGCCGCGAGCGGAAGCGTCGCATTCACCTGCATGAGTTCTAAAATCTTCTTATCTGTCTTGTCGAGCAAATTTTTCTCCGCAAATTACTATTCGTTAGATTTTACTGCTCGTCCGCGCGCACGAACAAGGCGAGCTTGCAAACCTATTGCGCGCTTCAGGTTCTATGATTTTATTATCGACTCAAGCGCAATAACCCCATGCAAAACCGCTCACTCATCGGCACCGTCAACCGCGCCTTCGCCGAGCATCCAGCCTCGGTCGGCGAGACGTACGGCGAGCATTTCGCAGTAGCGGGCAGCTTCGGTTGGGCGTTGTTCAAAGCAAGTCTCGCCTGCTTCGTTCACGCGGTGCTGCCGTTCGCGTTTGCGAAGACGGGCAGCAAAGCGATTACCGAATTGCATACACGCATGGTTGTGAAGCGCGGCGCGCATTAAGACAATCCGCGTGAAAATCGTAGGAGCGGCTCTGCCGCGACC
>JAYVPF010000310.1:0-3516 GCA_043757535.1 Burkholderiales bacterium
CGAAGCTGATGTATTCAAACGATTGCAGTCCAACGGTGCAATGGCCCCCAAAAACGTTCAGCACCTGATTTTTGCATTGTCCGGCACCGATCCGAGCAAGCACCTTCGGCTAGTCCCGAAGCCAACAAATACCGACATCAAGCGCGACTGCGCGGCGGTTGTGGTTGCGGACCACCAGGCGTTTATCGCCGCGGCATACGACCAGCATGGCCAGAGCCCCTGAGGCGCTTCGCGCCGCACTTGACGAGCTCGTCGCTCCTGAGGCACGAAGTCGCCTGCTAGCCCGCGGATTGGCTCGCGGGATGGTCTGGAACGACGGTGTTGTGTCGCCTGGTGGACCGCCGTTTGCGGCGTCGCTTACCGGAGACCTGTTGGACTTTGGCTACGGTGTCCTAGCACTCGCGTTGGAACTGCGCGACGCCAACGGGCAGCGGCCGCCCGAAGCACGATTTGAAACCACCGATGCTTTCGGCGTCGCTGCCGAAGCGCTTGAGGCGGCAGTCCGGCGGGGCAGCCCGAATGATCCGGAGCAAGGACGGCATCTCGTGGTCGGCGCAGCAGCACTGCACCTCGCGGGTTTCGCCGCGCGTTCGTTTTCGTTACTGCCGCTACCCGCGCTTGAGAAAAATCTGGCGTCTCCTGAGCGCGCGCTAGGCCTACTGTTACGTCGCGACATGACGCTGCTCCGCGAACACATAGCGCATGCGCTCGGCGATCCGCTGAAAACCGATGAAGCGGTGGCGGTTAGGCTGATCAGTGACAATGATCAATTCGATATCGACGATGTTGTCTTCCTGTCGCTCGCGAAGGCGTATCACCAAGCGATTGGCAGGGCCGACAGCGCGATCATTGTAGGGGATGAGGAGGGGTGTCGGGCCGCAATCAGCGCCTTGAGAACGGTGGCCTCCGACGCAGGCGAGGTCGGAAATCTCGATTGCTGGTGGACTGCTACGCTTTCAGCGCATCTGGTTAGCGATCTTTGGGATCAAGGCCTTCACGCACGACTTCCAATTGGTCCGCGATCCGACTTGCCGACACGGTGGACTCAGATCCGCCGCGACTTCATTGACGTCCTTGGTGCCCGACGGCCACCACAGTTGGACCTCTGGCCTTCGCAACTCGCAGCGGCGGAACGCGCCACGAATGCGAGTGACGATCTCGTAATCGCGTTGCCGACCAGCGCCGGAAAAACACGAATCGCCGAGCTATGCATCTTGCGGGCTCTGGCGGATGGGAAACGCACAGTCTACGTCACACCACTTCGCGCACTCTCCGCACAAGTCGAGCGAGTCCTCGCGCGGACATTTGTACCCCTCGGCGCGTCGGTTACTTCGCTGTACGGCGCGGCCGGCGCGACGTCGATCGATGTCCACACCCTCGAATCCGCGGACATCGTAGTCTCGACGCCAGAAAAACTAGATTTCGCGTTGCGGCAAGACGCCAATGTTCTCAACGATGTTGGGCTGATCGTATTTGATGAAGGTCATATGATCGGACTTGGGAGCCGCGAAATTCGGTATGAAGTGTTGATCCAGCGATTGCTGAGGCGACGGGACTCAGCGAGTCGCCGCATCGTATGCTTGTCCGCGATGTTCAATGCCGACGATCCGTATTTTCAAGACTTCGCAAATTGGCTCCGGAACGATGCAAACGGCGGAGCACTAAGCGTTCGGTGGCGGCCGACGCGACAGCGACTCGCGACGCTCGACTGGCGGTCAAGCGCCGGTGCTGCACGGCTAGAGTTCATAGGTGGCGAAGAAGCGTTCATCCTCAACTTCTTCAAGCGTCAGGAACCCCGGGGGACTCGCAAAAAGGCATTTCCCTCCAACGACATTGAATTTTGTATTGGCGCGGCAAATGCGTTTGCGCGAGATGGCCACAGCGTCCTCATCTACTCGCCGCAGCGCAACCAAATTGAAGCGCTCGCTCGCGCGTTCCACGAAATGGAGCGACAAGGATTCCTCAGCGATATTCGACCGCCCGATCAAGCGCATCTTGCCTTCGCTTTGGCGATTGGCAGCGAGTGGCTTGGCAACGATCACCCCGCCGTAGCGGGTCTGTCGATCGGCGTGGGATGTCATCACGGGGCGCTTCCGCGCCCGTTCCTCAGCGCCGTCGAAGACCTTTTGAACGAACGGCGACTGCCGGTTGTTGTCGCGTCACCAACCCTGGCGCAAGGAATTGACCTGGCGTGCAGTGTGCTCATTTTCCGTTCGCTACAACGTTTTGATCCGGAAAGTGGAACGCAAGCTGCGATATCATCGGCGGAGTTTGCGAATGTGGTTGGCCGGGCCGGTCGGGCCTACGTCGATCTCGACGGGATCACTGTTATGCCGACATTCGAGTCTGGCTATGCTCGCACGAGCCGACACGCGCTGTTTAAGCAACTCATCAGTGAGTCGAGAGGCCAGCGGCTGGTCAGTGGCTTGGCGCGGCTGGTCAATGAAATTGGGAATCGCATTGCGGTCAAGCTCGGCGTTCCTAGCGCGTCACTGATCGAGTACATCGCGAACCATGCTGATCTTTGGCAGGATGCGCGATTGACCGTGTCGGAATCTCTCGACGACGACACCGAGGACGCGGCATCATTCAGCGATTTTGTCTCTGATCTGGATGTCGCTTTGCTGTCACTCATTGACCCGCTTGACGCGCCCGCCGATGCACTTGCAGCGCTACTCGACGACGTGTTGGAATCGTCGCTGTGGAATCGTACACTCACACATGTCAACGAATCGATCAGTGCGCTACAGAGGCCGATCCTTGATTCCCGAGCGCAATGGATTTGGCATTCGACGAATGTGGAGCAGCGGAGGGCATGCTTCTACGCCGGACTCGGTACCGACGCAGGGCTCTTTCTGAACGAGCGCCTTGACAAGCTTGTTTCAATACTCGCGGATTGTCATGGTGCGGTACTTCGGGATGACCAAGCCACAGTCGTTGAAACGCTCGTTTCGTTTGCAGGCATAGCGGCCGAGTTGCCCTTCTTTTCGATGGGGAGCCTACCAACGGACTGGGAGTCTGCGCTCCGCAAGTGGATCAATGGAACAGCGTTCGCGGCGATTCTATCGGGGCGCAAACCACGCGACGCGCAGCGTACACAGTCGATGATTCAAGACGGTGCGATTTTTCGACTCGTATGGGCGGCCGAAGCTGTCCGCATTCAAGCAGTAGCTATCGGTCATGGTCGCGCCGCCGAACTTGGAGATGGCCCAGCACTTGTGCTGACGCATGGCGTTCCATCGATTGCCGCCGCGTTGCTTTGTCAGAGCGGATTCGCGTCGAGGGTCGGTGCGCTATCTGCTGCCCGGCGGCTTCGTGGAACGTTCACGGACGTTCTCGGGATGAACGAATGGATGCGAGCGAATCGCGAATTACTGTCGCGCCAGGAGTTTTGGGAAACGGAAGGTCAGTATCTCATGTGGTGCAGGATGCTGCCATCGGGGGCAGCAGATGTTTCGCGGGTGTGGCAGCGCGTTGAGTACTCCGTCCGGATAGACTGGACGGCGGCCGCCCCAT
>JAYVPF010000311.1:0-43044 GCA_043757535.1 Burkholderiales bacterium
GCAAGATGAGTAACTGGCCGCTGCGAAGCGCTCGCGCTGATTCGGATACATCAACGAGCGCTCAAAGGGTCATTTGTATTGTTAAATGACGTGTATTGCCTCTAGCCCCCATGCAAAGGTGCTTACATAAAAAAGTTGATCGCCAAAATTGGTGACGTCATTGGGATGTAGGAGCGACTTCGTCGCGACCGCCAAGCTGAAATAACGTTGGTCGCGACGGAGTCGCTCGTACAGTCTCAACTTCATCTCAGCAGCACAGCATTTTGCGCTGCGAACGGCCTAGAATCAGCGTTGAAACGGATCACGCATTGATCCGTCACACTGCTCTGAGGAGAGTCCATCATGCACACTCGAACGTTTCAATTCGTCGCCGCAGTTATGTCTTTCGCGCTGTCGCAACTAGTCGAGGCGCAAACCCCCGCGAGCCCACATCTCGCGCGCAACCTCGCAGCGCAATGCGCCAACTGCCACGGCACCAATGGCAGGAGCGTGGCCGAAGTACCGTCGCTTGCTACCCAGCCAGCGAACGTGCTTGTGCAAAAGATGAAGGACTATCGCGATGGCAGATTGCCCGCCAGCATCATGCATCAGCTCGCCAAAGGATACAGCGACGAACAGGTCGCGCTGATGGCTGATTATTTTTCCAAACAAGCGAAATAGGGGGAGGATGTTTATGAACACAATCAATCGTCGCGATTTCGCGAAATCCCTTGGCGCTTTGTCGCTCATGAGCGCAGCTGGAATCGCAGGCTGCGCCAGCATTGGGGGCGTCGCCAGACCCAAAGTCGTCGTCGTTGGCGGTGGTTTTGGTGGCGCGACTGCGGCCAAGTACATCGCGATGTGGAGCGAAGGGAAAATCGACGTCACACTGGTCGAGCGCGACGCTCAATTCGTCTCCTGCCCGTTGTCGAACCTTGTGCTCGGTGGCTCCAAATCCATCGGCGATATTTCGGTCGCCTACGGCGGTCTCGCGAAGTACGGCGTAAAGCAAATTAAGGGCGAAGCCACTGGCTTCGATGCCTCGAAAAAAACGCTCTCATTAGCCGACGGAACCACGCTCGGCTATGACCGTTTGATCCTCTCTCCGGGCATTGATTTCATGCTCGAATCGCTGCCCGGACTCGCCAGCACCGAGGCGCGCGGCAAAGTGCTCAGCGCATGGAAAGCCGGCCCGGAAACCGTCGCATTGCGCAACCAACTGGTCGCCATGAAAGACGGCGGTGTCTACGCCATTCACATCCCGAAAGCCCCGTATCGTTGCCCGCCGGGGCCGTACGAACGCGCGTGTCAGGTGGCGTGGTATTTCCAGCAGGCGAAACCGAAATCGAAGGTGTTGATTCTCGACGCCAACGAAGACGTAACCTCGAAAAAAGGCCTCTTCACCAAAGCGTGGAACGGACAATTCAACGGCATCATCGAGTACCGCAACAATCAGGAAATTCAGGACGTTGACGCCAAGACCAACACCCTGAAGATGACCTTTGGCGATGATCTCAAAGCTGACGTGTTGAACGTATTGCCACCGATGCGCGCCGGCAATATCGCCGCACAGTATGGCCTTAATAACGCCAATAAGCGCTGGTGCCAAATCGACTGGCTCACCTACGAATCCACCCATGTGCCGAGCGTGCACATCCTTGGCGACGCGCTTCAAATCGCCCCCGCGATGCCTAAATCCGGCCACATGGCCAACCAGCACGGCAAGGTCTGCGCCGCCGCCGTGGTCGCATTGCTCACGGGTGACGTGGTGAATCAAACACCGATGGTCGCTAATACCTGCTACAGCTTCATCGATGACAAAAACGTTGTTCATGTGTCGTCGGTTCATCGCTACGACGCCGCGCAGAAAACAATGCTCGCCGTCGCTGGCGCAGGCGGTCTCTCGCCCGAGCAGAACGCACTCGAAGGCGTGTATGCCAACAGTTGGGCGAAGAACATTTGGGCGGACATGCTCGCGTAAGCGATAGTTCGTTCCAGACAAAGCCCGTTCATGCAAACGCGGGGTATTTTTGTTGCGCGTTTGCTACAGCTAAGTTGACTGCGAGGACGGCGTGGATCAGCAGAATTCGCGACGTGTTTTGGCGCATTCACGTCGTTCGCTATCGGTCAGCCGATTCGCGGCCATCGCTCGCGCCCGACGAGTCACATCAACACTGTCGCCGAATCAATTGAAAACACGGGACTTTTTCTCATTGTGATCGTTTCTTGAAATGCATTTTCAAATGTTGCAATGCAAGGTGTAAAAGTGGTTTTCACCAAATGGAATAAATAATGGAATGAAAACGCCTTGCAAATCGTTGTTTTAATGAGCTTTTTTGCAAATTTTTTTGCGCTTTCCATTGAAATCGCCTATGCTGCAAAGCAACAACAAAATGCTTTTAATGCTTCCGTTGCAGCACAACGCAGACGGAAGCCTGAATAAGTAAGCAACGTTTTCCAGAGACAACTTTGTCTCAGTTGATAAAGGCAACCCATCATGACGCAATCTTCCAAAGTTCTGGCCCAAATGGCCGCCGCGACAACCGCCCTCGAAAAAGATTGGGCGACCAACCCACGCTGGAAAGGTGTCAAGCGCAACTACAGCGCGGCTGATGTCGTGCGTCTGCGGGGCACGACGGGCATTGAACACACGCTCGCCAAAAAAGGCGCAGAGAAGCTGTGGAACTCCCTCGGGACTGAGCCTTTCGTTAACTCGCTCGGCGCGTTGACTGGCAATCAGGCGATGCAGCAGGTCAAGGCCGGATTGAAGGCGATTTATCTGTCGGGTTGGCAAGTCGCAGGCGATGCAAACTTGGCCGGTGAGATGTATCCGGATCAATCGCTGTATCCGGTGAACTCGGTGCCGTCGGTGGTCAAACGCATCAACAACACGCTCATGCGCGCTGACCAGATTCAGTGGATGGAAGGCAAGGACGACATCGATTACATGCAGCCCATCGTGGCCGACGCTGAGGCCGGTTTTGGCGGCGTGTTGAACGCATTCGAACTCATGAAATCGATGATCGATGCTGGCGCGGCCGGCGTTCACTTTGAAGATCAATTGGCCAGCGTGAAGAAATGCGGCCACATGGGCGGCAAAGTGCTCGTGCCAACGCGTGAGGCGGTTGAAAAGCTCTACGCGGCTCGCTTCGCGGCTGACGTGATGGGCACGCCGACCGTGCTCCTCGCTCGTACCGATGCTGAAGCAGCTGATTTGCTAACCAGTGACGTGGATGAGAATGATCGTCCGTTCTGCACTGGCGAGCGCACGATGGAAGGCTTCTACAAAACGCGTCCGGGTTTTGATCAAGCGCTGTCGCGCGGTCTGGCTTACGCCGCTGTTGCCGACTTGATCTGGTGTGAAACGGGCAAGCCTGATCTTAAATTTGCGCGTGATTTTGCTGAAGGCATTCAGAAGAAATTCCCCGGCAAGATGCTGGCGTACAACTGCTCGCCCTCTTTTAACTGGAAGAAAAATCTCGACGAATCGACCATTGCTAAATTCCAACGCGAACTCGGCGCGATGGGCTACAAGTTCCAGTTCATCACGCTGGCTGGCTTCCACAGCCTCAACTACTCGATGTTCAATTTGGCGCATGGTTACGCTAAGAACAACATGACCGCATTCGTCGAGTTGCAAGAGGCTGAATTCGCCGCCGCTGCGCATGGTTTCACCGCTGTGAAACATCAACGCGAAGTCGGCACCGGTTACTTTGACGCTGTGACGCAAGTCATTCAGGGTGGTCAAAGCTCCACCACGGCGCTGCATGGCTCGACCGAAGATGAGCAATTCTTCGAAGAGAAGAAGCCCGTTCTGAAACTGGCCGTGGGGCAGAACGACTAGTAAGTCGAGGCAGAACGACTAGCAGCACGAATTTAGGGCTGCTTGAGGCGCAGCCCGATGGCGGAGAGGTCAAGGGTTTCCCCTGCACCAAAAAAGAGAGAAACGCCCGAAAAAGGCTTGTTATTCATCTAAATGACCTTATAATTCAGATTGATTTCCTCGAGGAGGAGGGAACCCTTCAGCCCGCGCTGCGTTTATTCGCCCGCGGGCTTTTTTCTACCTAACTTTGTAGGAGCGGCTCTGCCGCGACAGCGCGACGACGACGCAAGTGGTGGCAGAGCCGCTCCTACAAGGCCGTTGCAACGGGGGCTAGCGCTTTTTGCCAGCGCTCGAACGGTAATTTGTATTCGGCCTGCAACGCTCGGGCGCGCGCCTGCATCGGGCGATTGTCCAGTGGCGGCAATGGCGATTTGGTCGCGATCACGGTGACGTTTTCCGTGGCAATCGCAGGCAGCAACACAATGTTGTCTGTACCAAATACCGTGCGCAGTCGCCTCAAGCCACCACGGTAGCGCGTGACGCTGCTCCACATGTTCGCTACGAATACACCACGGGCTTTCAACGCGGCGTGGGCCGCCGCGTAGAAGTCACCGGATTCCAGCGTACCAACCCGACCCCGCCCGTCATAACAATCCACCCATATCCAGTCCACGCTTGATGCCGGACGCTCAGGGATCACTTTGGCGGCGTCACCCAACGTCAGCACAACACGCGGATCGTCAGCAGGCAACGGAAACGCCGAGCGCGTCAACGCAATCACATCAGCGCGCAGCTCCACAATTTCCATGCGTTTGAGCGATTCCTCCCAATGCGCCAACGCCCATCGCGGCAACGAGCCCACGCCCAGCCCTGCGACGTAAACATTCTGGGGCGGCGGCGTGAACAACAGCGCTGCACACATGTCCTGCGCATAGCCCAACGCGAGATCGGCAGGGCGACTAATACGCATGCGGCCCTGCACCCATTCCGACCCGAAGTGCAGTGTGCGAAAACCGTGTTGTTCTGAGATAAGGAGATCGGACATTGATGCGTGGCGCGAGCCAAATGATTCGCTTGAAGGCCGTTATTGTCTCCAATCGGCAGTCAGGTCGGCGGGCCGGTACAGGGGCAAACATGCCGCCCGCTTAAAATGACTGTTTCTCCTCCAGAGAGTTGCTCTTTGTTATGGCTAATACCGCATCTGTTTCCAAACCTATTCTGGCTGCCGTTGCAGTCCCTGCGGCTTCCGTGCTGTCCACCGTCCCGGAAATCATCGCAGACCTGAAGGTCGGTCGCATGGTCATTCTGGTGGACGAAGAGGATCGCGAAAATGAAGGCGATCTGGTGCTCGCGGCTGAGTTTGTGACGCCGGAGGCGATCAACTTCATGGCCAAACATGCGCGGGGTCTGATTTGTTTGACGCTCACGCAAGAGCGCTGTGCGCAGCTCAATCTGCCACTGATGACCTCGTCCAATCGCTCGGGATTCGGGACAAATTTCACGCTTTCTATTGAAGCAGCAGAGGGCGTGTCGAGCGGTATTTCCGCAGCCGACCGTGCGCGCACAGTGAAGGCGGCGGTCGCCTTCAATGCCAAGCCAACCGACATCGTGCAGCCGGGCCACATTTTCCCGGTGATGGCGCAGCCGGGCGGCGTGCTGATGCGTGCGGGCCATACGGAAGCGGGCTGCGACCTCACGCGCATGGCGGGCCTGACGCCTGCGTCGGTGATTTGCGAAGTCATGAAAGACGACGGCACGATGGCGCGCCTGCCAGACTTGCTCATCTTCGCGAAAGCACATGGCTTGAAAATCGGTGCGATCACCGATCTGATTCAGTATCGTGCGGCTCAGGAAAATCTCGTGGAATGCGTCGGTGAACGCGCGCTGCAAACGGCGCAAGGTGAATTCACACTCAAAGTTTTCCGCGAAAAACTATCCTCGGCCACCCATCTCGCGATTGTCAAAGGCGCACCCACACCAGAGCGTGAAACGGTGGTGCGCGTCCATGAACCGCTGTCAGTTATTGATACGCTTGACGCGAAGAGCGCCGTGCATTCATGGAGCGTTCCGAAGGCGCTCGCCCGACTTCAAAAAGCGGATGCTGGTGTGCTCGTGTTGCTGCACCAAAGCGAAACTGCGGACGATCTTCGTGACCGCGCGCTGAACGTGAAACCACTGAACGCGCACAAGATGGATCTGCGTACATATGGTATCGGTGCGCAGATTTTGCGGGCACTGAACGTGGGCAAGATGCGAGTGTTGGCCAAGCCCCGTCGTATGCCATCGATGACTGGCTTCGATCTCGACGTCGTAGCTTACGAAGCACAACAAGAAAACTGAAAGTAGGGTGGGCACCCCGTGCCCACCGCGACGTTCGGTGGGCAGAGGCTGCCCACCCTACATAATCGATTCGAAGAAGAGAAGAACATGTCCCTCCAACCCCTCATGAAACTTCGTGGCTCCGGCTTGCGCATCGGTATCGTCACCGCACGTTTCAACTCACCGATTTGCGAAAAATTGCTTGCGGGCGCAAAAAAGGCGCTCACTGAAATGGGTGTTGAAACCAGCGACATCGCAGAAGTCACCGTGCCCGGCGCACTGGAGATTGCGTTCGCGTTGCAGGCCTTCGCCAGTACCGAAGAGTTCGACGCGCTAATCGCGTTGGGTTGCGTGATCAAGGGCGACACCTATCACTTCGAGATTGTCTGCAACGAATCAGCCGCTGGCATCACGCGCGTTGGGCTTGAGCTTGACGTTGCGATCGGCAATGGTGTGCTCACGACGTATACCGATGAGCAGGCTGAGATTCGCGCTGAGCAGAAGGGTTACGAGGCGGCGCAAGCCGCCGTTGAAATGGCGCTTCTGCAAGAATGGACGCATTCGAAGTTTGGCGAATCCTGATCATGGTTGCACTGGACCAGTCGCAACCACAACAAGCGCCGCAAACTAAACCAAAGCCAAAATCCGCCCGCCGCTGGGCGCGTGAATTCGCGCTGCAAGGGCTCTACGAGTTCTATGTCGCGGAGCACGACCCGGCGTCGATCCGGCTTCGCGCCGAGAGTGACGAAGACTTCAAGCGTTGCGACAAAGCCTTCTTTCGTGAAATGTGGAAAGGCCTGACTGACGATTGGGAAGCGCTCGTTGTCATTGCGCAGCCGCATGTTGACCGTCCGTTCGCGCAGATCAGCCCGATTGAGCGCGGCATCATCCTGATTGGCACGTGGGAGCTGAAGTCGCGGATCGACATTCCATATCGCGTCGCGATCAATGAGTCGGTTGAGCTAGCCAAGACCTTCGGCGGTACTGACGGGCACAAGTGGGTCAACGGCGTGCTCGATAAAATCGCTCCGATTCTGCGTGCGGACGAAGTGGCTGCGCCGAAGCCCGCGCGACGTCAATAGCTGCAAGCGCGCGATGACCGAATTCGAGCTGATCGCGCGTTACTTCTCGCGGCTCAGGGTGGCCGCAATCGTCGGTAATGGCGATGACTGCGCAGTTATCGCTCCATCCGCAGGTAACGCCTTCGCGGTCACGACGGACACGCTGGTCGAAGGACGTCATTTCCTGCCAACAATTGATCCGTGCAAGCTGGGTCGTCGCGCCGTGCACATCAATCTGAGCGATCTTGCGGCGATGGGTGCGAAGCCCCGCTACGCTTTACTTTCGCTCACGTTACCAACGATTGACGAAGCGTGGATCGCAAATTTTTCTGAAGGTTTGTGGGCTGCACTCGATCAATTCGGCGTTGAGCTGATCGGCGGCAACACCACTCGTGGGCCGCTTGCGATTGCATTGACCGCAATTGGTGACGTGCCACCGGGCGGAGCGCTGTTACGCAGTGGCGCAAAGTCCGGTGACCAGCTTTGGGTGAGCGGGCCGCTGGGTGATGCTGGGTGGGCGCTTTACTGCCTGATTGGCGAGATCAAAGGACATGCAAGCGCTTTGCAAATTGCGAAATATGAGTGTCCTGAAGCGCGCGTCGCTCTTGGTATTGCCCTGCGCTGCGTTGCCACCAGTTGCATTGACATTTCTGATGGATTGTTGAGTGAGGCGGCGCACCTTGCCGACGCATCACGGGTAATGATCGATATCGACTTTGCTGCCATTCCCACCAACCTGAGAGAGCAATTGGCATCGTCCGAACATGCGGCCAAAGCGCGGCACTGCCTGCTGTCCACGGGTGACGCCTATGAACTTTTGTTCACCGCTCCTGCGGCCCAGCACGCCGCTGTCGCCGAATTACTGCGGGCTCAAGGGCTTGGCGGTGCATGCATCGGCCGCGTGACCGCACCAGATTCAGCTGCCAACGTTCGGGTACTAGATGCACAATCACACCCAATGAATATCGAAATCAAAGGCTGGGATCATTTCGCATGAGTGACGTCAATGCCACACCAATGTCGGCGCAGCCGATCAAGCCAACGTTGCGTTTCATGCTCTCGCATCCGGCGCATGTGATTTCGCTCGGTCTCGGCACTGGGCTCGCGCCGTTCGCGCCGGGCACCTTTGGCGCGTTGCTCGGACTCTTTGCGACACGCTGGCTGCAACCGATAGTCGGCGACGACGTGTTTTTCATTGCGCTTGCAATTGCGTTCATCATCAGCATCTGGGCCGCTGGCGTGACCGGACGCGCGCTTGGCGAAAGTGATCACGGCTCCATCGTGTCGGACGAAGTGATCGCGATGGCCTTGATCACGGCTATGTTGCCGGGCGCAATGTGGAAACAGGCTTGGGCATTTCTGCTGTTTCGCTTGCTCGATATTCGAAAGCCTGGGCCGATTGGCTGGGCAGATCGCAACGTGAAAGGTGCGTTTGGTGTGATGCTGGACGACTTGATCGCGGCAGCTCTGACGCTCTTTGTATTTGCGCTGTGGATACGGATTTTCTGAACACCAAATATGCACGCTTTGTTTGATGAATGGCTGAAACTCGCAGAACACATCGGCACAGTGTGCGTTGCCGAGAAGCGCGTCATCACGGGCGCAGAGAGTTGCACCGGTGGCTTGATCGCAGCGGTGCTCACGAGTGTTAGCGGCTCATCTGCGTGGGTCGATCGTGGTTTCGTCACCTACAGCAATGAAGCAAAAATCGAGATGCTGGGCGTTGCTGCTGCGACGATTGACGCGTTTGGTGCTGTGAGTGAAGAAACCGCTCGCGAGATGGTTGCGGGGGCGTTGAAAAACAGCCGTGCAACGACGGCGTACTCGGTGACGGGCGTCGCGGGTCCGACCGGAGGCACGTTGACCAAACCCGTCGGCATGGTGTGCTTTGGTTTTGCCACAGCGCAAAGTGTGACGTCAGTAACGAAACGCTTTGACGGTGACCGCAGCGCGGTGCGCGAACAGAGCGTGAATTTCGTCCTTGCACAACTTTCCCGTGCCAGAATCTAAATATGGCATCTGATCCAGCAGTCGTCTAATGAAGTGCCCCTTCTGCGGCTCTCTTGAAACACAAGTGATTGACTCGCGTGTCTCCGAGACGGGCGACGCCATTCGTCGTCGCCGTAAATGTCTTTCTTGTGACAAGCGATTCACGACGTTCGAGACGGTTGAAATGCGCATGCCGCAGGTCATCAAAGGCAACGGTACGCGCATCGATTTCAACGTAGAAAAAATTCGCACGGGCTTCAACCGCGCGCTGCATAAGCGCTTCGTGCCCACTGAATTCGTTGATCAGGCGATTGCCAGAATCACCGCCAACATCCACAGTCTGGGCGAGCGCGAAATCCCGTCGCGCAGTATTGGCGAGATGGTGATGGCGGAACTCTACAAGTTGGACAAAGTCGCCTATATCCGTTTCGCTTCAGTCTACAAGTCATTTCAGGACGTTGAGGATTTCCGCTCGGCACTGCATGAGGTCGAGCGTCCGGTAGTAGCCAAGGTCGCCAAGAAACTTACCACATGGAAACCGAAGGGTGTTTAGCGTCAACGACATCGTCGACGCTAGTGTCTAGTTGGACGTAGTAATGTTCTGGATGAACAAAATCGCTCGCGTCGAGAGTGTTAGCGACGAGGGTCAGCTAATGCGGTCGCGGTCATACTTGATGTTGTCGCGCCTTCGAAATTCATTGTTGGACTCCAATAAATCTCCTCTAGCAATGCTGACCCTGTTATTGATCTGCATCGCGGCTATCCGGGTCTTCTACATGGCGGTGCACGACCCCATGTTTGGCTATGCCAATCAGTTTGATATGGGACGCACGGCCGCTTGCATCGATCTGTGGCCCGAGCTACCTGGGGGAGCCCGTGACATTGCTTATGTCAATGCCCCGATCGAAAAACATCTGCTCATTAAAGTACCTTCACAGTCGTGCTACCCCAGCATGGAGGTGGTATTCGATACGCTGGCGATAGCACTTGCCAACGTTCGCAGGTATTTTGCAAGCGGTGACACGCACCTTGACATGCGAATGATCGGCATGTTGAAAGCGCTGCTTTTGATGACGACCGTCTGCGTCATCCATTCGGCGCTCAGGTCCCGCCCCAGGGTTGCCTGCGTGCATGCCGCGATTGTGGCGCTGGTGATCGTTGATCCGCTACATACACTGTACTTGAATACGCTTTATGGCGAGTTCTTTGCGGTATTCGGTGCGTACGTTGCGGTCGCGGCAATCGCGGCACTCGTCATCGACGACGAGCAACCGATGCGACGTCTCTTGCTCTTTTCGATTGGCGTGCTGTGTCTGGCTTTTTCCCGCATGCAGCATTTGCTGCTTCCTGTTTTTTTCATCGTTGTGCTCGGGCTATTGAAACTGGGTGGCCAGAACGCCTTCAGGTCGCGACGCGAACGCTTTTCGGCCGTGTTTGTTATCGTTGGCCTCACGATTGCTACTGCGAGTTCAATCGTCACGAACCTGCGTTTTGCGGAGCGAAACCCGGTCTTTCATTACGTCAATATCAACAACGCCCTATTCGGTGCCCTCCTGCCCGCGAGCAATGAACCCGCAGCAACTCTTCGGGCGCTGCGGTTGCCAGTGGCTTGCGCGTTGCTTGCCAATGCGGGTTACTTTCAAATCGCGGGGCGTGGACTGAAGGAGATTTGTCCCGAAGTGCAAGCGCTCTCGCCATTGCAATTGTTGCAAGTGTTTGCCACGCAGCCGACGACATTGGTGACAGCATTTGGACGTGCACTGATGCTGTCTAGCGGCTGGCGAATTCGATATGTGGGCGAAGTTGCCCACAAAGACTTTGCGCAAGTTCCTTCGGGGCCATTGGGGATTGCCGCCAGTTTTGATGCTCTTGATCGAAAACTTGGCCTTAACGGGCATGCCATTTTCTGGATTCTGCCGCTATGGGCTGGTCTGATTGCAGGCGGTTCTTTGCTTTATAAGCGCGCTATCGGCGGCAGCGTTGCGCTTGATCGCGACTTGCAATTGGAGCGCATCGTGCTGTGCTGCCTCGCGGTCATTGTGACATCGGTGTGGGCTTCAGCGATATTTGGCGATGGGTACAGCGAACTGGCACGTCATCTGCATCTGGGCATCATCACGTCGCTCGTTTCGTGGCTGATACTGATCGTGGTCGCAATCTATCGCCGCCCGTACTGGCCCATGCTTGTCGTGCTTATACTCACGTCAGGTTCAGTGATAGCGCTTCGAGGTCTACCGCTGACAATGGGTGCTTTATCCGAACCGGAGGAGGATCGCATGATCGCAACCGCGAATACGTTTGGCGGATGGATCGTGGCACCTGATCACGTAGTCGCTGTGGAAATCGAGCAAGAGGGACACTTACTGATCCGCGTACCTGTCGGGCCGTCGGTGGGCCTCAGTCGCGTCCATCCGTTTGACGGCGGTAGAAGAACATTCGAATTCCAGACGAGTCGATTGGCCCTAACACCCGCATTTTCGCCCAAACGACCGATATCGTTATATGCCGTGCGAGACGACGGTGTTCGCCAGCGCGTTGACATCCGTTACCCTTGTGCCAGCACAACGGGTTGTTTATGAAAGTAATCGTGAACGACAAGTACTTCTGCAACGCGATCCCGCTCTCTTTTCCAGGGTTGTGCCCCATCGACGACTGCGCTGAATCACGCGACACTGGCGGCAGTAATTTTGTTGCGGAGCAAATCAGACGTGTTTGGCGCTAGCGACGAAACCTTCATGCGCCGCGCTCTGGAACTGGCGGCAATGGCGATGAATCACGCGACGCCGAATCCGCGCGTTGGATGTGTGCTGGTGCGCGATGGCGCGATCATTGCCGAGGGCTTTACGCAACGCCCTGGCGAGCCTCATGCTGAAGGACACGCGATAAAAAATGCCCGTTCCAAGGGTATCAAGCTGGAAGGCGCGACTGCGTATGTCACGCTCGAACCGTGCAATCATTTCGGCAAAACACCGCCCTGTACGGAGGCATTGATCGGTGCTGGAATCCAGCGCGTGGTGGCGGCGATGGAAGACCCGAATTCAATGGTCAGCGGTACCGGTCACTCGCGCCTGCGCGATGCGGGTATCGACGTGCGTGTGGGCCTGCTCTCGCATGATGCACTCGAACTCAATATCGGTTTCGTAAAGCGCATGACGACGGGGCTACCGTGGGTGCGCTGCAAGGTCGCCGCCTCGATCGATGGTCGGACCGGGCTCGCTAACGGCGAATCGCAGTGGATCACGGGCGACGAGGCGCGTCGCGATGGTCATCGCTGGCGTGCGCGGGCGTGTGCCGTGCTCACCGGCAGCGGCACCATACGCCATGACGATCCGCAGATGACGGTGCGCGGCATCACCACGGTGCTGCCACTTCGTCAGCCGCTGCGCGTCGTGTTCGATCATTTGGGCGAGTTGAGCCCCACGGCGAAAGTGTTGCAGGGCGGCGCGTTGATTTACTGCGCCGATCAAATGCCGGTGGGCCTGCCTGACAACGTTGAAGTAGTGCGCTTGCCGGATGCCAAGCAGACCGGCAAGATTGACTTGCCTGCCGCACTGCAAGACTTGGGTGCGCGCGGCGTAAACGAGTTGCATGTTGAGGCTGGCGCTCGGCTCATGGGCCCGATGGTTCAGGCGGGACTTGTTGATGAACTATTGGTCTACCTTGCGCCGAAATTGTTGGGTCGCAACGCGAGGGAAATGTTCTCCATCGACGAGCCTGAAAAATTGTCTGATGCGTTGCAATTTGATTTGCATGAGATCACGCGTTTGGGCGATGACGTGCGCATCTTGATGCGCACGAAATGATCAACTTCCAAAAGGAAAAGTAGTGTTTACCGGAATCATCACAGGCCTCGGTCGCGTTACTGCGCACGAACCCATCGGCGACGGACAGCGCATCACGATGGCTTGCGGCGACTGGTCGCTGGACGATATTGCGATTGGCGATTCGATTGCGCATTCGGGCTGCTGCCTGACCATTGTTGAAAAAGGTCCGGGTCTACTGCGCTCTGACGTGACGGCACATTCACTCACCATCATCGCAGGGCTCGAAGTGGGTGCATTGGTGAATCTTGAAAAATCTTTGACTCTGGCCGACAAACTCGGCGGACATTTAGTGACCGGACACATCGACGCAACGGGTCTGGTCACCCAGTGGAAAAATCTCGCTGAGAGCTGGTTGCTCGAAGTCGAAGTGCCCGCCCATCTAGGGAAATTCATCGCGCAAAAAGGCTCGATCACCGTCAATGGTGTGAGTCTCACCGTGAACGCGGTCGAAGACGTCGCGACGGGCGCGCGCTTTCAGCTCAACGTGATTCCGCACACGTATCAGGTCACCAATTTTTTTGAATTGGCACAGGGTCATCGTGTCAACATTGAGATCGATACGTTCGCGCGATACGTTGAACGGATGATGCACTTTTCGCCGCAGTCGTAAGCAGTGCCAATGCCGCATACGACAGTGGGTCGCGCGCAAGATCGAACTAAAAATGCGCTGTCCACTGCGCAGAATTGTCCGATCCCAGAGGATTCTTAAACTTTGCACGGTTAGCAAAAACACTTTTGTAAAGACCCCCGTTAAGCCTATGCTTTGAGCGCTGATTTCAGCGACGATATTCAACAGCGGAGATTGAAAGTGGGCATAAAAAAGCAGGGGTTATTTAAATATTCGGTGGGCGGAATGCTGTTGGGCGGAAGCGTTCTGTTAGCAGCGCCAACCTATGCAGCGCGCACTACGGATGAGCACGGCAACGTCGGTTACGACACGGCTGTGGAATGCGATGCAGCGGTGGCCAGCGGTACGGCGAAGTTTTACCAGCCGTTTACACAGCATCCGCCGCTACAGCGCGCGGGTGAAGCCAGTGTTAAACAACAAAAATTGGGCGACCTGACAGCGGCCGGTCAAGCTGCGGACGCGCTGGGTTATGACGCCGCTGGATACGCCAGTGGATCGTGTGATCTCGGCGTGGGGCGCTCGGGCGACCGCGATGGCGTTAGCCGCAAATTGATTGGCAAATACGTGCCGTTCAGCGCGGACCTGCCAGTCAACGTGTACTTTAACGCGACCGGTGCTGTCGTTCGCGCCACCATGCAACTGTGCGACAACAATTTCAGCAAAAATCTGCCGCGCCCGGTTGGCTTGGCGGTCGCTGTCGGCCCCACCGCCGAGTGCTTTGCCACGGTGACGAGTCCGGCTCGCTATGAAACCAAGACCGAGCAAGTCGTAAAAGTAGCGGCCGGTAAACGCGCCGAGGTGATCCCGGGAACCGTTAAGACGGTGACCGAGCAGGTGCTCGTCAGCCCGGACTACAAGCGCGCTATCGCCGTTCCCGCGACCTACAAGACGGTCACTGAACAGGTTCTGGTCAGCCCGGAATACAAGCGCTACAGCACTGTGCCCGCCACGTACAAAAACGTGACCGAGCAAATTCTGATCAGCCCGGAATACAAGCGCCCGATCAATGTCCCCGGAACGGTTAAATCCGTCACGGAACAGGTATTGGTCAGCCCTGAATACAAGCGCCAGATCGCGATCCCGGCGATCTACAAAACGCTCACCGAGCAAGTCGTCAGCAAGCCTGAGACGTTTCGCGAGGAACCGATCCCCGCGACTTACAAAACGGTGACCGAGCGTGTGCTGGTCAAACCTGAGTCAAAGCGCATCGAGGTGATTCCAGCCACGTACAAAACCTTGACTGAGCAAATCGAAGTGCGCGCAGCAAGCAAGCGTCTAGAAGTGATTCCGGCAACCTACAAGACTGCCACTGAGCAAGTCGAGTCGCGACCCGCCTCACGCCGTGTTGACGTTGTTCCGGCGACGTACAAAGCGGTGACTGAGCAGGTTCTTGCCAAACCAGAAACGGTTCGCCTGGAGGCGATGCAGATACCCTATCGCACCGTGTCCGAGCAGGTCGAAACCCGCGCCGCTGGTTCGCGCCTTGAAGTAGCCCCTGGCTCCTACAAGGACGTCGAAGAGCGCGTTCTGGTTCGCGCTGCCAGCAAGCGGATCGAAGTGGTTCCAGCAACATTCGAAACGATCACCGAGCAGGTGAAAGTGTCTGACGAATCGACGGAATGGAAACGCGGTCGTGTCTGGATCGCCCAAGCGAAATACGTCAGCACAGTGGCTGAATACACGGCGGCGACAACTGCGGGTCGTGCCCCGGTCGGAACGCCTGTCACAGCCGCGCAGCAGGCCGCAACCCTTGAGTCAACGGCACGTGGCGGTGTATTCCTTCGCGGCGGCACGACCGGTGAAGCAAAGCTTGGCGAGAGCGACGACGTGATGTGTCTCGTGGTGGTCCCGGCGCAATACCGCACGATCACGAAGACCGTGCAAAAGTCGGCAGCATCGCAGCGTGAAGTTGAGATTCCGGCTGAATACGCGATGGTCAAGCGTCAGGTCGTCAGCACCGAAGCTGCGACTCGCGAAATCGGAATCCCCGCGCAGTACAGCACCACAACGCGTCAAGTTATCGACTTCGAAGCAATCCTCGCCAAGGGCTTCAAGCTCTCGACTGATGGCCGCACGCTGTTGGGCGCAAACGGGGGTGTCTGGACGCCTGTATTTGGTCGTAACGCAGCGGGCTCTGGTGCCGGTGCAGCCGCAGGCGCGAACGCGCTGTCTGCTGATCCGCGTGTTGCGGGATCGAATGTTGCGGGCTACACCCGTGAAATTCGGACCCCCGCAGAATACCGCACGATTTCGCGCGAAGTGATCGATCAACAGCCGTCAACCCGTGAAACGGTGATTCCGGCTGAATTCAAAACGGTGACCCGCCAAGTGATCGTGGCACCCGCTTCAACGCGTGAAATCGCGATTCCAGCGGAATTCAAAACGGTGACGCGTCAAGTCGTTGATACCCCAGCCAGCTCGCGCGAAATCGTAATCCCGTCCGAGTACCAGACCGTTGAGCGTCGTGTCGTTGATACGCCCGCGTCGACCCGTCGCATCGCGATTCCTGCGGTGACCGAGAACGTGCAACGCCGCGTGATCGATACCCCAGCATCGTTCCGCGAAGAGACGATTCCGGCTGTGTACAAAACGGAAGCCCGTCAAGTGGTGGATAAGCCTGCATCGACCCGTGAAGAAGTTGTGGCCGCCGTTTTCAAAACCGAGGCCCGCCGTGTCGTTGACGTTCCTGCCTCGACTCGTGAAGAAGTGGTTCCTGCGGTTTACAAGACGGAAGCGCGTCAAGTGGTCGACACTCCGGCGTCAACCCGCGAGGAAGTCGTGCCAGCCGTTTACAGAACGGAAGCGCGTCAAATCACCGACCGTGCGGCTGCGGTGCGCGAAGTTGACGTGCCAGCCGTTTACGAGACGATCAGCCAGCAGGTTAAAGTGGCCGACGCAAGCACCGAGCGCCGCTCGATCCTGTGTGAATCCAACGCAACCCCGGCCAAGATCACTGAGATCAAGCAGGCGCTGAAAACTGCGGGCTTCGATCCTGGCCGCATCGACGGTGTGATCCGCGCTGACGTGATGAACGCAGTTAACCGTTACCAGCAGTCGAAAAACCTGCCAGTGGATGGCTTTGGCTACTTCAACATCGCAACGGTCAAATCGCTCGGTATTTCGACGACGAACTGATCGCGACGCGCTACGCGAGCTGAACGCTAACGTAACCCGCCAGCCCCGGCACTCGCGCAAGCGAGTCCGGGGCTTTTTGATTTTTGTCGCTTCAAATCGCCGGAGTTGCACTGGCGTCTTAAAATCGGCGCTTCACTCGAAAAGGTCAAGCGCATGTCGACAGTTTCAAAAGCCACCTTCAACTGGAGCGATCCGCTGCTCCTCGATCAGCAACTGACTGAGGATGAACGCATGATCCGCGATGCGTCGGCGCAATATGCGCAGGACAAGTTGCTGCCGCGCGTGGTGGAGGCGTTCCGCAACGAATACACCGACATCGAGATTTTTCGTGAGATGGGTGCGCTGGGTTTGCTCGGACCAACGATTCCGGAGCAATATGGCGGCGCAGGGCTAAACTATGTGGCTTACGGTCTGATTGCGCGCGAAGTAGAGCGTGTTGATTCGGGTTATCGCTCGATGATGAGCGTGCAAAGCTCGCTGGTCATGGTGCCGATTTACGAGTTTGGCACCGAGGTGCAGCGGCAAAAGTATCTGCCCAAATTAGCCACCGGCGAATGGATTGGTTGCTTCGGTTTGACCGAGCCGAATCACGGCTCTGATCCGGGAAGCATGATCACGCGCGCCAAGGCCGTGCCCGGTGGTTTTAGCGTCTCTGGTGCGAAGATGTGGATTTCCAATTCGCCCTTTGCCGATGTGTTTGTCGTGTGGGCGAAGAACGACGAAGGCCGTATTCGCGGCTACATTCTTGAGAAGGGCATGAAGGGCCTCTCCGCGCCGGCGATCAAGGGCAAAGTGGGCCTGCGTGCGTCGACCACGGGTGAGATTGTGATGGACGAAGTGTTCGTTCCGGCCGAGAACGAATTGCCACATGTCGAAGGACTCAAAGGGCCGTTCACCTGCCTGAATTCAGCGCGTTATGGCATCGCTTGGGGCGCACTCGGCGCGGCTGAGGATTGCTGGTTCCGCGCGCGGCAATATGTGCTCGATCGCAAACAATTCGGGCGTCCGTTGGCAGCAAATCAATTGATCCAGAAAAAACTGGCCGACATGCAAACTGAAATAGCGATGGCGCTGCAAGGCTGTCTGCGCTTGGGTCGCATGAAGGACGAGGGCACGGCGGCGGTCGAAATCACCAGCATCATGAAGAGGAACAGTTGTGGCAAATCGCTCGACATCGCACGGTTGGCGCGTGACATGATGGGCGGCAACGGCATCAGCGACGAATACGGCGTCGCGCGGCATCTGGTGAACCTTGAAGTGGTAAATACTTACGAAGGAACGCACGATATTCACGCGTTGATTCTGGGGCGTGCACAGACCGGGATTCAAGCGTTTCAATAGCTATTGTTTGTCGCCATGAAACTCTACAACTACTATCGCTCTTCCGCCGCTTATCGCGTTCGCATCGCACTGAACCTGAAGGGCATCACCTGGCAGCATGTGGGCGTTCATTTGCTGAAAGCAGAGCATCGCTCGGCGGACTACCTGAAGTTAAATCCTGCGGGGCTCGTGCCATCGCTGGTCGCTGATGATGGCGCAGTACTCACGCAGTCGATGGCGATCATGGAGTATCTTGACGAGCTAGTGCCAAACAGCGCGCCGTTGCTGCCGAGCGGCGCGGTCGAACGGGCGTACGCGCGCGCATTGGCGCTCGCGCTGGTTTGCGACGTGCATCCGCTCAACAACGTGCGTGTGCTGAATTATTTGACCAACGAGATCGGCGTGACGGTAGAGCAGAAAAACGCGTGGATAGCGCACTGGATGACGCTCGGGCTTGCGGCGTTTGAGCAGACGCTCGCGGAGTCGAACATGAGCGGTCATTTTTGCTTTGACGACATGCCGACGCTGGCCGACTGTGTGCTGGTGCCGCAAGTGTTTTCAGCGCGGCGGTTCAATGTGGACATGGCGAAATATCCGCGCATCGTGGCGATTGATGCGCGGTGCAGCACGCTTCCGGCGTTCATCAGCGCGAATCCGAAAAATCAGCCGGATTTCAGCCCTTGAGTTGACGATCAGCTTTTCGCTGAAATGACGGATGCACAGGGGCTGCGTTTCAATTTTACTCATTGTCGATTTATGGCATTTATTGGCTCTAGCCCCTGCGATGTGGTCATTGCAGAGAATAGCTGTTAATCGACTGATAGACTTAGGGCATGTCTGAAACGCCCTCCGTCACGCCCGACGTTTGCCTGTCTGCCGTCACGCCCGCCACCGTGTGGGCCGAACTGCGTTTCGACGAAAAGGGCTTGATTCCAGCCATCGCGCAGGACGCGGCGACCCATGAAATCCTCATGGTCGCGTGGATGAACCGCGACGCGTTTGCGCGCACGATTGCCACCGGCAAGGCGTGCTATTACTCACGCTCCCGGCAATCAGAGTGGATGAAGGGTGAAAGCTCGGGCCATCTGCAAATCGTGCGCGAAGTGCTGATCGATTGCGACGGCGACGTGGTGCTCCTGAAGGTGGAGCAGTTGGGCGGCATTGCCTGTCACACCGGGCGACGCAACTGCTTTTTCCGGAAACTGGAAAATGGCGCATGGGTCAGCCAGTTCGAACCGATAAAGACCGAAGCGGAGATGTACGGTGAGCGCTAACTCCACTGATGTTTTTTCGCGTTTGGCGCAGACATTTTCTTCGCGCAAAGACGCCGATCCCGCGAGTTCGTACGTCGCCAAATTATTTTCCAAAGCGCCCGACGCCGCGCTGAAAAAAGTCGGCGAAGAGGCGACCGAGTTCGTTATGGCCTGCAAAGATGCCGAGCTGGAATCGAGCACGGAGGATCGTGAGCGGGTGGTGGGCGAGGCGGCCGACGTGTGGTTTCACATGCTTGTCGCCATGTCGCGCTACGGTTTGACGGGCGCGGACGTTGTCGCGGAGCTGGCGCGGCGTGAGGGACTATCCGGCATTGACGAGAAAGCGTCGCGACCCAAGTGACAGACGAACGAATCGAATTTTCATGAGCACCGACAACGACTGCCTCTTCTGCAAAATCATCAAGAACGAAATCCCGTCGGCGCGGGTCTATGAGGATAATGACGTGCTGGTGTTCAAGGACATTCATCCGTCGGCACCTGTGCATTTGCTGCTGATCCCAAAGAAACACATTGCCCGATTGTCCGAGGCGCAGCCCGAGGATCAGCCGCTGCTCGGTAAAATGTTGTTGGTTGCGTCACAAGTGGCGAGGGAAAACGGGTCGACCGACGGTTTCCGCACTATCATCAACGATGGGCGCGTCGGGCGACAGGACGTGTTTCACTTACATATGCATGTGCTGGGCGGCTCTGGGCCACTGGGACGCATGATCGCAAGAGACGAATAGCAAGCCTGCGTTCGTTCACAAGATTTTTAGGAGTTAAGCATGGGTTCAGTTTCGATTTGGCACTGGTTAATCGTTCTCTTGATCGTGGTGATGGTGTTCGGCACCAAGAAACTGCGCAACGTCGGCAAGGATCTCGGCGGCGCAGTCAGCGATTTTAAAAGCGGCATGAAGAGCGGCGAAGACGCCACAAAGACCGCCGCAGAAGCGCCTCCGGTTGCTACGCCGAACGTGATTGAAGGTGAAGTCAAGCGCGACAAGGTTTAGCTTTTAGTTTCCGTAGGGCGGGCATTGCCTGCCTCGTGTACCAACGGCGGGCAATGCCCGCCCTACCCAAGCACTCAATGTTTGAACTCTCCTTCGGCAAGATGATGATCATCGCGGTGGTCGCGTTGATCGTGCTTGGGCCGGAAAAACTACCCAAAGTTGCCCGCACCCTTGGCCACTTGTTGGGGCGCGCACGCAGCTACGCCAATCAGGTCAAGCAGGATATTGACCGCGAAATGCAGATGGATGAGCTGAAAAAACTTCAGCAAGCCGCGCAAGATGCAGCGAAGAGTTTCGAAACAACAGTCAACGAAGCCAGTCGCAGCGTTGAGCAGGAAGCCTCATCCGCTTCCAAAGTGTTCAACGAAATGGAATCCGACTATCACGCGAAACTGACTACGCCGGAAACTGGCGTAGAGAACAGCATCGCCGCGCCTGCTCAAGGCGTGCTCAACGAAGTCGAAGCGCTCGAAAAATCGATCGCCGAACAAGCGCTGGAAGCGCACGCCGCGATTGAGGCGAAGCCGCTGATTTCGACTGAGCAGATGAGCGCGACGCTAAATCCTCTGTCGGGCGAAGTGACGCCCGAATCGCCGAAAAAAGCTGCGTGAGCGCTGTCGGAGCGGCGCTGCCGCGACCCGGCCAGCAATACGCAGGTCGCGGCAGAGCCGCTCCTACATTTAAAACCGTTTCATGTCCGAAGCCCCTCAAGAAACCTTCATTTCCCACCTGATTGAGCTGCGCCAGCGGCTGGTTAAGGCCGTCGTTGCCGTGCTTATCGCAACCTTTGCGCTGATGGCCTGGCCGGGGATGAAAGACCTCTACGCACTGGTCGCAGCACCGATGCTCAAAGTGCTACCCGCAGGTACGTCGATGATCGCGACCGACGTGACAGGCACCTTCTTTATCCCACTCAAAGTGACGCTGATGGCAGGCTTTTTGATTGCGCTGCCTGTTGTGCTTTATCAAATGTGGGCATTCGTCGCGCCGGGGCTGTACAAGCACGAACAAAAGATGGCGCTGCCGATCATCGTGTCATCGACGATTCTTTTTTTCTGCGGCATGGCGTTCGCGTATTTCGTCGTGTTCCCGTCGATCTTTGGCACCTTCGTGGGCTTCACGCCAACGGGCGTCAACATGACGCCGGACATCGACAAGTACTGGAGTTTTGCGCTCACCATGTTCATCGCGTTTGGTATTACGTTTGAGACGCCGGTCGTGCTTGCCGTGCTCACGCGCGCTGGCATCGTCACGGTTAAACAACTCGGTGAATTTCGCGGCTATTTCATTGTCGCCGCGTTTGTGATTGCCGCTGTGGTGACGCCGCCGGACGTGTTGTCGCAACTCTTTTTAGCGGTGCCGCTGGTGTTGCTCTACGAAGTCGGCATCATGGTGAGTCGCTTCATCACGCCGAGGACGCGCGCTTCCGAAGACGCTCCAGCTTAGCGAGCGAACGCTACCGTTTGATGGCAGGCCGCTTGCCCAGCGTCACTTTCAGGTCAACAAGTTCCCCCTGCCTGATTACCTTGAGTGGAATAGTTTGTTCAGGTGCCGTCATGGCGATGGTGTTCACCGCATCGGTACGATCTGCCGTGACCTGACCATTGATTTCCACGATCACATCGTTCACCCGCAAGCCGGCGCGGCTGCCCGGTGCGCCGTCGAGCACGGCACCCACGAAGGCACCCTTCGGATCCTTGAGCGAGAGCCGTTGCGCCAGCTCGGGTGTGATTGATCCGAGGTTCACGCCGAGGTAGCCGCGCTTGACTTCACCGGTCGCAATCAACTGCTCCATGATCGGCCGTGCCAGCGCCGTGGGGATGGCAAAACCGATGCCGGAAAAATCACCCGTGCGCGTGAAAATACTTGAATTGATGCCGATCAGATCGCCATTGGAATTGACCAACGCACCCCCCGAATTGCCCTGATTGATCGCCGCATCGGTTTGAATGAAACTCTCAAACGGATTAGTTTCCGACACCTGCGTGCGCCCGAGCGCGCTCACGATGCCCATCGTTACTGTGTTGCTAAACACGCCGAACGGGTTGCCAATCGCCAGCACCACATCGGCCACTTGCAGCGCCTGTGAATCGCCAAACGTGATCGCTGGAAAATCGGCGCCTTCAATCTTGATCACTGCGAGATCGGTGTCGGGATCAACGCCGATGACCTTCGCGGGCAACACCCGTTTGTCGGTCAACTCGACCTGAATTTGTTGCGCCCCTTCGACCACATGATTATTGGTGAGGATGTAGCCATCGGCGCGCACGATCACGCCCGAGCCTTCGCCCAGCAGTTGCTGCTTTTGCTGCGTGTTTTCCTCAGCACCCTGGCGGCCAAAAAAGCGCTGAAAATTTGGATCATCCATTAACGGATGGCGGGTGCGCCGCTGTGCGCTGGTGGCGATTTTTACGACCGAGGGCAGCGCGCGTTTGGCGGCTTCGCTGAATGTCTTGGCATGTTGCGGTGTGGCCGGCGTGTTGGTAGCAGTGTCAGCCACCGCTACGCGGGTGGCGGCACTATTCGAGCCGTTCGCGCCATTCGCGAGGGGGGCCGACGTCACCGCCAACGTGTTGCGCGTGAGCCATTCGGGCCGCAGGGTGCTAACGGTGAACAAAATAGCGACACAGATCGTGCAGACCTGCGCGAAAACGAGCCATAATCGGGTCAGCATGATTGTTCGGTCACTTCAAGATAGTTGTCAATTTTGCTCACGGTGCAGTGCAGTCTTCGGTGTCGCAGAGAGGATTTTTTATCGGACGTCGCCTGAAACTGGCGATCCAGAAAAAGATGATTGAGGGCTAGTATGCGGACAGTTGATCATTCCAATTTTATTCAAGAACTCGGAGCGGACACCGTGATGCCGGTACGCGCGAGCGGCGGTAAAAAAGTGGAACGCGACGAACTCACGCGTCATCTTAACGCCTATCTGGATGTGCGCAGTTTCAAAGACGCAGCGTACAACGGTTTGCAGGTGTCGGGACGCGGTATGGTGTCCCATGTTGCGGTGGGTGTGACCGCAAACAAGGCCCTGATTGAGGCAGCGGTGATTGTCGGTGCCGACACGATATTGGTGCATCACGGACTCTTCTGGAAGGGCGACGACCCGCGTTTGATCGGGTATCACCGTGAGCGCGCTGCGATACTGCTTGACGCCGACGTCAATCTCTACGCCTATCACCTGCCCCTCGACGTGCACGCAGAGGTTGGCAATAACGCCTGTCTGGGCCGACGGCTCGGCCTTTCGCCGACCGGCAGCGTCGGCGACAACCATCTGGTGATGCTTGGCCAATTGGGGGTGGGCGTCGCGGTCAGGTCCACCGTGCTCGCCGCCTATTGCGCGCGGCACTATGGCCGCCGCGTCACGCTATTTGCCAGTTCATCGCGCATGATCAAAAATATTGCCTGGTGCACGGGTGCTGGCGGCTCGCTGCTGAAGGATGCGATTGCAGCGGGCGCGGACGCGTTCATCACCGGCGAAGTCTCGGAGCATCACGTTCATGAGGCGCGTGAGTCGGATATCACGCTGATCACCGCCGGACATCATGCCACCGAGCGCGACGGCGTTGCCGCTTTGGGGGCTCATATCGCGCAGCAGTTTGGCGTGCGCTATCAGTTCATTGATGTGGATTCGCCACTGTAAGTAGAGTTATTCGCTAGTAGCTTTTCGCTGAAATGACGTGTGAACGGGGGCTGAATCGCGATTATGCTATTTGTCGATATCCGCTAAAAATGCGATCTAGCCCCGGTGCAAACGAGCGTTCAGTGAAAAGCTGATCCTACAAAAATGTCGACTACATCCCCATGTGTTTCGGCAGCCACAGGCTGATCGACGGAATGTAGGTCAGGATCACGAGACTCAGCAGCAACGGCACCAGCCACGGCAAAATCGCCGCCGTGGTGCGCTCCACACTCAGCTTTGCCACACGTGCCAGCACGAAGAGCACCATGCCCATCGGCGGATGCAAGAGCCCGATCATCAGGTTCAAGACCATCACGAGCCCGAAGTGCACTGGATCGATACCGAGCTTGTGCACGATGGGCAGCAGAATCGGCACCAGAATCGTGATGGCCGCAGTGGGTTCGAGGAAGCAGCCGACAAACAGCATCAGCAGATTGGCCAGCAACAGAAACAGCCAAGGCTGCTGGGTGAAAGCCAGCACCCAGTCGGCAATCGCAGCGGTCACGCCGGTAGCCGTGAGCATCCAGCCGAAGATTGATGCGGCAGCGACGATGAACATCACGGTCGACGTTGTTTCAACGGTGTCGAGACAGACTTTCACGAACATCCGCCACGACAGCGTTTTGTACCAAAAAAGTCCCAACACCATTGCCCACACGCAGGCCGCAATCGCGCCCTCAGTAGGTGTGAACAGCCCCGTCGTCATGCCGCCAATCAGGAGCACCGGCGTCATGATCGGCAGCACCGCCTGAAATTTGAATTTCCAGTCGGCCGCAAAGAGCAACACCAGCGCCGCGATCACGGTCGGCTGCATCGGTGCGCCCCACTGCACGGCGTAGTACAAAGCCAGCGGCCAGACAATCACGATGGCGGTTTCGATCAGGGCACGACCGAAACGGGCCCACACAAATTTGATGTCGCCACCCCAGCCATTTTTGTGGGCAAAGTACGCCACCGTGAGCATCATCAAGAGCGCCATCAACATGCCCGGCAGAATGCCCGCGAGGAACAGCGCGCCTACCGAAACGTTTGCCATCATCGCGTAAATCACAAACGGCAGCGACGGCGGAATGATCGGCCCCAGCGTGGCCGACGCGGCCGTCACACCGACGGCAAATTCAAGATCGTAGCCGTGGTCTTTCATCGCCTTGATTTCGATGGTGCCGAGGCCCGCCGCGTCGGCAATCGCGGTGCCGCTCATGCCCGCAAAAATCACCGAGCCCAACACGTTGACATGACCGAGCCCACCCTTCATCCAGCCCACTAGCGCGAGTGCGTAGTTGTAAATGCGGTTGGTGATACCCGCGTTATTCATCAGATTGCCAGCCAGAATGAAGAATGGCACGGCAAGCAACGGGAAACTGTCGATGCCGCCAATCATGCGATGCACGACGGCGAAGCCCGGCAGGTCGCCGCTGATGAGAATGTAGAGTAGCGACGCGCCCGCCATCGCGATGGCCACAGGCAGACCACTGGACATCATGAAGAGGAAAAGAATTTTCAGCATGCTGCGGGCGTCCTAGCGATCAGTCATCGTTGAGTCGGGCCGCTCAAGCACGCTGTAGCCGCGTTGCCAGTGAATTTTTGCGACCCAGATCGAGCGCAGCGTCATCGCCGCAAAACCGAACAGGCACATGCCGTAAACGATGTTCATCGGCAGCTCGACGATGGTCATCTTGTAGTTTTCCATCTTCATCATCATCTGCGTGGTGAATACCACCATCGACAGAAAAAACGCAATCCGCATGATGTCGACCAAGGTGGACATTACGCGCGACGCCTTGGGCGGCAGATAGCGATACAGCAAATCGACCTGAATATGGTTGTTCTTGACCACCCCAATGGTCGCGCCAATGAACACCGTGCCGATCAGGAAATAGCGTGCGATCTCCTCGGTCCACGACGCGGAATCGTTGAGCACGTAGCGCGTAATGAACTGCACAAATACGACGCCGCCCAGCGCCCAGAAGAGGCCAAGCGCAATCCATCCTTCAAACGGTGTGCCCTCGAAGCTCACCGCGTCGTCGACAGCGTGAAATTCGCCGTCGTCGCCCATCACTTTGGGGCCAGAATCCAAATCCATATTTGCTTTCGAATGGGTAGGGCGGGCATTGCCCGCCTCGTGTTCACGATGCGGACACGTATTCACGTGAATACGCGCCCTACGAGTACGCGCCTGACGCGTCCTATTTCAACGCCTGAATGCGGTCGTAGTCTTTCCTGTCGAAGCCGAGCGATTCAAGTGTGGTTGACTTAAGCACGGCGGCCTGGAAGCCAGCACGATCCACGGTCACGATATTGATGCCTTTTTTCTTGAACTCTTCGACCAGCTCGCCTTCGCGCTTGATGATTTGCGCGGAGGCACGAGCGGCGGCTTCACGCGTTACATCGGTAAAGATTGTTTTCTCGGCATCGCTCAGTTTGCTCCACACATGCGGCGCGATCTGGGTGACCAGTCCGTCAACAATGTGGCCGGTCAGCATGATGTTTTTCTGCACTTCGTAGAACTTCTTCGCCTCAATTGTCGTCAGCGGATTTTCCTGTGCCTCAACTGTGCCGTTTTGCAGCGCGAGATAGACCTCGGCGAAGGCCAGGGGCGTCGGGTTGGCACCACACGCTTTTGGGGTAGCGAGATAGACCGGCACGTCCGGCACGCGAATTTTGAGACCCTTCATGCCCGCACAGTCAGAAAACGGGCGATTGGACGTCGTGTGCCGTGCGCCGTAATAGGTGTAGGCGGTCATCTGGATGCCAGTCTTGGCGCGATAGCCGTCGACCATTTCCTTGAACACATCGCTCTTCGAATACGCTGCCTGATGCGCCGCATCGCGGAAGATAAACGGGTAGTACGCAATGCCCAGGCGTGGGTAGCTGCGCGCGGCGAACGACGGGCCGCTGATGATCATGTCTACGGTGCCGAGCGTCATGCCCTGATTGATGTCCGTCTCCTTGCCGAGCGACGAGGCCGGGAACACCTGAATGTCGAACTTGCCATTGCTGCGCTTCTTGATTTCGCCTGCCGCCCAGACTGATTCGGTGTGATACGGCTCGGAGGTCTCGTAGACGTGTGCCCACTTCAGCTTGGTCTGAGCGAGCGTTGGCGCGGCGAGCAGGGCAGCAGCGAGCGCTGCGGTAACGAGTGTGCGAAATTTCACGGGGCCTCCTTGTTTGGCGGATTGATGGCGATTCGGACTCTGGCGGTCACAAATTCGCGTCGGTGTGGATAGCATAAGCGATCACCACTAAAGTCATCGTACAACAAGGGAAAAGTGAAACCAAGCAGGATGACCCATATTCGCGCCACTCCCGTCGCCGTTCCGCTGGAAGCACCGCTTTTGCACAGCAATGGTGCGCATTGGGGACGCTTTGTGCGAACGATTGTTGAGGTTGAAACGGACGATGGCTACGTCGGGCTGGGGGGAGTTTGGCGGTGGTGGTGAGGTCGCGAGCGCCAGCATCGAGGGCCTGATGGGTTATCTCAAAGGTCACAACGTATTCGAGCTCGAAGCCTTGCGCTTCGCCATCTGCAACCCGACTGCGAGCCTTTACAACAATCGCACGCAGCTTCATGCGGCGATTGAATTCGCCTGCCTGGATGTCATGGGGCAAAGGCTTGGCGTGCCCGTTGCCGAGCTGCTCGGCGGTCGCGTGCGTGAGTCGGTGGAGTTCGCCAGTTATCTGTTTTTCCGCTTGCCGAATGAGAAAACGGGTGCGGGTGAAGTGCGCACCGCCGAGCAGCTCGTGGCCCATGCAAAAGCGCTACAAGCCGAGCACGGTTTCACGGCGCATAAGCTCAAAGGCGGTGTCTACAAGCCCGACTACGAGCTAAACGCCTATCAGGCGCTCGCTGCGGCGCTGCCTGATGATCGCTTCCGCTACGACCCGAATTCCGCGTTCTCGCTCGCGGACGCCATCCGCTTTGGGCAAGGTATCGAGCACATCAACAACGACTACTTCGAAGATCCCGTGTTCGGCATGCCGCAGCTGTCACGGCTGCGAGAATTTGTGCGCATTCCGATTGCCACCAACACGGTCGTGGTGAATTTTGAGCAACTCGCGATGAATGTGCTGACACAGCCGCGCGCGGTGGACGTCGTGCTGCTCGACACCACGTTCTGGGGTGGTATTCGCCCCTGCGTCAAGGCCGCCGCCATCTGTGACACGTTTGGTCTCGGCGTCGCCGTGCATTCGTCAGGCGAACTGGGCATTCAGTTAGCCACCATGCTGCACATGGGCGCGGTCGTACCGAATCTCGGCTACGCAGCCGACGCGCACTATCACCACCTGGTCGACGACATCATCGTTGGCGGCAAAATGAAATACGTGAACGGCGCGATCAAAGTCCCCACGGGTCCCGGCCTCGGTGTGCAGCTTGATCGCACGAAGCTCGCCGAATATCACGAGCTGTTTAAAGAAAAAGGCGGCTACACGTATGACCGCGATCCGTCGCGCCCGGAGTGGTATCCGCTGGTGCCGAATTCGCGGTGGAAAGAGTCCCCATGATGCGACTGAATCTGAACGCCCTTGCCAAGTTGCCCGACGGGATTCAGCGCCCCGCCTTCGATCCAGCGAAGCTAGGCGTCGGCATCGTCCACTTGGGTCTCGGTGCTTTCCATCGCGCCCATCAAGCCGTCTACACCGAGGATGCGATAGCGGCAAACGGAGGCGATTGGGGTATCTCTGCCGTCAGCCTGAAAACTCCCACCGCACGCGATCAACTCGCAGCGCAGGATGGTCTCTATAGCGTGCGTACCGTCTCGCGCGCGGGTGAGGCGTGGCGCGCGGAGTCGAACGACACATGGCGTGTCGTGGGCAGCGTGCGTGAGGTGCTATTTGCGCCCGAACAAATGTCTGAAGTCATTGCCCGCATCGCCAGAGCCGAAACAAAAATCATCACGTTAACGGTGACCGAAAAAGGCTACTGCGCCAACGTCGCGACGCACGAAAGTCAGCGCGAACCGCTATGGGATCATGCGGACATCAGGCATGATCTCGCGCACGCGGATGCGCCAAGCAGCGTGCTCGGGGTACTCGCAGCGGGCCTGCATGAGCGCTTCCGCAAGCGAGGCGCGCCGCTCACGATCATGTGCTGCGACAACCTGCCTGAAAACGGCGCAGTACTGCAATCGCTGCTGCAACAATTCGTCATGCGACTGCATCCACAAATCTTGCCGTGGCTACGCGAAAATGTGCGTTTTCCATCGTCAATGGTGGATCGCATCGTGCCCGCGACGCGAGCCGAGGATCGCGTGGACGCTGCGCGAGTGCTTGGGTGCGAAGACGAAGGAGTCGTCCGTGCTGAGCCGTTCGGGCAGCGGGTCATCGAAGACAATTTCGCCACTGAGCGCCCCGCATGGGAGCAGGTCGGCGCACAGATCGTCACCGACGTGCGCCCATTCGAAAAAATGAAGCTGCGACTGCTCAATGGCTCGCATTCGCTGATGGCCTATCTCGGCCACGTCGCGGGCTTTGAGACCATTGCCGAGACCATCAGCGACCCCGCATTCGAGCGCTTGGTCAACGCATGGATGTTCGAAGCTGAAGCCACACTGGAGCCCATCCTCGGAGTTGATTTCGCAGCCTATCGCAGGCAGTTAATCGAGCGTTTCGGCAACTCCGCCAACGGCCATCGCTGCGCACAAATCGCCACTGACGGCTCGCATAAAATTCCGCAGCGCTGGATCGCCGTCGCCAACGAACGGCTCGCGAAAGGGCTCGACGTGAACGCGCTGACGCTAGCCGTCGCGGGTTGGGTTCGCTACGTCTACGGGAAGGATGAGTTGGATCAACCGATCACTATTTCTGACCCGCTGGCCGCCGAGTTCGCCGCTATCGCCGCAAGGCATTCGTACGACGCACTCTCGTTTGCCAACGCCATTTTGCGCATCGAACCGGTGTTCGGCGCACTAGGGCGCAATCCCGCTTTCGCCGCACCGGTGAAACGCTGGGTCAGCCAACTCTTTCGCGACGGCGCACAGGCCACCGTTGGGGCGTTTTCAGAGGTATCAGCTTTTCGCTGAAATGACGTATGAACGGGGGCTACACTAATTTTTTGCATAATATCGAGTTAAGCTGAATATATCGATAAACCCCCGTGCAGAAGTGCTTATACGAAAAAGCTGATACGTTCCGTGAGGCTGATTTTTTGCCACGATTGAGCGAGAGAAAAACGTGGGATGGAACTCGAAGCAGCTCCACCAAACGCGGCGATGGGGAGTGCAATCGTTGAAGCGAGTTCGGTGGCGGTAGTAGCGGAACCGCACGCCCTCCTTAATCACCGGCCACGGCAGGCCCTAGCTGCTGACGGCTTTCAGGTCTAGTTTGTGATCGGGTAGCGCAAGCATCGCCACTTCACCGTCCGACGCCTGAGTGTTTTCGGTATTGCTCATGGCGAGCCAGGCTCGCTTGCCCGCTTGCACGACGAGCGCGGCAGTTGCCAAAAGGGCGCGACCGAAAAGCGTGGCTGAAGGCGACGGCGTGGGGTTTTTTAGTCGTCCTTTGGGTTCAGCGAATTAAAAAATCGAGCGACGCGAGGAGCAGGGAGCGACGGGGATTCATCAAATTCATGAACAAAATTGGCCGTCGATGCAGGCGAACCCGACGCACTCCGATGGTGATTGACGAAATCAATCGAGCGCAGTCATCGACGCCCTAAAATCGCACCATGATCGCGACGCGATCACCAGAAAAACACACCATGAATGACACCACTCAACTACCTCCCTTACCCGACCGTCTCGCCATCGACCCGCGCAGCCCGCATCACGTCGCCGCCGTGTTCGAGCGCGACATCGGCATCCGCTGGAACGACAAAGAACGCACGGACGTTGAGGAATACTGTATCAGCGAAGGCTGGATCAAAGTCGCAGCCGGCAAAGCGCGTGATCGTAAGGGGCAGCCACTGATGATCAAACTGAAGGGGAAGGTTGAGGCGTTTTATCGGTAGCTGCGCTCTCGATACTCGCGTATGGCTCAGCGCTGCGACGGTGCCATGACAGCATTCATTTCGGCCTGGCTCATCGGCGTACCCACGACATCCATGCGCAAAGTGTGCGCACCGTCTTCGGTCGTCAGTTCAATGCGGGCGCTCTCACCTTGCCGAGTGATGAGACGGGGACTCGCGATCACCCGCCACGGCATGCCAAGACTGATAACCGCTTTCAGGTCGAGCTTGTTGTCTGGAAGCGCAAGTGTGATCACTTCGATATCCCACGATTCGCTACCGCCGCTCATCGAAAAATTGGCTCGCTTGCCCGCCTGAACGATGAGCGTGGGCTTTTGCCAGTCTTTGCCGTCGAGCTGAATTTGCAGCGCCAGCTTGTAAAACGGTGCAGCCTCATCGGAGCCGGATAACACGGCTTGAGCAGCATAAGCCGCGCCAGCAGTGACAAGCGCTGCGGTAGCCAGAATAGCGCGCCCCGCTAAGGTGGCTGACGTGGGCGGAGTGTGATTTTTCAGCATACTGATTCTCTCTACTAACGGGTGAGGGGATTGTCATTATCACGCAAACCTATTGGGTAAGTCTGTGCTCTGCGCTTTGAGCAACGCGCGGGCGTAGACGGCCAGACAGTCGGGGCGGGCGCGCAGCACAGCCGCGTCGCACGACAACTCCTGATCAGCACGCATGCGCCGCCACGCGATGTGGGCGATGGGATTGAACCATTGCAGACACAGCACGCCCGCAGCCAAGGCGTTCCACGCATTGTCCTGCCGGGTGTGATGAACGGTTTCATGTGCGCGAATCAGCGTTTTCTCCTGCGCGTCAAAGCGCTGTTCGAAATCATGCGGCAGCACGATTCTGGGCCGCAAAACGCCCAACAAAGCCGGGCCGCGAGCGTCGGGCGCGCGCAAATGTGTACCGGCGTTGTCAAGCGTCAAACCTGTTGCGTAGCGACGGTGTTGCCACATCATGGCCAGCGCGCCGAGCAGCGCTCCCAGAAACCAAACCGCAAGCATCCAAGGCGCAACGTTGGTTTGCTGCGGGAGCGCCGCTACAGCTGCTTGCACACCTGCAGCCACGGTACGCGCCCCCGCTGGCAACGTGACCGTTGGCACTTGTGGCAACTGCTGCACCAGCAACATCAAGGGCAGCATGAGCGGCAATAAAAGCCAACTGACGTAGGCAACAGTGGCGCTCAATTTGTGCAGCAACGGACGAAGCATCATCACCAGCAGTGAAGCTGCGGTGAACCACGCAGTGGCTCGTACCAGCCAATCAAACCCACTTTCAAAAGACACACCGCTAAACAACACGCTGGCGAGGTCAAGCATCGCGTCAACCTTTGTCTTTCTCGTAGTTTTCAATCAGTTTTTTCAAAGCCTCCACGTCGGCCGGTGCTAGCTTGCGCTGCTTCGAAAAATGCGCCACTAACGGGGCCACACTTCCGCCAAACACCCGATCAATCAAGTCAGTGCTTTGTGCACGTTGCCACGCGGCACGCTTGAGCACGGTGCTATACAGGTAGCGCCTGCCGTCTCTGTCGGCACGGATAGCTCCCTTGTTCAACAAGCGGTTGAGTAATGTCTTAATGGTGGCCAGCTGCCAGTCCCGCCGCTCAGCCAATACCAAAGCGATGTCCTCGGTGCTTTGTTGGCCCGCTTGCCACAGCACCTCCATCACTTGAGCCTCAGCATCTGAAATAGAAATCACGATGATTTATTGATTACATTAGTAAACATTCATTTATGTTTACACACGTAATCGATAAAGTCAAATGCTTTTGTTTATCGTCATTTTTTTAATATTTCAAACAACTTGTAGCGTCGCACGGCATTCGCTGGATGAGTTAAACTAACAAAACTTAGTTTACATATGAATGTGTCGCATGCATACCGTCAACATCCACGAAGCAAAAACACATCTCTCGCGTTTGATTGAGCAAGCTGTGGCGGGCGAACCTTTTGTGATCGCGAAGGCTGGCAAACCACTGGTAAAAGTCGTAGCGCTCGATGCGCCAGCGGCATCCGCGTCTCGCTTGGGTTTTATGAAAGGACAAATCTCTGTGCCTGATGATCTTGATCGCATGGGCGCGGACGAGATCGAAACTTTGTTTCACGCGAAGAAGTGAAACTGCTGCTCGATACGCATTTGCTGCTTTGGGCGGCAGGTGATCCCAAAAAATTGTCGCTTAAGGCAAGGCGGTTGATTGCGGACACTGACAATGAGTTGATGTTCAGCGCGGCAAGCATTTGGGAAGTAGCGATTAAACGCACGCTCGGACGCGTCGATTTTCAGGTGGACTCGCGGCTCTTGCGGCGTGGATTGATCGACAACGGTTACGTGGAGCTTCCTGTTTTCAGCGCGCATGCAGTTGCAGTCGAGAACTTGCCCTCAATCCACAAAGATCCGTTTGATCGCCTCCTTGTGGCGCAATCATTGGTCGAAGGAATCGTGCTTTTGACCAGCGACGCGAGGGTTGCGCAGTACGGTGGATCAATTCGCCTGATGTGACTTTGCAAACAACTAAACGGGCTGCGCTGTGGCACAGCCCAGCCAAATCTACAGCGCCCGAATCTCCACCTTGCGCCACTTGATCGCACCACCGGGTGCGTCTTTTGCACCGTTACCAAATTGCAGTGCGAACGGGCCGCTAGCGAACTTGCTGTGCTCTACGTCGACCGTTTGCAGGCCGTTAAATTCCACGATCATGCGCGGGCCTTTGGCAGTGATCAGAAAAGTGTTCCATCTGCCACCCGCTTTGGGCATCGGTTGCGCGACTTTAGCAACGTCGACGATCGCGCCGGTGCCGTAGAGCGGATCGGGGCGTTGATCGAAAATGTTCACTTCGTACGAGTTGGCGGCAGTGACTTCTTTGGTGTTTGAAAGGCGCAGGAAGATGCCGCTGTTGGTGGTGTGATCGGCCCAGAATTCGGCGCGAATCTGGAAGTCTTTGTACGACTCTTTGCTGATGAGGTAGCTCGCGACCTTTGCTTTGTCGGCGACGATAGCGCCCTCCTCAGCGCGCCAGTTGGCGTCACCGATGGCGGTAAAATTCTCCATTCCCTTCGCACCGTCAACCAGCGAAATCCAGCCGGACTGGTTAGGCATGCTTGAGCAACCTGCGACCGCGATCGTGGTCGCAGTTACCAGCAGCGCCAGGCTGCGCAATGACATGAATTTCATGGTGATCTCCTTGGGTTTTTATGTTTGGAACGGGGGGTGGATTCTGCACGAAGTGCGGCCCGTGTCAAGTTTCCAACTCACAAGCGATGCCGTGTTAGCCAATCTCAAGCAAAGCGCCGAGTCAAACTACCGCTCAGTATTTCTACGGAGACCCGCGAGTAGCCAACCGAATAGTCAGCACTGCCAATAAAATCTAACGTTCTTCCCGTCGCGCAACGCTTTGATTGCGCTCTAAATCAGGGAGAACTTTCATGCAACGCGTCACAAAAATTGTCCTCTCAATGAGCATCGCCGCGACGTTCGTCGCGGGCGTCGCAAACGCGCAAACGGTAACCGCAGCCGTTCGCACCGAGCGCAACATTTCGCTCGCGCTGGCCAACGAAATCGCAGGCGCGACGGTCGCGGCGTGCAGCGCCAACGGCTACGCGGTCACGGTGAAGGTGGTTGATCGCGCGGGCGGCGTGCGTGCCGTGCAGCGCGCGGACAACGCCGGTCCGCACACGCTCGCGGCGAGCCAGCAAAAAGCGTTCACTTCCGCCGCGGCCAAGAATACGACGCTTGCCATGCAGGACGGCTCGCAAAAGAATCCGGCAGCGGCGAACCTGGTCTACATTCCCGGCTTCTTGCTGCTCGGTGGCGGTGTGCCGATCAAGGTGGGCAGTGAGGTGATCGCCGCGGTCGGCGTCGGCGGGGCAGCGGGCGGCAATCTTGATGAGCAGTGCGCGATGGTTGCGCTGGACAAAGTTAAAGATCAACTGAAGTAAAGCGGAGCCCGTCATCATGAACCTGCGCTTATTTTTACTCGTGATCGCGACAGCCATCGGCCTCGTGATTCACGCTGCACCCGCTCGAGCGCAGGTCGTGCCCGACGCTGCTGAAATTGCCCGCTATACCGGCTTGCACATCGCTGCGCATCGCGGCGATGTAGCAGCCATCGACAAGCTGATCGCGGGCAAAGCGGACGTAAATGCACGCGACGATTACGGTCGCACGCCGTTGCATGTTGCCGCTTTCGCAAAACAGCGCGACGCTATTCGTGCGCTGGCAAAAGCGGGCGCGAATCTCGGTCTGCTAGAGCGCGACCGCTACGATGCTGTCACCATCGCGTCCGTTGCTGACGACGAAGAAACCTTGCGCACGCTGCTTACGCTAGGTGCCAGCGCCAAACTCACCACCAGCCGCTACGACGGCACCGCGCTGATCGCCGCCGCGCATCTTGGCCACGACGGCGTGCTCAGGCAACTCATCAATGCCGGCGCTCCGCTTGATCACATCAACAATCTGCACTGGACGGCGGTGATCGAATCCATCGTGCTAGGCAACGGCGGCATGCGCCATCGGGCCACGTTGAAGGCGTTGATCGACGCCAAAGCCAATCTGCAGCTGACCGACCGGCAAGGCAACACGCCGCTTGCGCTCGCCCGATCGCGCGGCTATCGCGAAATGGTTGCGATGCTGGAAAAGGCGGGCGGTAAATAGCGCTTGGTTATGATCGTCAGTGCAATTCACGGGCGATCATCTTTTCGCTGTAATTGCCGCTTTATGTGGGCTAGGGTCATAAAAACGATAAAGTCGATAAATAGCATTTATCAACCACAAGCCCATGGTAAATAAGGGATACGTGAAAAAGCTGATAGCCCGTGCGACAATCTTCAAATGACCATTCGGGTGCGCCACAGACTGCCTTGGATCGCCGCGTGGCTGGCACTTGCCGCCACTGGCGCGGTGTGGCTCGCACGCACCGAACTCGCCCATTTGCGCGAAGCTTTCGAGGTCGATGCGCGCATCATGCACCGCCTGCTGAGCCAGCGCGCGTCGCAGCACGACGCCGTGCTCGCCACGCTCGGCCTGCTGCAATCACAAAGCGCCGAGGCAGAACGCGAACGACGGTTGTCGTCGGTGTATCCGCAAGTCATCGCGGTAGAAAAGCACGCACCGGGGACGCCGTGGCAGAGCCTCGTCAACGCCGCCGCACTTAACACAGCAGAGGACGCATCACGCGCCGCGCCGCCGATGTGCTCACGCGCCTGCGTCGCACGGTCGAGCGCCCGGATACGAACGCCGAGCGCGTTCCCGTGCGCCTGACCGACGCCGTGCGCGACGCGCTGTATCTGCTGGAGCCGCAATGTCGGGCGCATCGCGTGACCACGGCGATCGTGAGTGACGGCGACGTCGAAGTGCTCGCCGACCCCATCGCGCTGGAGCAAGTCATTCACAATCTGGTAACCAACGCGCTGCATGCACTGGATCAAACAGATGCCAGCGACCGAAGTCTCACACTCACCATTGCGCGAACTGCAACACATGGCGAACTGCGGATCAAAGACAACGGCCCAGGCATCGCACTAGACGCATTGCCACGACTGTTCGAGCCGTTTTTCACCACGCGCATTGATGGCTCGGGCCTGGGCCTCGGGTTGAGCGTGTGCCAATCGCTGATCACCAACATGGACGGCCACATCAGCGCGCAGAATCGCTCGTCGCGCGGCGCAGAATTCACGGTCACACTGCCGCTAGCCTAGCCCGCCCCGCCCTCCGTTCATGATGACCCTTCGGCGAGCTCAGGAGTAAACGCTGCGCTCACCGCGCCCTCCGTTCGAGGTGAGCTTGTCGAACCATGAACACCGCACCGTCACTCTCGCCACTCATTCACTTAATCGACGACGACGCAGCCGTGCGCGACGGCCTCGCGCTGCTCATCAGCACAGTCGGCCTGCGCGTGCACACGTGGGCCGCGCCCGAAACCTTCATGCGCGAGTTCGACCGCGTAAGCATCGGCGCCATCGTGCTCGACGTGCGCATGCCCGGCGTCAGCGGCCTCACCGTGCTCGACACGCTGGTACGCGAGGGCGTCGACCAGCCCATCATCATGCTCACCGGACACGGCACGGTCGAGATGTGCCGCCGCGCATTCAAATCCGGTGCCGCAGAATTTCTCGAAAAACCGGTCGACGACGAAGCGCTGCTAGAAGCATTGCAAAACGCCGTGCGTCAACACGCACGCTCGCGCGAACGCAACAACGCCGACCGCGAATCCCGCGACCGCTACGCGTTGTTGTCAGAGAGAGAACGCGAAGTGCTCGGCCTCATCGTAGCGGGCCTGACCAACAAAGAAATCGGCCGCGCACTCACGCTATCCCCACGCACCGTAGAGACGCATCGCGCGAATTTGTTCGCGAAGCTGGAAGTGGAATCGCTAGCGGTGTTGATTCGACGGTTTGCCGAGTTGGTGGAGGCTGGGTAAAGTTTGATCGCCGTGCGACACGAAGTCGCGTAAGTAGGCTCGTCGGCAGGTTACCGCGTCGCGGCGTAATGCAGGCACTCACGAATGTCGCGCAATTCCAAGTCTGGAAAACCCATGAGAATTTGCGCCACTGAAACCTTGCTAGCAAGCATTTCCAGAACGTCGCTGACCCGAATCCGCATGCCACGAACGCATGGGCGTCCGCCGCATTGCATCGGGTTGAACGTGATCCTTTCGAGTAGCGCAGCAGTAAATAAATGACCCAATTCGTTGCCGCAGTCGTGCTGTAAGCCTGAACGGCACAAGGGCAGTCTCAATGGGCGCTGCTTATCTTCAAATTAGTCTGCGGACTTCGCTTGACCGGCGCTCAACGTTGCCATGAAGGGCCCGCGATTGGGCGGTAACAGGAGCAAGCCGACGCCTCAAGTCCCAAGCTGTCGATGATGGAAATATCACCGCGGTGATAGTCAATGAGGTGACGACGCTTGAGCGCGCACGCTGCATTGGTCACACCGACTCTGCGCACGCCCAGCATTTCGCTCAGAAACTCGTGAGTCAGTCTGAACTCTGTCTAGCCAAGTCGATCTCGCGTCATGAGCAGCCAGCGCGCGAGACGGGCTTCGATCATGTGGAATCGATTACACGCGGCAGTCTGCGCGATCTGCGACAGCAAAGCCTGCGTATGCAAATGCACAAGTCGCTGAAGTCGCTCGCTTTGCCGGAATTGAATCCGGAAACGCAAAGCGCTCATCCGCATCGCCGTACCGGCACCGTGAACAAGCGCGCGCACCGGTGAACGACGCAAGCCCAACGCATATGAAATTCCAACCATGCCTTCACGACCCACCATGCCTACCTCAAGCGCGTGTTGAGGATCCACTACCGTTAAGAGCGAAATCAGCGAATCCTTCGGAAAAAAACATATCTGACCGTCTCCCCGGTCTCATACAACAAGTCGCCGAACGCCAGGGTCGCGTTCTCCATATCTTCCAGCAAGCCGAGATATTCGTTACGTGGCAGGGCAGCCAGAAGCGCATTCGCGGTCGGTTCGACGATCTCAAGGGTGTTTGACAAGGCGTGAGCAATAGGCGGAGTTAGTGCGAATAGTCCGGCACCCATTGATACAGGTCTGTGCGGTTGCCCACATTGACTTCGCAATAGAAAGTCTCCGCTTGGTGTCGTGTGTACGGAAACGAACAGACGGCGAGCGAGCGGAAGTGTCACATTGCCATGCCAGACGAATAGCGCTGCCTTGGTGGCTGTAGTTCAACGCACTGAAACCTCCAAATCAGAATTAAGGAAACTCATGAATACGATGACCGCCGAACGAACAAGCGAACTCAACAGGCGACGTAACGCGCCGTTAGCGACGCCGTCTGATCTTGGTACCGCAGCCGTGACCGACATCTCGGCGGTGATGAATGGCATTCTCGCTGATGTATTCGCGCTGTACCTGAAGACTAAAAACTTTCACTGGCACATGAGCGGGCCGCACTTCCGCGACTATCACCTGATGCTCGATGAGCAGGCGGATCAGCTCTTCGCGATGACCGATCCAATGGCCGAATGCATCCGCAAACTCGGTGGACTTACGATCCGCTCCATCGGTCATATTGCGCGGACTCAGCGCATCCTGGACAATGATGCCGAATATGTTGAGCCGTCGGACATGCTGGCCGAATTGTGCGACGACAACAAGGTGCTGGCGTCACGTTTGCGCGAGGCGCATAGCGTGTGCGACGAACATACTGATGTGTCAACCGCCAGTCTGATTGAAGTCTGGCTTGATGAAGCCGGGCGACGCACGTGGTTCCTTTTTGAATCCAGTCGCAGCGACGATTCGGGCGGGCATTGACCCATCGGCCTTGCCACCTTGCGTCGTGCCGCTGCAGAATCTGAAATGTCCGTGAAGCGTAGCGAGACGTAGAGTGAATGCGTGCCCATTGAGAGACCCTGTCTGCGGAATGACCGTCAAGCTCGACACGCCGCATCAATTGCTGCATGACGGGCGACCCTACTATTTTTGCAGCTCGGGTTGCAAATTCAGCTTCGTGGCTGACCCGATCAAGTACGTCGGTGAAGCCCGCGAGATCGCCGCAGCGGCGTTCGCTGCCCCTGTGGCCGTCGCGGCGAAAGCGCCATCCGCTGTGCGTGCCGTTTACACCTGCCCGATGCATCCGGAAATTCGGCAGCATCATCCCGGCGACTGCCCGATTTGCGGCATGACTTTGGATCTGGTGCTACCGACGCAGGAGGCGGATGACGACTCAGAGCTGAAGTCTTTCCAGCGACGCTTTTGGCGGACGCTGCCGCTCACTGTCGTGGTGGCGACGCTCGCCATGTTTGGCCACAGATTTGGCTGGTTTGACATGGCGGTGCAAAGCTGGATAGAGCTTGTGCTCACGCTGCCCGTGGTGTCGTGGGCGGGCTGGCCGTTCTTCGTGCGCGGTGCGCAGTCGGTTCTTCATCGCAGCCCCAACATGTGGACGTTAATTAGCCTGGGCACCGCAGCAGCATTTGTTTACAGCATGGTGGCGACGATTGCGCCGCGCGCGTTCCCTGCGTCATTCATTTCGATGGGGCGGGTGTCGGTTTACTTCGAGGCCGCAGCGGTCATCATCTCGCTCACGTTGCTCGGGCAAATCCTTGAACTGAAAGCACGGTCGCAGACTTCGGTCGCGATCAAATCGCTCTTGGGCCTGTCACCGAAGACGGCACGGCGCATCAAGGCTGACGGTGTCGAAGAAGACGTGCCGCTGGCAGCTGTGTTGGTGGGCGACAGCCTGCGCGTGCGCCCCGGCGAGAAGGTGCCAGTCGACGGCATCGTGACCGAAGGTGGCAGCGCAGTTGACGAATCCATGCTGACCGGCGAGCCGATCCCCGTGAGCAAAAAAGTGGGCGACAAAGTAATTGGCGCAACGCTAAATACTAGCGGCGCTTTGGTGATGCGATCTGAGCGTGTCGGCGCACAAACGATGCTCGCGCAAATTGTGCAAATGGTCGGTGAAGCACAGCGCTCCAAGGCACCGATGCAGCGTATCGCGGATCAGGTGGCGGGCTGGTTTGTGATGGCGGTCATCGCCTGTGCGGTTCTTACTTTTTTCGCATGGGGCGTATTCGGCCCACAACCGAGCTGGGTGTATGGCCTCATCAACGCGGTGGCGGTGTTGATCATCGCCTGCCCGTGTGCGCTCGGTTTGGCGACACCGATGTCGATCATGGTGGCCACGGGTCGAGCGGCAACGCAGGGTATTTTGTTTCGCGACGCGGCGGCCATTGAGCATTTCTGCAAAGTGGATGTGCTGATTGTCGACAAGACCGGAACTCTGACCGAAGGCAAGCCCGCGTTTGATCGCGTGGTTGCCGCAGACGGCTTTAGCGTCGATGAAGTGCTCAGGCTTGCGGCGAGTCTGGATCAGGGCAGCGAACACCCGCTGGCCGACGCGATCGTTCGTGCCGCGCGAGATCGCGGCATGACGCTCGATAAGGTCGACAGTTTCGACTCGGCGACTGGGATTGGCGTACGTGGACGCATCAACGGCAAAGCGCTGGCCTTGGGTAACTCAGCGATGATGCAGCAAGACAACGTCGCCGTCGATGAGCTCCTCTCGCACGCTGAAGCGATGCGTGCAGAGGGCGCAAGCGTCATGCATCTGGCCGTTGACGGGAAGCTTGCGGGGCTGCTGGCTGTGTCCGATCCGATCAAGGCCAGCACGGCAGAGGCGCTGGCGACATTGAAGGCATCGGGTCTGCGCGTGATCATGGCAACGGGTGACGGCGTGACGACTGCAAAGGCCGTCGCGACGCGTCTGGGTATTGACGAAGTTCATGGCGAAGTCAAACCCGCCGACAAGCTCGCGTTGGTGAAGCTTTTGCAGGCAGAGGGCCGCACTGTTGCGATGGCTGGCGACGGCATCAATGATGCGCCCGCGCTCGCGCAAGCCAATGTGGGCGTAGCGATGGGCACCGGCACTGATGTTGCGATGAATAGCGCCGCAGTCACGCTGGTGAAGGGCGATTTGCGCGGCATTGCCACGGCACGCGCCATTTCGGTGGCGACCATTACCAACATGAAGCAAAACCTTACCTTTGCCTTCATCTACAACGCGCTTGGGGTGCCGCTCGCGGCGGGCGTGTTGTACCCGTTCACGGAATGGTTGTTGTCCCCAATGATTGCTGCGTTGGCGATGAGCCTGTCGTCGCTGTCGGTCATCACCAATGCGCTGCGTTTGCGCGGGACGAAGTTGCTGCCTGCTGAGTCCGCTCCAGCGGTCGTCACTCCGGAAACATCGGCGAGCGTCGACCGGCCCGCCGCCCTATGAGTGCCCGCACAGTCAGGTGGCAGTGAAACGCCTCATTCGCCGCACGCTGCTTTTATTCGCAGCGCTGGCGCTGATGCTCACCGCTGCATGGTGGGCGATTGCCGATCACAGCAGCGTTCACACCTACGCCGGTGGCAATCCGCCGGTGGCCGCAACGCCAGCGCGGACCGTTCGAATTGCGTTGGTACTGGGCGGCGGTGGGCCGCGAGGATTGGCTCATGTCGGTGTATTGAAGGCGCTAGAAGAAGCCGCAATACGCCCGGAGCTCATTGTGGGATCCAGTATGGGTGCCCTGATTGGCGTACTCTACGCAGCCACACCCGACGCGCGCGAACTCGAGACCCTGGTCATGGCGGTGGACCCGCGGGCGGGGTGGCGGGATCTGACGCTGTCGCGTCGTCCGTGGCTTAAGGGCGACTACCTTGAAGCGCGGGTGCGCGAACGGTTGAACGGCAAATCACTGGAGCAACTTCCGATTCCCATGGTCGCGGTGGCGACGAATGTCGAAACTGGAGTCCCAGTCGCGTTTACGCGTGGCGACGCCGCAGTAGCAGTTCGTGCGTCAACAGCGATTCCGGGCACATTCAAGCGGGTCCGCATTGGTGACGCCGAATATTTCGATGGAGATATTTCGGCCCCGGTTCCTGCGGCCTTCGCGCGAACGGCTGGTGCCGAGTTCATCATCGCTGTCGACGTTATGTCTCTCCCATCAGAAATGCCAACCGACTTTCGCGATTATCCGGAACTCTTCATGTCTGATTACTACCGGTACGCCATCAATTTGCGCGAGTTGCCGGGAGCCGACGTAGTGATATCGCCCAAGCTGGGTTACTACGCTGGATATTCACTTGAGGAGCGCGCGCGATTTATTGCCATTGGATATGCAGCCGGGCAGGCCGCCGTCCCGGAAATTCAGAAGCAATTGCGTCTGAGGGCAGTCCCGTCGCCAAAGATGCGGCAGTGATGCGGGCACCTTGGCTGGATTGTCCAGACGAATCAAAGACGACGCCGTGACGAACGCTTCTGCGTCGAGAACCAGCGTATCGATTTTCACAACCAGCCTTTGGTGAATCCCGCCCGCCGCAACCCCGTAACGACATACGGGCACGCGCGCATCAAGCGCCACAGAAAATCGGAGCGGTAGTTCTCGCACATCAGCACCACCGGGCCGAGGTTGATGCCGAAGTGATAGGGCGATGTCCAGCCCGCGTGGTCATCGCTGTCGGCCTCGTCGGAGAAGCTCAGGTTGAAACTGCACCTGAAGCAGTATTCGCCGGTGACCTGTGGATAGACGTCCTGAAAGTGTTGTAGCGACGGCAGCACGATCTCCGG
>JAYVPF010000312.1:0-42778 GCA_043757535.1 Burkholderiales bacterium
TGATGTGAAAACCAATAAAAACACGGCATTCACAAAAAACTTCGCGGCGGAAATTCAGCCTGCGGTAGAGGGGACGAGGACTTTCCGGTCAAGCACTAACTAATCAGGAAAAATAAATGGGTTTGAATTCGCACTCGAAGGAATGCAAAAAACTACCGGACGACACAGGTTAGATGCAGCGCAATCATCTGAACTCTTGCCTGAAGCTGCGATAGGTTTCGTCGGGCACGAGCACAAGGCTTACCTTGCGCCTGTGCCCTGAGGCGCGTGGATTTCACATCTGGCAAGCTCTCGCGACTTGCGCCAAGGAGACTGCTCAGCATGCGCCTTAAACCCCGGCAATGGGTCGCCCCGGTACATGAGGATTGCACGCACCGCGCGACGACACACTGCGCCCCACAAAATCAATGATTAGCGGTGCCCTACAGTCCTCGCCACCTTTCGGGTTTGGCTGGCACGGGGCACCAATGTAAGTTTCACTGACAGACATACGACAAAGCGGTAAAACCGTAGTCAGCGTAGCCGTGTAGGCTGTGCACAAGCGATCCAAAACGCCGAAAGCGCACACATGAAATCAAAAATTGCATTACTGGCTGTCATCGCGGCCGCAATCGGGGTATTTTTCTTTTTCGATCTCGGGCGCTTTATGAGTCTGGAGGGCTTTAAGGCGCAACAGGTCGCGCTCTCCAGCTACGTTAGCGACCATCCGTGGCAGAGCGCGCTCGCGTTCTTCGCTGCCTACGTTGCGGTGGCGGCGCTCTCGCTACCTGGCGCATTGATCATGACGCTCGCAGGGGGCGCGATATTCGGATTCAGCAGGGGCCTGGTGCTGGTCTCATTCGCTTCGGCCATCGGTGCCACGCTGGCATTTTTGTCGTCCCGGTTTTTATTGCGCGATTGGGTGCAGGGCAAATTCGGTGACCGCCTGAAACCGATCAATGAGGGCGTGACTAAAGACGGGCCGTTCTACCTGTTCGCATTGCGATTAGTTCCGCTGTTCCCGTTCTTCGTGGTGAACCTGGTGATGGGGCTGACCACGATAAAGACCTGGCCGTTTTACTGGGTTAGCCAGATCGGCATGCTGGCGGGCACGGCGGTGTTTGTGAATGCCGGGACGCAACTTGCGCAAATCAGTTCGCTCAAAGGCATCGTTTCTCCGGCGATTTTGGGATCGTTCGCGTTGCTCGGCATCTTCCCGATCATCGCGAAAAAAGTACTCGATTGGTTGAAGGGGCGAAAGGTTTATTCACGATTTGCGAGCGTTAAACCGAAGTCGTTTGATCGCAATGTGATTGTGATTGGTGCCGGCTCGGCGGGCTTGGTGACGAGCTACATCGCAGCAGCGGTCAAGGCAAAAGTCACACTGATCGAGAAGCACAAGATGGGTGGCGATTGCCTGAACACGGGGTGCGTTCCGTCGAAGGCGCTGATCAAAACGGCCAAGCTGTTGTCGCATATGAAACGCGCCGAAGAATTCGGACTCAAAAGCGCGAGTGCTGAATGGAATTTCGCCGACGTGATGGAGCGCGTGCAGCGCATCATTGGTGAGGTCGAGCCGCATGATTCGATTGCACGATACACCGAAATCGGCGTCGATTGCGTGACCGGTAGCGCGAAGATCGTGTCGCCGTGGGCCGTGGAGATCACGGCTGCCGACGGCAGTAGGTCGACGATGACCACAAAAAATATCGTCATCGCTTCCGGCGCACGGCCATTCGTTCCGCCGATTCCGGGACTCACGGATATCGCCTACTTGACCAGCGATAACGTGTGGAATCTGCGCGAATTGCCAAAGCGGTTGGTGGTGCTCGGCGGCGGGCCGATCGGCTCGGAGCTGACGCAATGTTTTGCGCGCTTTGGCTCGCAGGTATCACAGGTGGAGATGCTTCCGCGCATCCTGATTCGCGAAGATCCGGAGGTGTCCGAGCTTGTCGCCAAATCGCTCAAGAAGGACGGCGTCGCCGTACTTACCGGGCACAAGGCGAAGCAAGTGGTTGTCGAGAACGGCGAAAAAATTCTCGTCTGCGAACACAATGATGCCGAAGTGCGCATCCCGTTCGATCAAATTCTTGTCGCCGTGGGACGCACCGCCAACGTCACTGGCTTCGGGCTTGAAGAGCTGGGTATCCCGACGCGTCCGAACAAGACGATTGAAACAAACGAATATTTGCAGACGTTGTATCCGAACATCTTCGCCTGCGGCGACGTGGCTGGTCCGTTCCAGTTCACTCACACCGCCGCGCATCAGGCCTGGTATGCCGCCGTGAACGCGCTGTTTGGTCGTTTCAAGAAATTCAAGGCGGACTATCGCGTGATCCCATGGGCGACGTTTACGGATCCTGAAGTGGCGCGTGTCGGCCTATCCGAGTCGGAAGCGAAAGAGAAAAAGATTCCGCATGAAGTCTCGGTGTACGGCCTCGATGATCTTGACCGCGCGATTGCCGACAGTGAGGCGCACGGCTTTGTGAAAGTGCTCACCGTGCCCGGCAAAGACACGATTCTCGGCGCGACGATTGTGGGTGACCACGGTGGTGATATTCTGGTGGAATACGTCACCGCGATGAAATACGGCATCGGTATGAACAAGATTCTGGGCACCATTCACACCTATCCGACGCTCGGTGAGGCCAATAAATACGCCGCCGGTGTATGGAAGCGGAACCATCAGCCGACCCAGCTACTCGAATGGGTGGCCAAGTTTCATACTTGGGAGCGAGGGTAGCTCGCACCCTGCGTCGGGTGTGCACCAGAATGCGCATCACCGGTTCGTAATTTTCACACTTTGACACGTGCAACGATGGTGCGCAATTTGACGCGCACCTACAAGATGAAGGAATATAAAAATGAATTTACTCAAGACAATCCTTGTGACGGTGGCTGCGTTCATCGCCTCCACCGCCTTTGCCCAGTTCGATCAATCGCACAAGGCGTTTGACGACCTGTTAAAGAAGCACGTCACCTACATCGCAAACGGCAACGCCTCGCAACTTTCCTACGCTGGTGTGTTGCGCGATCACGCCGCTTTGACGGCTTACCTTGAGTCGGTATCGGGCGTCTCCGAAGCCACCTACAAAGGCTGGAATAAAAATCAGCAGCTCGCCTTCCTGATCAACGCCTACAACGCGTACACGATTGAGCTGATCCTCACGAAATACCCAAACCTGAAATCCATCCGTGATTTGGGCGGGACGTTCAGCAAGCCGTGGGGCATCAAATTCTTCAAACTTTTTGGCAAAGAGATGACGCTCGATGGTATTGAGCACGACATGATCCGCGCTGAAGGCGTGTTCAACGATCCGCGTATTCACGTCGGCGTGGTCTGCGCGTCCATCGGCTGCCCGATGTTGCGCAATGAAGCGTTTACGGCGGAAAGAGTGGACGCACAACTGGAGGACGGTATGCAGCGTTTCCTCTCCGACAAGTCACGCAATCGCTACAGCGCTGAGAAAAAATCGCTCGAAGTCAGCAAGATTTTTGACTGGTACAAAAAGGATTTCACCAAGGGCTACAAAGGCTTCGGATCGCTGGAAGCCACACTCGGTAAATACGCCGACAAACTGTCTACCGATACTGCCGCTCAAGCCGAGATCAAAACCGGAAAGGTCGCGATTACGTACCTTGAATACGATTGGAATTTGAACGACAAGAAGTAAGCTGTGTTTTCAACTGATTGATCTCCGATGGCCCGCCACCATTGACATGACAATGAAACCCATTGTCCTCGTCCTCTTTCCGCAGGAATACGACGATCTCGCGCTTGCGCCGCTTGAGGTCGCGTATAGCGAATACGAATTCGTGCGCGAAGGGTTTGACCTGTTCACGTTTCCCTCAAACGTGCGGCTGTTGTGGTTCAACGTTGAGATTTTTGTTCAGAAGCTTTGGCGCAAGTACCGATTCCGCAAAATCGCTGCTGTCGTTTCCACGCACGAGCAATTTGGCGCGCTTGCCGCAAGTTTGTTCGCTGAAAAACTGAGGCTTCCCGGCACACCGTTGCGGGGTCTGCTTACCGCTCAGCATAAATATCTGGCCCGTCAGCTCCATCGTGACGTCATGCCCGACAACGTTCCGCCGTTCTGCGGATTTCGCTATGACGCGGACGTGACCAGGGCAATCACCATTGATTACCCGATCTTCGTGAAGCCAGTGAAGGCAGCGTTCTCGGTGCTGGCGAAGCGTTGTCAGGACGAAGCGGCGTTGCGCGCACACCTGAAATTCCGGGTCTGGGAAAAGATCATCATCAAGCGGCTCACCTGGCCGTTTCGGCGCGTGTCGGTCAAACATATTGACTGTGAGATTGACGCTGATTGTTTTATCGCCGAAGGCTGCGTCGATGGCGCGCTGCAGTTTTGCGTTGATGGGTATGCGCACAACGGCACGGTAGCTATTCTTGGCACCGTGGACTCGGTGATGTATCCCGGTACCAACGCGTTCATGCGTTTTGAATATCCCTCGCAGCTAACTACAAATCATGTTCAAAAGCTCGAAGCGGTGGCAAAACGAGCGGTCGAAACAGTTGGTTTTACGCATGGCCTGTTCAACGTGGAACTTTTCTTCGATCCGAAGACTGAGCGCATCACCATCATCGAAATTAACCCGCGTATGGCAGGACAATTTTCGGATTTATATGAACGCGTGGACGGCAAGAGTTTATGGGCATTAGAGCTTGAATTGGCGTTAGGGCAAACGCCCGTGTGGCCGCATCGCGAAGGTAAATTTGGTGCCGCTGCGAGCTTCGTTTTCCGTGAATTCGGTGACGCGATCAAGCAGCCGCCGCCGGAGGACGAACAGCTCTGGCTCACTAAAACCTACGCCGATGCGCGACTGTTTCTCGACATCAAACATAGCACCTCGCGTGCCCGAGAAACCAAGTGGTTGGGCACATATCGCTATGCGCTTGTACACATGGGCGGCGCGGATCACGACGACCTGATGACCCGCTTTGCCAACGTCTGCAAGCATCTCGATTTTGACGGCAACACGGCCCCTGAAGCGATATCCCGATGGCAAATTTTGCGACGATCTTTTTAGCTGTAGGCTCATTTGCACTGGGTACATCACCCGCGCTTCTCCTCGCCGCCAGCAACGGCGCACCCAGCGCCGCAACCATTCCGTTGTTCTCTACGAAAACGATCGGAGTCGCCCCCAAAGAGTGGCATTTTCAGGCGTTGCGCGGCGTCAAGCACAATACAAAATACGCCTATGTCCATGATGATTCGCTGAACTCCACGGTGCTCGAAGGTGTGGCCGACGCGTCCGCCGGTGCCTTAGTTTTCCGCTTTGATGGCGACGCGCAGGCGAGCAGCATCCTGCGCTTCAAATGGCGCGCTGGAAACTTGATACCTAGTAGCGATCCAAAGACGAAAGCGGGCGACGACTACGTCGCGCGCATCTACATTACGTTTGCCAACGACCCACAGCGATCCTCGCTAAGGGAAAAGGCCGAGAACGCGATTGCGCACGCGCTGTACGCCGAAACGCCTCCGCACGCTGCGCTCGCGTATGTGTTCACCCAGAAGGCGAAACTGGGCGACATCATCACCAGCCCTTACACGGCGCGCGTGAAGAAACTGGTGGTCGATGCCGACCCGGAATCGGTCGGCAAGTGGAAAAGTTTTACGCGAGATATTTACGACGACTACAAGCGTGCGTTCGGCGAGGAACCGACAAAAATCTCCGGCATCGCAATCATGGTCGATACCGACAATACGGGCGAAAAAGCCAGCGCGCGGTTTGGTGATATTACGCTGTCTGCGCGACCTTAAAAGTCGCTGAGCCCGCTGTTCATGCGGGCGGCATTCCCGCCTGCTTCATCGTCTTGCCCCACGATCAAATTCGCTCAGTTGAAACCTGGCAAGTTCTTCCGGTGACGAAGGCGCGACTTCCATGCCATTTTGTTCGACCTGTTGGCGCACGGGTTCGGTGGCCATTGCACGGCACATGAATTCGTTGATGCGCCGGATGATGGCAGGTGGCGCGCCTGCGGGACCGTACAGTGCGTTCCAGTGATGCACAACGTAGCCTGGCTGGCCCGCTTCGGCCATCGTCGGCATACCGGGCACTAACGCCGACCGTTGCCGGCTGCTGCTTTGCGAGCGCGATGAATTCGCCGACGCTTTGCGCCTTGAACGTCGGGTTGACGACCATCAGCAACTATTCGGGCTGAATCCCCGCATCTTTCGCGACCTTGCCCCATTTGGTGATTTCCAAATCAATGAAATCGGCGAATGGTTGCGGCGTGCCGCCACCCATGTCTTGCGCAGCGCCTTGCAGTTTTTCGCGTATGTCGGGCATGGCGAGCGTCTTGTTCATCTCGGCGTTCAGCTTGGCAACCATGGCTTTCGATGCGCCTGCGGGCGCATCGATGTCGCCCGAGGTGCTGGTTTCGTAGGTGGGCAAACCCGCTTCTGCCATCGTCGGCAGATTGGGCAACGCGTCAAAGCGCTTCGCGGTGGTGACGGCCAGCGCGCGCACGTTGTTCGCGGCGATAGTCAGAATATCGACTGTATGCATAAAGCGACTTGTAGCCCTTATGAAATATAGCTTGCAGAGTTGAGCTGTAGAAAAATGAGGGGATGCGATTGGCGAAACATTGCCGCTCGCTAACATCCCGCAGATGACTTTTTTGTTTCCCGACGCACTGCGGACGCTCGGTGAATTCGCGTTTATTGACGTCGAAACCACCGGTGCCAAACCGCTCGCTGATCGCGTCACCGAGATCGCGATTATTCGCGCGCATGCTGATGGCTCGCAAACGCACTGGCAGTCGCTGGTCAATCCAGGTGTTGCGATTCCGGCGGAAATTCAAGCGTTGACTGGCATCACGAACGCGATGGTGCGTGATGCACCGAATTTTTTCGATGTGCGCGATGATGTGCGCCGCATGCTCGAAGGCGCTGTGTTTGTTGCGCACAATGCACGCTTTGACTACGGCTTTATCAAAAACGAATTTCGCCGCGTCACCGAGGCGTTTACGGCTGATGTATTGTGTACTGTGCGCTTATCCAGAAAGCTTTATCCCGATGCCGACGGGCACGGGCTCGATGCGCTGATTCATCGTCACGGTCTACATGGCTTTGACCGGCATCGCGCGATGGGCGACACCGAGGCGACGGTTGCATTCGTGAGCGTCGCGGCGAATGATGTTGGCGCAGCTGCCATTAGGGCTGCCGTCAAATCGTTATTGAAAACCCCGTCGCTACCCGCGCGATTACCCGTGGACGCGCTGAAAAATATTCCTGATTCGTCGGGCGTATATCTGTTCTATGGCATCAACGATTTGCCGCTCTATATTGGCAAAGCGAAGCATTTGCGCGAGCGCATTCGCGCGCACTTTTCCAGAGATCACATGACACCGAATGACATTCGGCTGTCTCAGGAGTTGACGCGCATTGAATGGCTGCAGACGGCGGGTGAATTCAGCGCGCTGCTGTTGGAGGCTCAACTCGTGAAGGAGCGTATGCCTTTGCACAACGTCAATTTGCGGCGACGTGAAAAATTAGGTTTCTATCGATTACGTGATGACGAATCGAATGCGCCGCTTGAGTGGTTAAGCGCTGTGCAAATCATCGACTTGCGCGCTGATCTCTACGGCCCGTTCAGCGACAAAGTATCAGCAAAAAAATGGCTGATGTTTGCGGCTCGCGAACATCAATTGTGTGATCACGCGCTAGGGTTTTCGAAGCCGCGTAGTGACACCGAGCCGTGCTTCGCACGGCAGGTGGGGCGCTGCCACGGCGCGTGCGACGGCACGGAAACGGCGTTGCAGCACCGTGTTCGGCTGCGAGCTGCGTTGGCCCCGCTCGCAATGCCTGCGTGGCCGTTTGCAGGTGAGGCCGTATTCGAGGAACGCGACGTCCCCAATGATCGCTGCGACGTGCTGATGTTTGATCGATGGTGCGCCGTATCCGGCGGTATACGTTTGCCGTTTGACGGAGATGTTTATCGTTTACTCAAGCGAACGATGGGAAAGACTGCGAGCCGCTTCCGGGCGGCGTAGACATTATTTGAACGTCGAGACAAAAACCAAATTGCGCACTGTCTGCGTAAGGTTTGTCATGAGCATCACGACAAGTAGATGCCACTCATTAATCCTCCTGGAGTTATCTATGAAATCAACTATCCGCTTCTCTGCTATCGCCGCTGCCGTTGTAATTTCTGCAGCCACCTTGCCCACCGCTTTCGCTGCGACTTACGTTCCACACGAAAACAACTTTGGTCTGTACGACGCCGCGACGCGCGGCACGGTCGCCACCATGGCCACGCCTACGGACACGCGTATGTCAAAAACGACCGACACCGCGCAATCTGCATCGGCGAAAAAAGCTGCAATGACCGACAACAGTAGGTCCTTCCGCCGCGAAGAGGGTTCAGCCAAGTAAGCTCGGAGTAGCCGTCCGGTCGGACTGATTGGCGCGGCAACGTTGCCGCGCCCTACAATCTCGAACACACTGTTTTTATAGGTGATCGAGCATGTCTTTTCGCGGCTTAAACGTACTCGGATCGCCGATTCAGGATTGCAGCCACGATCCGCTGACCGGCTTCACGCGCACAGGCTGTTGCGAAACCGGCCCGGACGACACCGGTTCACACACCGTCTGCACCATCGTGACGGCGGAATTTCTCAACTTCAGCAAAGCGCGCGGCAATGACTTGTCGACACCTGCTCCGATGTGGGGATTTCCGGGATTAAAACCCGGTGATCGCTGGTGCTTGTGCGCCGCGCGCTGGCTTGAGGCCTACGGCGTCGGTTGCGCGCCGCAAGTGGCGCTTGAGGCGACGCATGAAAAAGCGCTGGACATCATTCCGTTAGTGGCGCTCAAGGAGCATGCGGCGAGCGCGTTGACGTAGCGGCGTAGGGCGGGGACAGCCCGCCTCGTAACTCAGGCGCTAGCCACTTTTTCTTGCGCTTCGTGGAGCCTACAAACCGGGCAGTGCCCGCCCTACGTTAGCAGCTGCTGAGAGCTGCGTTACAAACGGTATCTACTCCAGCTTCAACTTCGCATCCGTAACAAGCTTCTTCCAGCCGTGGTAGTCGTTCGCGATAAAGGCAGCCAAGCGCTCCGGGCCGCCGGGCGTTAAGTCCACACCGTCGGACGCCAGCCGCTCCTGTACGTCTTTTTGCGCAAGATATTTCTGCACTTCCGCATTTAACTTGTACACGATTGCTGACGAAGTACCCACCGGTGCGACCAGTCCCCAATAGTTATAAACCTCCGTGCCGTTAGCGCCTGCTTCCTTCATCGTCGGCACGTCTGGCAGCAAAGGTGAGCGCTTGGCACCAGTGACCGCCAATGCGCGCGCTTTGCCCGATTTGACATGCGGCAGCACGGCCGGGATCGTTCCGGTCAGTGTCATGATGGAGCCGCCCAGCAAATCGGTCGTAGCGGGTGCAATGCCTTTGTACGGCACGTGCAGGATGTCGGTGCCGGTTTTGATCTTGAACAATTCAAGCGCCAGATGATTGACTCCGCCGGTGCCTGCGCTGCCGTAAGCCAGTTTGCCGGGGTTCGACTTGGCGTAGGTGATCATTTCGCGCATGCTAGTGAACGGCGCCTGCGCGTTCGCGATCCAGACCAGCGGGCCTGCCGCGATCAGCGCTATCGGGACAAATTGTTTCAGCGGGTCGTAATTCGCAGCGGCAGGGGTCGCGGCGGCAACGGTGGTGAACGGTGAGGCTACGAACAACAAGGTGTAGCCGTCCGGCGCGGCGTTGGCGACCGCCTGCGTGCCGATTGCGCCACTGGCACCGATACGATTTTCTACAACCACAGGTTGCTTCAATTGTTCTTCAAGCTTTTGCGCTGTGAAACGCGCTACCGCATCGGTGCCTGCGCCCGCCGCGAACGGGACGATTAATTTGATCGGGCGATCCGGGTATTCGGCCAACACTTGGTTTGTCGAAAAAACACAAGCAATAATCAGTACGAGTGAAGCAAAGCGTTGCATAAAAGAGTGTGTTTTTAGGGTGCCGGCGGATTGTAAGCCTCGCTGTCCACCGAAGCCGCGACCACTGCGTTACAGTGTGCAGAAGTGGACGAACGCGCGGCCCGCGCTGACGCATCCATCGCGAGGGGAATTCCATGTCTGAGCTGACCGATAGCGCCCTGATGATTTCGTCGCCGCACTCGCGCCTTGTCGCGCCGATCGACCGACTGTCTTCATTATTCGCACTCAAACTCATCCTGTCGCTCGGCCCAAAATTCAACCTGCGCCGCGACATTAACGACGTGATGACACTCTCCGCGCGGCATCTGGTGTGGCCGGTTTCCATCGCGCAAAAAGTGCAACATTTCCTGAGTCATCGCTGCGCTGAAATGCCCGCATGGGCTGGTGTTGGCAAGCTCTCTCCGGACGAATTCATCGCGCGGCACGGCGTATGGAACGGCACTTACGACGACGCCACCCTCTTCTACTATCTCGACGAATTCTGCAAACAGAACGCTAAGGATTTGCTGGCGCTGTTTCAGGGCACCGTTGATTCGCTCGAAAAGCTGACGCGCGACACACCTGTGCGGTTGAGCGAAAACATTGGCATGCTGGCGAAAGTGCTGTCACTTACGGCGGCCGAGCGCACGCTCATTCAATGCGCAGCGCTCGCCAAATGCACGCGTGACTTGCGCCCGGTGCTGGTCGATTGCAAAGCCGCCAGTGCAGGTGAAGCGCATGCGATGCTGGGCGAGGTTGCGAAGGTGTCGCCGAACGATATCGCAATGGCGTTGAAACCCGGTGGACGCCTTGAATCGCTCGCACTGATCGACACGCCGATTGCAGAACACAACATCACCGATCTCGGTGATTTGATGCGTTTGTCGGATCGCCTGTTGCCGATCTTACTCGAAGCCTACGAGTCCGAAAGCGCGATGATGGCCGCGTTCACCAAACCGGCCAAAGCCTCCGAACTCTCAATTGCCGATTACCCGCATGTGGAGGCGGACGCGCGCTACCTCGCCGCGCTGCTCAAGAGCGCGACTGAGCGTAAAGAGAAAGGCGTCAACGTTCTGATCTACGGCGCGCCGGGCACGGGGAAGACTGAATTCGCGAAGGTCATCACGGCGCTGTCGGGCGCTGAGCTCTACGAAGTGGAATGCTTTGATCGAGATGGCCAGAGTCTTTCCGGTAAGGAGCGTTATCGCTCGTTGCAAGTGTCGCAATCGTTCCTCAAAGGGCGCGATAACACCGCGCTTCTGTTCGATGAAGTGGAAGATGTGTTCCCGAGCAATCCGTCGGAAATGCTCAACCTATTTCTCTCCGATGAGCAGCATCGCGGCAGCGTGAACGGCAAAGCCTGGGTCAATCAAACGCTGGAGAACAATCCGGTGCCAACGATCTGGATTTCAAATTCCATCAACCAGATCGATCCGGCGTATCGCCGTCGTTTCCAGTTTCATCTCGAACTGAAAAATCCGCCACAAAACGTACGTGCGAACATCACCAAGAAGCACCTTGCCGGGCTCGACGTGAGTGATGAATTTGTCGAAAAACTGGCAACGCGACGGACGCTCACGCCCGCCCAAATCCACGCCGCCGCTCGCTTTGCGCAGCTAACGCATGGGCGTGTTGAAGGCGACATTGAAGCAAGCGTTGAAGCGCTGATGCTCAAGCAACTGGATCGCAGCGATGAAGCGCTCGGTAACAAAGAAGAAGCCGATAAATCGCAATATCGCCCACTCGTTACAACTTACGATCTGTCGCTCTTGAATATCGAAACCCGTCACCCGATTGAAAAAATCGTCAATGCGTTGAAAAACAAGGGCAACGGATCGCTTTGTTTCTTTGGCCTGCCCGGCACCGGCAAAACCGCGCTCGGCGAACACATCGCAAAATCAATCGAGCGCCCGCTCATCATCAAAAAAGCGAGCGATTTGATGAGCAAATACGTTGGTGATACCGAGCAAAACATGGCGGCGATGTTCAAGGAAGCCGAACAGGAAAAGGCCGTGCTGCTGCTCGATGAAGCGGATTCGTTTCTGCAAAACCGTGCGCTGGCGCAACGCAGCTACGAAGTCACCGAAGTCAATGAAATGCTGCAAGGCATGGAGCGCTTCAAGGGCGTGTTCATCTGCACAACCAACCTGTTTGATCGTATCGACGAGGCGGCGCTGCGTCGGTTTACTTTCAAAATCCAGTTCAAACCACTTACGCGTGGACAGCGCGAGAAGATGTTTGTGACTGAAGCGCTTGAGGGAAACCAAGCCAATCTCACAAGCGGCTTTTGCGAGCGGCTGAACAAACTGCACATACTCACCCCTGGTGATTTCGCAGCTGTCAAACGTCAGATCACACTGCTCGATGAAACAATCACGCCCGAAGAATTTCTTGCGCAGTTAGAACAGGAGCACAAAGTGAAGCCAGACGTGAAGTTTGCGCGCAGCATCGGATTCTGACCAGAGCACTATGGCGGATGGAACGCACCGGGGTTAGGCCTAATACCGGTCACTTAAGCGCCGATTCGTTGATTTTGTAGGCGCGACCCCGGTCGCGCTCCACGGTGGCCACGCGCGACCGGGGTCGCGCCTACCGTTAAGTGACCGGTATTGGGGTTAGGCCACCTCCATCGACTGGCGACCAACGGCAAATCAGCTTTCGGGCATCCGTCCTACAGCGTTGCGTGTCGCACTGGCTTAAGCTCTCTTCGTACGCGATCAATCAAGCGCTCGAATGATGCGCCCCGTCCCCCATCCCTCCTCAAACCGGAACTCCCATGTTTTATCGACAGACTCGCAGTAGCAAATTGCTGGCTGCTCAAGCCGCGGAACTAACGAAGGCGGTGCCGCAAGTCGTGGCGCATCGTTTAACGCGCATCGCGCTCGCAGGTCAGTCATTATCCGAGCGGGATCGCGAAGAATTTGACTTGATGACGAGCGAAAAATCAGCCGCATTTCTTGAATCGTGGCAGGCGATGGCGGCGCAATCTATGCGCGCGAATCAGGCGCTATCGATGTCTTTTTTTCGTGCATTCTGGTCGCCGTCAAAGACTGCAAAAATGTCGATGAGTGGAATGAGCGCGCAGATTCAAAACGCAGCACTCGGCGTGCTCGGCAAAGGCATGGCTCCGGTGCATCAGCGCGCGGTGGCGAACGCAAAACGACTGTCGCGCACGAAGCTCTGGGCTTAAAGCCATCCCGCAAATGCCGTGACTTGGACGCGTGATTTGATGGATCAAAGCTGAATCAGCTTTTCGTCAGAAGCTAGACTGGATTAGGGCTTACTGCGAAAACTAGCTAAAGTCGACTTAGTCTTAAAACAACCGCAAGCCTCCGTGTTACATGGTTTTAACGAAAAAGCGTTAGCGTCATCGCATTGAAAATTACACCGCAGAAATCAGCGTCTCAAACAGCGTTTTGCCTCTGCTGTCCTGGTAGCTGACACGCAAACTGTTCCGCGTTGCGTCGTAGGCGATCAACCCAAAATTAAAGTCATCGCCGAACACGAAATGCGGGCCGTTGCTGTGGCGTTGGCGCGCTTCGGGATTGCGCTCGAAGGTGAGGAAAGAGGCCAGCGGTCCGGCCATAAATTCGTGGATTCCGGTGCGGCGGCTAGACCAGTCGCGGGCGAAGTGATAGTCAGCAGAGATCATCACGACATTGTTGATTTTTTCGCGCTTGATGAACGCGACCACCTCTTCCCGTTCCGTTTTGTAATTGCCCCAAGCGTCTTGGCTGCCACCGTGAAAAGGCACTGAGGTGGCGACAATTTTGAAGGTGGCTTTTGAATGCTTCAGCGTGTCGAGAAACCACTTTTTCTGCTGCGTGCCGAGCATCGTTTTTTCCGGACCATCGGACATGCCCTGCACGCTGCGAAAGCGGCGGGTGTCGACGATGATCAAATCAACCGCTGGCGACAAAGCCATCGCACGATAAAGCCCCGTCGCCTCAACACTTGCACACGGCCAATACTCGCGAAACACGGCTTCGGCAACGGGCAATTGTGGTAGTCCGCCATGCGCATCGTTTTCAATTTCGTGATCGTCCCAGATCACAAAATTCGCGCGCTGTGACATGAAGGCTTGCAGCGCTCGATCTGACCGTATACGAGCGTGTTTGCTGCGGTAATGACGCTGCGTTGCCGTGAAATCGCGCTTCGGTGAATCGGCGTAAACGGTATCGCCGAGATGAACGAAAAAGTCCGGCTTCGCAGCCTCGATCACGTCAAAAATGCGGAATGGTTTGTACGTTTCCTGCATGTCACCCGAAAACGCGACAGAAAAACTTTCCCCTACTTTACGAGGCGTGTTGAAACGACACAATTCGGATGCTGCGGTGTCGCTCGCAAACACGCGGTAATGCACCGTCGCGCCCTGCGGCAACCCGCTGAGAACAACATGGCCCGTGAAATCGCTGGTGGCGTTGAGCGCGCGAACGATGCTCTTGTGGGTGAGCGCATCCGGCGCGATGCCCCAACGCACATGCAGATTCGCCGCTTCGTTCGCGCACAGCCAGATCAACGCGCGGTCCCCTTGTACGTCAAAGCAGGCGGGCGCGAAAGCAAGCGTCGCGGCGTGCGCGACCGGAATCGCCGCCGTGAGCGGCAGCGCACCGATGCTGACTGCGGCCTGAAGCGCGCGACGGCGGCTGGGAATTTGCGGATAGTCGTCGTTTAGCGCTGTGCCCATGGCCATTTCACCGGTAATGCGAAAATTGGGGCAATGTTGAATTTTTGCCCCTGCATGATTATCGATGACCCGGCCCCGCTCTGCTCACCTTCGAATACGATGAGACGTCGCCGATGAAATCGCGCGCAATATCGCTCCTGGCGGCAGGCGTTGTCGCCGCCGTGATGCTGGTCGCGCTGGTCGCCCAAATCACACTGCTGGGCGGATTGGGTACGGGCGGCGCGAGCGATGATGCCAACAAGCTCATCCTCACGCCCGCCATCAACGCGCAACGGATGGGCGACAGCGCGACCGCCCCGATCAAGTTTGACGCATCGGGAAACGCGGCCGTAGCTCAAGTTCGCGGCCTGAATATCGCCGCGAGAGACGTGCTGGCCGTGAGTCTGGGCACTGACGAAGTGACCGGCAACACGCGGCTGTCGCTCGGTTGGTTGTCCACACAAAATCTCAGTCGCCCTGCTAACGCCAGCGCCGCGCTTACTGCCAGCGCCGACGCGCAAACAACAGTCGTCCTGCTCTCCGGCCACCCGCGCTGGCGTGAAAATGTGACACAAATCGCGCTCGGACTGGAGAAGGCAGGTGCGGCGGAAGCCCGGACAGGTGCCGTCGTGACGTACGTCGAGCTGATACCTGCGAACCCGCTCGGCGCGATGCGTCTGCTGTCGATGGCATGGTTCGGCGCCGACGGCAACATCCTCACGCCTAACGAATCTGCGAATCGACTGCTGCCGCTCGCGCTGTGGCTGGCGCTCATTTGCGCGGCGAGCGTTGCCATCACTGCGTTGATTTTTCGACGCGTCCCGGCGGAGCGCGCGGCTGCGCTCAAGACGGTCGCAATTGCACTCACGCTGGTCACCGTTGCCGCCACCGTGCTCGCCAATCGCTGGCCGGGATGGTCAGTGCCCATCGGGGCCGGAATCGCCGCTGTGATCGCGCTGTTGTTGATGGCCCCGCCACGCCCACTCTCGTTGACCCGTACGCAGCAGTGGTCGCTAGCGCTGGTCGCTGCGGGTGTTTGCGTGGTGCTTGCCCCGTTGGTCGCTGCGGTGGCGCTGATTCCTGCGATCCTTCTGGGATTAACACACCTGCCACCTTCACGCGCGCTGCCAGTCAACCGAATCGGCGCGGGGCTGGCGGCAGTGCCTGTGTTGCTGATCACTGCGATGTCGCAGGGACTACTTGCTGCGCCCGCGTTGTTGTCGCCGCTGGCCGACCCGACACGCGCGCTGGCAAACGTAGCGGCGGGTGCGGGCGGTTTGCCCGGTCTCGCGCTCGGTATGTTGGCGATGCATCAATGGTGGCCCGCGCCCGCGCAGTCGCGGCAATGGTCTGGTGGCGCGCTGGTCGCGACACTGTGGGCCGTCGTCGGCGCTTTGTTTGTGCTCGCGGTACCAAAGATCGCCGTAACCGTGCATGGCGGCAGCACCTACATCGCGCTCTTCTTCCCCGCGCTTGCCTGCCTCGGGCTCGCGTTGCTGCCGAAATTCACGGAGATTGCGCAGTCGTTAGCCGAGACTCAAGTCAGCGCAGCGAAAACTGAGGCCGATCTGTCGGTGCAGGCTTTGGCGCTGCTGGAGAGCCACGCAGAGCGCGTGCAAACCACATTGGCGCGTCGCGAATTCGGCTCATCCCGCACCGCCGTCAAGCAGATGCAGCGCATCGCCCCGGCAGCACATGCGACCTACCTTGCGCAACTGCGGTTGGCGCTGGCCGAGGGTGATCTCGCCGCCGCCGATACGGCTGCCGTCCATGTGGGCGCGTCACACAATTTGACTGCGGCAGATCGCGACCCATTGCTTGAGCTCGCACATCGTCAGGGCAAGCGGGCGCGCGTGATTGAGCTGGCAATCGAAGCCTCGTCCACTGAGGGCAATCGCCGTGCCCTGGCGATGGCACGACTTATAAACGATGGCCCCGCCGCCGCGATCAGCACGCTGGCCGACTGGCCGAACGAAAAGGCCTTTGCCCGCGAACTCGCCGAGCTGCATCTGCTCAACGACGATGTGCCCGCTGCGCAAAAAGCACTGGTGAATTCCGGCATTGCGCTCACCGAGCCCACCGGGCAGGCCTACATTGCGCGCCTCGGCATGCGCGTGCAAGGCCCCGCGCCGCATGCGCAAAGCATCGGTAGCCTCGCGCTGTGGCATCCGCAACTGGGCGCGGCGCAGGCGGCGCAGGGCGAACTGCTGCTGCGCCAAGGCAACGCCGCTGGTGCCCGTGCACGTCTATTGCTGGCGATCAAGCTTGACGCTGCCTTGTGGCCATTGCAGCAGCGACTGGCGGACGTTGATTCTGTACCGCTGCCGTCGGCATTGCCTTTGAAGCAGTAAATGAATCGACACCGGTTTCGATAGACGGCCATGCAATATGCTTGAGGGCACCTCTAATAATTCATTTTTGGGGATGCAGTGCTAGGAGCGCGGAGCGCAGCAACCGCAGCGTACTCCTTGGTACGTGAGGATTGCGAGCACCGCGCGACAACGCAATGCGCCCCACAAATGAATTATTAGAGGCGACCTTGAGTGATGACGACACGACTCCTACTTTATTTCGCCCACGCCCTCGATCATCTGGCATTGCTAATTTTTGCCACCGCTGTGAGCGCCATCGCGCTTGACTTCGGCGTAGCGCGCTGGGAAGACTTGATGCCCTACGCGACCGGAGCTTTCGTGATGTTTGGCATCGCTTCGTTGCCAGCGGGCCGCTACGGCGACCTGTGGGGGCGGCGCGCGATGATGCTGGTGTACTTCTTCGGGATCGGCGTGTCGTTGATTCTGGTGGCGTTGACGCAATCGCCGATGCAGATCGGCATCGCGCTGACGTTAATGGGTGCCTTCTCGGCGATCTATCATCCGGTGGGTATTCCGATGTTGTTGCAGGGCGCGCCGAAGGCGGGCGCGGTGATCGGCGTCAACGGGCTCGCGGGCAATCTGGGCATCGCTGTGGCCGCGTTGCTGACGGGCTTTTTGGTGAAGCACGTGGGCTGGCGCGCCGCCTTCGTGGTGCCGGGAATTTTTGCACTTGTACTCGGTGTTTATTTCGCGATGAAAGTGCCGCAAGAAACCGCATCTCCCGCGAAGAGAAAGAGCGCCACGCCACTGCAGCTGGATCGTGCCACTGCGGTGCGCGTGTTTGCCGTGCTCACCTGCACGACGACGCTGGGTAGTCTCATTTTCAACTTCACGACCAACGGCAACGGTGAATTGCTACGCGAGCGCGTGTCGTCGCTTGCCAGCGATCCCGCACAGTTAGGTCTGCTGCTCGCGGGTGTCTACGCCATCGCCTCCATCGCGCAAGTGATCGTCGGACAGTTGATTGATCGTTTTCCACTGAAGCGGATTTTCTTGCCCATTGTGGCGGCGCAGGTCGTATGCTTTGTCCTCGCAGCGAACGCCAGCGGCTGGATGTTTTACGTGTTCGCCATCGCCTACATGACTTTTGTGTTCGGCGCGATTCCGTTCACTGACGCCATCATTGCGCGTTTCGTCGACGACAGCATGCGCTCGCGTGTCGCGGGGTTGCGCCTTGCGGTGAGTTTCGGCATTTCGTCGGTCGCCGTATGGATTCTCGGCCCGTTGGTGAAGGCCAGCGGCTTCACTGCGCTCTTGTTGACGATGGCAGTCATCGCCTCGCTGATGACGCTGGCAGTGTTCTTCCTGCCCGCGCGCGATCCGGAGCCGACGTCCGTCGCAGGCTCAAATCGGGTTGCCGCCTGAGCTGTGTTTAACGTGCGACTTCAGCGGAACGTGTAGTTGGCAACAACGCTATTGCGGCGGATAGTCAGGCTCTTTGGCGACAACCCGGCGACTTCCGGCACCATAAACCGAAGCGAAGTGACCCGAAATTCCGAATGTGCGAAATCGCGGCAAAAGCGGTTCGCTTTTTCGCGGCATTGCGTAGATTCACTCGCCGTGAAAAATGGTGCTTCGGGAAGCCCAGACACAGGCTCAATCATCGCCATCTGGTTACCGGCGGCAGCAGCAGAAGCCAGTTTTTCTGCCTGCCTCGCCATGTAAGTGCGTAGCAGTGGGTTTCGCCCTTCTGATATTTCAACATTTGATTCCACGGCAACCGCGCCGGTGGCAACTATGGCGCAGACTAAAGCGGCTAAGCGCTGCCATTGCGGGGCGAGCCCCCGCTTACGGCTGTGGTTGCGCGCGTCTCTGCCGCCAACATGTGAACCAGAATATTCAATGAGAGTTTGATACATAGTCAACTCCAATTCGCCCAACCGAAAGAACCTGGACGTGTCTAGTCAATGCTGAAAATATTACTTTCTCGCTGGGCGAATAAATGTCGGACAACGCCGCGTATGAGCCTCGGACGTCGACGATTCAATGTAGCGCGGAGAGGCTACGGTCGCCTTCGCTGGCTGCTATGCCAACCGATGCCGTAGCAACGTGCTAGAGATCGGCAAGCAATCAATTTACCCAACGGTTGATTCGCTACGCAATTCAGCGTCAAGCCGTGTGCAGCGGTCGTCCAGAGAAAAAAACGTATCGGCTTTAGCGCGCTCGTTGCCGCAGGCTCGAACGAACTCAGCAAATCGCGCGAATCGTGACGCAGGGCGGGCACCAAAGCCCCACACGACGCGCCGAGCGATCACAGCGAGGGCGACGTAGCGGAGCCACTGGTGAACCGCGCCGCCGCCGTGTCGCGACAACCATACGCCGATCACCGAGATAACGGGCGTCCTGTGCGTCGAATAAGCGATCATAGGTCAAAACAGCAGAACAACTTTCCATTAAAGGCCAATCTGCACGGGGGCTGCATTTAATTTTTCGATAAACTCGACAATGTTTAAATATTGCTTGTATCCCTTATTTTATCGATGTTTCAACGCAGAGTTGTTGACCTATTTTCCGGCGCAACCTGCTCTTTTGAACCCGGTATGGCGACCGTTCGATTGATGTTGACGTAGCCGCGAATCGGGTCGTGCAGCTAACCTCGGTGCGTCCCGTTGAGCGAAATGACTGCGCATCGCGCAGCGTCCGACAGCCCCCGCAGCGATATTCGTTTGCCGTACATCCCACCAAAAGCGAACCTTGCGCTACGCTTTGCACTTCTCCACATTGCACAGAGACCGCTACCGATGGATTACACGCGACGCTTTGCCTTGTTTTCCGTCGCAACGGCGTGCGTCAGTACCGCGCTCGACGCTACACCAGTCACCATCAAGGGCGCGACGCTGGATGCACCTGCGGCCTGCCAGATCGCCGAGGGGGCGCTGGTGTGCAAGCTGGACGGGCAGCAGTTTGAGCTGTGGATCACGAGGAAGCCGCTCGCGGCGAACATGGCGCGTGGCGATACGATGGCGCGCAAAATGCTGTACTTCAGTGAAATTCACGAGCTGGCGGTAAACAGCATTGCCCAGAGCACGGCCAACGACAAGATCACACCGTTTTCGGTGTATGGCAGCTATTCAGCGCTCGCTTCCGCGATGCCCGGCAATGGCGTTCCCAAGTCGCCCGCAGTGCGTTTTGCACAGGTGCTTCACGACGAGGAAATTTGGGAATTTCTTGAAGTGGTTGCGGTGCGAACTCCAGCCATCGATTCGCTTTCCGATGCATTGCAACGCTCGCTCAAGCTGCCGAGCATCGCGCCTGTTGCGGTCACTGCAACCAATTCAGCCCCCGAACCGACGAGTCCCGCCGCTGCTTCACCGCCATCACAGGTGGCCGACGACAACCGCGGTCGTGCGCCGACGGGCACTGAGCCGCGGTTCAGCGGCCCCCTACTCTCGATGCAGTATCCGGAATTTCTTGAGCCTGTGGTGATCGAAAACACGATGACGCGGTTCGCTGTCAATTTCAAACACAAAAACCGCCCGAGCGGGCTGAATCTGATGGTCAGCCTGCGCGCGCCGAAAGACAAAGCCGAGACTGCTGCCGCTGTGGTGAGAGCACGTAAGGACGCGCTGACTGCCACGATGACCGGTGAAAGCGGATCGGTGGAGGTAAACACGCTCGGCGACATCAAGGGCACAGGCTTCGCGATGATCGGTGTGCCTGACGCGAAAAAAGGCTTGTCAGGCGTTGAGTCCATCGAGACGACGTTTGCGGCTTACTTGCCGCAGGGACTGCTCGAAGTCCGGCTCGGCGCGGAGCAAAAATACGCGACTGATGCACGCGCGGTGTGGTCGTTGCTCGCGAAGTCGCTCACGCTCGCGAAATAGCCACGGATTCAATCGCGCGCGAGCAGTGCCTCGACGCGCGCGTCAGAACCCGTGCCGCTCACGGCGACGACCGCACCCTGGGTGACACCGGTCGTGGACACCGCGTCAGCGACGCATCAAGCGTCAGCGGGCTAGCCGCTGCCTAGCGCGGGATGACGGGAAACTCTTCGAAGCCGCCAGCACCGCCTATGAGAAGCGTCTCGGCGAATGACAGCTCGCGGATGTCGTTGGCATCGACGGCGGCTACGAGCAGAGTGATTGACTGATCCATGAATATCTCCTTGATTGAGTGTCGAAATGACAGCGGAGATGTTCGCGAAAAACAGCGTTTGAAGTAACTATCAAAGTTGATAGGTTTGGCGAAAATAAGTCGCGATTGCGCGCGAAATATTTCGCGCGACAGAACGGTGCCAAGCGCTCAATGCGGGCGCTTTGTCGCAGCATCGGGATAACACCTTCCCGGAGCTGGATCAGGGCCGTGCGACGACGCGGTTCTAGGGCAACGCTAGTTGATCAGGTGCAGTTCAAGCGCCCGCAGTACCGCTTGTTGTTTCGATGCGACGCCTAATTTGCCAATGGCGTTTTTTAGGTGAAACTGCGCCGTTGCCTGGCTGATACCCAGGATCGTGCTGCTCTCCCAAGCGGTCTTGCCGCAGCGACTCCAGCGCAACAGTTCAAGCTCGCGTTGGGTGAGCTTTTTGGCGGGCACCGCCTCATGCGTCTGGATTGGTCCCGACTGGGTGACAATCCTCACGAGTGCGTTGTAGGCGGCCGCCGCCGTCAGTTGCAATGTGCCGAGTTCAGAGAGCAGTTGACTCATCGAGGGCGTCTTCCTTGCTGCGCAGGTGAAGCCAACACATGCCGAATCTCCGGTTGGCCCGCGCACGCTCACGGTCATACCGGAGCCCAATCCGTAGGCGGCAAAGGCCTCATACAAGCCAGCAATCTTTGCAGAATCGTAGGTGGCCTCACTCCACACCATTGGATGCACTTGCGTACTCAGATGTTGGAGGATCGGATCGATCACGATTTGCGCGGTAGGCAAACGTGTGCACTCCTCAAGCCAGGCCGTCGGATAGGTCGTCATCGATGTCGGCGTCGCCCCCGAGAAGGGTCGTTGCATGTAGGCAACTGCGACATCGTCATAGCCAACGGAAGCGGCGATGCGCGTGACGCCTTTCAGAAGCTCGTCGCGCGAGGCGGCGACGGCCACACTTGAAAACACATCGTCTAGTTGCGGCATCATAAGCATCTCGGTGCGAGGTTCAGGCAACACCCGAACGGGTGTTCACGGGCAATCGGTGTTCGGTGAAACGCGCAATGCTGCAGGTTTAACTCACCGCCGTTGTGCTCGATCACACGTCGCCCGGATACAAGGTCTTTACGCATAAGTGCTACCTATAAATATGCTGACAGCATTATTATAATTCACTTTTGTAAAAGTAGAACATCACATCGCAAGGTCAGATTATTCTTTCTGAACTGATAAGCACGAGTTTTTGGGCGTGTATCGTGACATTCCCGCAGAGAAAAACGCGGGCCGCGATGTCGTTATAGCTTTTCGCTGACTGCCAGACCCCGCTTGGGATGGCGTCTTTTAATGGCGTTTATCGACTAATGGCCAAAACGCGCTTCAGCCCAAGATAAATGGCGATTTCAGCGCTAAGTTGTTAGCGAAAAGATACGCCGACGCTTCCTGTTGCAATCAATCAGGAACCTGATTAGATACGTGCCTCAGATAGATGCCCTGTAACCCACGCTGTCATTTTGAGCGAAGCGAAACATCCGGTGGCATACGCAAAAGCTCGTAGTGATCGCATCTGCTGCCATACTGATCCTTCGCGCTGCTCAGAATGACAACTTTTTACCTGAGACATGTAACTAATCAGGATTCCTATTGGCTGTTGTGGGTTGGAGTATCGGTCAAGTTGACGTAACAAATATTCGCCTCGGCGCGATTGAAACTCGATATTGTGAGGTATGGCTCTAGCGTGAAACGGCTTTACGTAGGGGGCTAGTGGCTATTTTGGCCATTTATCGACTTTATAACTTTTGCCGATATAGCCCCCATGCATGCGACGTTTCATCAAAAAGCTGAATCTCCGATGTTCGTCGAAAACGCGCCGATTACTTCAATCCGGAAGCCAGTAAAAAAAGCTCCGCGCTGCGATCACGCGACGCTTCGGGCTTGCGGCTAGCCACGGTTTTGAACTGCTTTTTGAGGTGCTGAAAAAACTCCTCGTAACCCGGCCCCTGATACGCCTTGGTCAGGAATTTGCCGTCTGGCTTCAAGTGAGCAAGCGCAAACTCCGCCGCCAGCTCGCACAGATAAATCGCCCGAGCCGAATCAATGGTCGGCACGCCACTCATGTTCGGCAGCATGTCGCTCATCACCAAGTCCACCTTCGCGCCCGCCAGCATCGCCTCAATCTGCGCGAGCGGCCCCGCCTCGCTGAAATCGCCCAGAATAAATTCGACGTGCCCCATGCCCTGCATCTCCAACAGATCAATCGCGATGATGCGACCTGTGTTGCCTATTTTGCGGGCAGCGACCTGACACCAGCTACCGGGCGCTGAGCCGAGATCCACGATCACGTAGCCTGGCTTGATCAGCTTGTCCTTGTTGTCGATCTCGATCAGTTTGTACGCCGCCCGCGAACGGTAGCCCTCGTGTTTCGCCTTCTGAACGTAGGGGTCGTTGACGTGCTCCTGCATCCAGTCTTTGTTCGATTTATGGCGTTTGGCGGAAGGGTTGAGCATGGCGTGAGTTGAACAGGCGCGGTGCGTCAATGCACAAAAGGGCCTGAATTATCGACGTTTAGGCCATTCGCTCCCGCCTGCACTGCCCCTAACGCGAGATAATTAGAGGAATATTCCCTGAAGCACCAGAAACTCCAAGATGACTGCCACCTCCACTCTGTCCGCCAGCGCCCGTCGCGCACTGCGCGCTGCTGCGCATCATCTCGATCCGGTGGTGATGGTCGGTCAACACGGACTCACACCCGCCGTGCTGCACGAGATTGACCTCGCGCTCACGGCCCATGCGCTGATCAAGGTTCGTGTCATGTCTGACGAGCGCGAAATTCGTGTCGGATTTCTCAACGAAATTTGCGAGAAGATGGGCTGCGAAAGCGTTCAGCATCTCGGCAAGTTGCTCGTACTCTGGCGCAATGCCGCCGGTGAAGCGGGTGCTGACGATGATGCACAGCAGGATGCGGCGAGCGTCAAGGCCAGCAAATCAGGCCGCGGGCCACGTACCAAACTTCCCGCTGAATGGGCGAATGCCGAAGCCCCACTGGGCGTGCGTTCAGCCGCCCCAACCGGCGCGCGTTCAGCCTCCGCATTACCTCCCGGTGAGCGTCGCCGCTACGGCGAAATCCCGCCTGCGCCGCGTCGTGAAGGCTGGGCTCCGAAGGACCGCCGAGGTGCTGCGCGCGCTGGTGGTGAAGAAGCGCTGGGCACTCGCCGTCGTGAAGAGAAAGATGGGTTCGCTGCGACGGCACCGCGTGGACGTGCGCCTTACGGGGACGGCGCTTCGCGAGGTGGTGCTGGCGGTCGGGGTGGTTACGCCGGGGGTGGCAACGCTGGCGGCGGTTCAAGATTTGGCAACTCAGGCGCAGGGGCAGCCGCTGGCCCACCGCGCAGCCGTAGCGGCTACGGCGGCAACACGCCCGCCAGCGGCTCAGGCTACGGCGGTGCTGGCGGTGGCGGTGGCGGTTACGACCGCAACAGCGGCGGTGCGAGTTCCGGCTACGCAGGCGGTGGTGGTGGCTACAACCGGGGCGGCACCGGTGGCGGCGGCGACCACGGCGGCGGCTACGGGCGCAGCAACGAAGGCGGCGCAGGCTCGGGCGCACCACGCGCACGCTGGGGTGATCGCCGGGAACCATCGGACGGACGCAGCGGTGGCGCGGGTGTGGGTGGCGGTGGATTCTCAGGTGATCGTCGCCCAGCACCGGCAGGCGGCGGCTTCAGTGCTCGCGGCGGCTCAGGCAATCGTGATGGCGTAACCGGCAAACCCAGCGGCTTCTCGCGCAGCGGCTCTGGCGCGGGCGGTGGTGCTCCAGCGCCGCGTACACGTCGGCGTATGGGCTAAGCATTCGGTATTGTTAGCCGAGGCTGTGTCCGCGATAAACTGGGGCGGTTCGGTTGCCGCTGGAGGCTGATATGTGCAGTGCGTACGTCCCCATTGTCAAGCCACGCATCGCGCGAGCTAGATTCTCTGCCCTGACGACAGTCACTGGATTGGTCGCTTTCGCATGCCTGGAAGTGGTTTCCACGGTCGCCAGCGCCAGCGTGCAGGACGGCATTGCTGCATTCAATGGCGGCAAGTTTGATGCCTCGCTGAAAACGTTGCGGCCTGTCGCCGATGGGGGCGATCCGGTCGCACAGTGCTACGTCGCGCGAATCTTCAATGCGGCGACCGGCGGCGTGCGCCGTGATGCCGCACTAACAAAACAATACGCGGAGCGCGCATTGCGCGGCCTGACCACGAAAGTTGCGGAGGGTGTCGCTGCAGCTCAAGCCTGTTTGAGCGTCTTGCGATCCGGTAGCAACTATCTCAGCGAGCCAAATCTGGAGGCTTCGTTGCAATTGGCCAGGCTAGCGGCCGAACAGGGCAACGCCGATGGACAGCGTGTTCTCGCCGGCAAATATCAGCGCGGCATCGGCATCAAGCGCGACTACAGGCAAGCCTATCAATGGCTCGAAAAAGCGAGTCGTGGCGGCAGCATTCACGCGAAGGGCGCGTTGGCGGTTGCGCTGCGAAATGGTTGGGGCGTTAAAAAAGATGAATCGGCGGCTGCAGTTCAGTTGAAGGCGCTTGCCGAAGCCGGTTATGCCTTCGCGCAAACCGAATACGCCAATATGCTTCGCGAGGGGACAGGCGTCGAACAGGATTACACCAGGGCCAGACAATGGTACGAACGCGCCGCCGCGCAGTTTGATACCAGGGCACAAAATGATCTCGGATATATCTACGAGGCTGGATCGGGAGTTTCCGTGAATCCGGTGCTAGCCAGTGAGTGGTATCAACGAAGCGCTGATCAGGGAAATTCGACGGCGCAGGCACATCTTGGTCGCCTGTATCTGGGTGGTCGCGGCGTCGTCAAAGATGAAACCAAAGGTATTGACTTTCTACGGGCGTCGGCGGAGCAAAATAACGCAAGAGGGCAGTACTATTTAGGGCGCGCCCTCGAGCGAGGCAACGGGATCACAGCAGATACCGTGCAAGCGCTTGTTTGGTATCGCAGATCAGCAGCGCGATCCGACGAAGATGCCGCCGCCGCAATCAAACGTCTCACCGGCAAAGGCCCTGCTGAAACGACCAGTGACGAGCAAAAAGTCGAGGCCATCGGTGAAAACTAGCCCAACGCCCGCTTTGCGAAAATCATGACCGAACCCCGCAACCTGAACCTCTTGCCCATCGGCACCGAGCTAGCCGAATACACCATCACCGGTGTCCTGGGCGAGGGCGGATTTGGCATTGTCTACCGGGCTGAAGACAGGCATCTGGGTCGCGAAGTGGCGATTAAGGAATACTTGCCTTCGGCCATTGCGGGGCGAGCAAGCGACCAATCGGTGCGGGTGCGCTCGGCCAAGGATAGTGACGCTTTTCGCTCCGGTCAGCTTAGTTTTCTGCGCGAAGCGCGGATGCTGGCTAAATTCGTTGATCCTTCGCTCGTTTTTGTTTATCGCGTTTGGGAAGAGCGCGGAACGGCGTATTTTTCGATGCGCCTGTGTCCGGGGCAAACGCTTCGCGACGTGCGACTGTCGATGGATGTTGCAATGGGCGAGTCAGACATTGCTCTGCTGCTGTCGCCGATTCTCCATGCCCTCGAGCGACTGCACGAACAAGACATCATTCATCGCGATGTGTCGCCCGACAACATCATCATCTCCGAGAACGCTCCTCCGATTCTGCTTGATCTCGGGGCGGCGCGACAACAGATAGCGGGCATGACCAGTTCGCTCACCAGCATCCTCAAACCCGGTTATGCGCCGATTGAGCAATACGCTGACGATGGCTCGATGAAGCAGGGACCGTGGACGGACGTCTATGCGCTGGGTGCACTAATTTACTTTCTTGCCACTGGACGTGCGCCGATGCAGTCCGTGATGCGGGTGCTCCAGGACGGGATTAAACCGATTTCAGTAGCGGGCGATCCTGTCTATTCACAACGACTGCTCGACGCCGTGCGCGATGCGCTTGCGATCCAACCCGGTCAACGGATACAGAGTATCGCGTCCCTGCGTGAGCGCTTGGGTTGGGACGAGACACGCCCGCAAATTCCGGCGTTCAACTTCCCGATGACGCGTGGAGCGGGGGCCAGCACGACGGCGAATTCGAACAGTCAATCCACCTCTGTAAACGCCGATCCTGAAGCGAGTGCTGGGACGACGTCGCTTCGTCATGCAACGATGCCGCCTGCGTCACAGGCACCATCGTTCACGAACCCGGTTGCGGAACGCTTTGCACCTCAAGCGATGATCGCGCCTGTCGCAGCGCCCTCGCGAGCGATACTCACACCTCGCCGCAGCCGTTGGCCCATAGCCGCAGGCCTATCCGCAGTCGCCGTTGCCATCGCGGGTGGCCTCTGGGTAGCACGACCGACCCCGGAGACCGTGGTCGCAGCGAAAGCTACGCCTCCTGCGGCGACGCCCATGCCAGACGCGGTAACCGTGCTGAAGCCGGAGCAAAGCACCGCTACAGCATCGAAATTGACAGTACCGCCGACACTAGATACTGCTCATGCGGTCGGTGCGTCACAACCGCTAAAAGACGCGCCTGAACCGGTCAAAGCCGCGACTCCACAGCCACCGCCTGCGAAAATCGCGGCCCCGAGCAAACCGGCCCCTGTAAAGAGCCCGCCACGTGTTCCGGAAAAGGCGGAGAGTCCGACCGCAATAGTAGCAACAGTGCCGACAAAACCTGCGGCCGTCGCGTCGCTTCCACCTTCGACGAACCAGACGAACGCGATAGCGACAACGCCACCGCAGCCACCGTCGATCACACGACCGTCAGTACCGCCAACGCAACCTGGTTTGAATTACGCCGAGCCACGAAAAGACCCCAGAGACGCGACCACAACAGCCACCGAGGCAAAAAAAGCCGAACCCAATCTGGCCAACCAAACTGTGAATGATCTGGCAGCGCTGGCGATGACCTCATACAAGGGCGGGCGCATTGCCGATGCCCGCGGCTACTGGGCGCGGCTCGCGGCCATGCCAGAGGCGAGCGCGCGGTCCCGCGCATTGGCCCACGCAAATTCAGCGCGCACCTATTGTTCAGACGCCGATACGGCGTCGTGCGAAAATTTTTTCAGACAAGCGTTGCGGGCAGATCCGTCTTGGCGATTGTCCGACGCGGATGCGTCGCGCGCGGAGATACAGGTTGCATGGCGAAATGCGCAGGGAAAATAACTGATGAGCGACAAAACTTGATGCTGACGCTGTGCCCCAACTGTGAATGCTGCGACAAGGATTTGCCGAACGAATCGACAGAGGCGCGTATCTGCACCTTCGAGTGCACGTTTTGCGCGGACTGCGTGACCACAAAGCTCGCGGGAATTTGTCCCAATTGCGGCGGCGAACTGGTGGTGCGGCCACGTCGCCCAGCAAGCAAACTCGGCAAATATCCAGCGTCACTGGAGCGCGTTTACAAGCCTGAGGGTTGTGCGGCGAAGGCTGCGTGAGTCACGCCCGAACGCCTGAATAGCAGACTGCTTTAACTCGGCATCATTCTCGCCTCCAGCGGGAATTTAGACAGGGCGCACTTTACAGGAACGTGGCGATTTCGCACCCATTGGATCCCCGTGCCTCTGGCACAAGGATGACGGCAAATAGCAATCTACTGTGACAGCTTGCTGTTTTTTAACGAGTCAACTAAAAACGTTCTATCGCAACCGGTATCGCGCCCTCTCCCTCGGGGAGAGGGCGGGGGTGAGGGTGATTGCAACGCGATGCTTGAAACGTGGGCCTGGTAGTTCGTTTCATCAAAACGATGACCAATGAAATCGATGTATTTTTTCGTCAAGCAAGGCGCACAGCCGCAGCCGTACTGAAGTACGGCAAGGTTGGGCAACGCAGCATGGCGGAGAAAGACGCGAATTCATGTCAGTGTTTTGGTGAAACGAACTACTAATGTCCCGCCCCATAAATTTTGAAATATAAAAGCACCGCCTTTTCGCACCATGCGTCGTTGCAAATGCTCGCAATAGCTAGCGAAAGCCCTGCTTTGCGCCTAGCCTGACACGAAAATCCGGTATTTTTCTTGTTTCAAAATTGCCCCTTCGAGACACGAGTGCTTTCGCGATATACAAAAACTTACCACGCGGCGCGCGCAATGACGCACCATAACGCGCAATAACGGTTGGGACGCATATGTTTACGGGCGGAAACGCAGTTAGCCTGCTGAGAAACGGAGCCGAATACTTCCCCGCGATCATTGCGGCGATGGAGGGCGCGCACGCCAGTATCTACCTTGAGACCTACATTTTTGCTGACGACGTTTCTGGGCGGCAGGTGGCAACCGCTTTGACGAAGGCGGCGGCTCGCGGGGTAGACGTTCGTGTGGTGGTCGACGGCTTCGGCACGAAGCCGTATTTGAGTGAATCGCTCGCGTTAGCGCTCGTTGACGGTGGCGTCCGTCTCGTTCGCTACCGTGAGGACGTGGTCGCCACGAACTGGAATCGCGCTCGCTTGCGGCGCCTGCATCGCAAGCTCGCCATCGTCGACGGCGCAATTGCTTTTGTCGGCGGCATCAACATCATTGACGACATGAACACGCCTGGCCAGACACCGCCCAGAGTTGACTTCGCCGTCCGCGTGCAAGGGCCGCTTCTGGAGCCCATCGTCGCTGCCGCCAATCGGTTATGGCAGGTGCTTCGGGTGATGACAATCAGCGAGTCGGCGTTGCCAGCGCTGAATCTTTTGCCGGTCATTGAACCGAGTGGCGAGGTCAAAGCCAAATTTATTTTGCGCGACAACTTACGGTTTCGTCGGACAATCGAGAATGGCTATCTCGCGGCGATGCGCGTCGCCCGGAGCGACGTGGTGATCGCCAGTGCCTATTTTTTGCCGGGTATCCGCTTTCGACGTGCGCTTCTGGACGCAGCGGGACGCGGGATTCAGGTCACGCTGATCTTGCAGTCGCGCGTCGAGATCAGGCTGTTGCATCACGCCACCAAGGCGCTATATGGGCAGCTGCTGGCGGGTGGAGTGCGCATCGTGGAATACGAACGCAGCTTTCTGCATGCCAAAGTCGCGGTGGTGGACGGCTGGTGGGCCACGGTCGGTTCTTCTAATATCGACCCCTTCAGTCTGCTTCTGGCGCGGGAGGCTAACGTCGTCGTGCGTGACAACGCTTTTGCGCAAAGTTTGCGTGACGAACTGACTCGACTGGAAACCGGGGGCGGTCGCGTGGTTAACCGCGCGGTGTGGTCGAAGCGCAGCCGCCTCGCGCGGGTGATCGACTGGCTCGCTTATGGGCTGGTTCGTGGCATGACCGGACTGGTTGGCGTGAGGACTGAGCGTTGGTAAATTTCGTTTGCTTCCTATAATCGGTTGCATGAGCATCGATGCGAAGTTTGAACCCTCCGTGACCGGGTCAACCGGAGCCTCCGGGGCGGGCACGGCCCAACTGGAGTGCCAATTGCGTTCGGTGCAGCTAGCCGGATTTAGTGTCCGTGACCGCGAGATCATGCGACTGTTTCTGCGCCGCCCGCCCGGCACTGGCATCCGTCTTGAAGTGGTGGAAACGGACGCCGACCTGCTGATTGGCAACGCCACTACAGCGGAAGTGCTAGCTATGCTGCGCGCCCGTGGCACTGCGGCACCGTCGGTCGGCATTGTCGAGCGCTTCGACCGCGACGCGCCTTTCTATCAGGTGGCGCAGGACGGCCAACTTCTGTTCTCGCTGGCGCAAGCGATCAATCGCATTCGCGGCGGATGGATACCACCCGTATTGGCAGAAGCGGCCAGCGCCTCGTTGTCGGCGCCACCCGCAGAAGTAGCTGCATCGGCCGTCGCCAATGAGCTTACGGCTCACGCTTCGTTGCCACCGACTTCTGATTCGACCGTCGTTGCGGTGATTTCACCGGCACCCGCTCCAGTCGCGTCAGATGCGGCCTTGAATGCCACGTCTGCGGGCCTCCCGTGGCAGCGTGCGCTCAATATTCTTGTCGTCGACGATTCGCATTTTTCGCGCGAAGCGATCTCGGCCGCACTGGTCAAAGTCGGATTTACGGTAAATACCGCCGCCAGTGGCGCGGTCGGTATTCGTATGGCCGCAGAAAAGCATTTTGACGTCGCGCTGGTCGATTTTGAGATGCCAGAAATGCTTGGTACTGAAGTGCTGCGCAAGCTTCGCGCGCTAGGTACAAAGGCACCGTCAGTGCTCATCATGCTCACCTCGCGAACGGGTGCGGTGGATCGCCTGCGCGCAAGATTCGCTGGCTGCGACGCCTATCTGACCAAGCCGACGCAGATGAAAGAATTTCTCACGACCCTCAGAAATTTAGCCGTCGCCGGAAAGCTCTCGCGGCAGTGAGTTCATCTGGATCGCAGTCGCTGAGCCCGGCGCGGCTCTTATTGCCGTATCTGGCGCAATACAAAGCTCGTATCGCAGTCGCACTCAGTTGTCTGGTGCTAGCCAAAATTGGCAACGTCTCGGTGCCGCTTGTGCTCAAGTGGATCGTGGATCGCATGGGCGCGGACAAGGCGCTTTTGGTGGTTCCTTTTGCGCTGTTGCTGGCATATGGTTTGGCGCGACTCTCCGTCACGCTGTTCACGGAGTTGCGCGAATTTTTCTTTGCCAAAGTCACGCAGCGGGCGGTGCGCCGCATTGCGCTCGAAACCTTTGAGCATTTGCATCGCTTGTCGTTGCGTTTTCATCTGGCGCGACAAACCGGCGGACTGACGCGCGACATTGAGCGCGGCACGCGCGCCATTTCGTCACTGATGAGTTACCTGCTATTCTCGATCCTGCCGACACTGATTGAGCTGGCATTGGTCGCGGGCATTCTCGCGTGGAACTACGACTGGACGTTCGTCACCATCACGCTTATCACGTTGATCGGCTACATCGTGTACACGATCACGGTCACCGAATGGCGCACCGCGTTCCGCAAAGAAATGAACGAGCTGGACTCGAAGGCGAATTCGAAAGCGATCGACAGTTTGCTTAACTATGAAACCGTCAAATACTTCGGCAATGAGCGGTTTGAGGCGGATCGCTATGACCAGAGCTTGCAGCGTTGGGAGCGCGCGGCAGTTCGCTCACAGACTTCGTTGTCGCTACTCAATCTCGGGCAGAGTCTGTTCATTGCCACGGGTGCGAGCCTTGTGATGTGGCGAGCGATTGACGGCGTTATGAAAGGCACCATGTCGGTAGGCGATCTGGTGCTGGTGAACGCGTTTTTGATTCAGCTCTATGCGCCGCTCAATTTTCTCGGAGTGATCTATCGGGAAATCCGTCAATCGGCGACTGATATGGCGCGCATGTTCGGCCTGATGAGCGAGCATCAGGAGATTGCGGATCGTCCCGACGCGCTGACGTTGCAACCGGATCGCGCGCGTGGGGGTAATGTCAGCTTCGAGTCGGTTCGCTTTGCCTACGAGCCCGACCGCATCATTTTGCAAGACGTAAGCTTTCAGGTTCCAGCAGGTCAGACATTCGCGGTAGTCGGTCCAAGCGGCGGCGGCAAAAGCACGCTGGCGCGGCTGCTGTTCAGGTTTTATGACATCACTGACGGCGCGATCCGAATTGACGGCACAGATATTCGCGACTTTACGCAGATGAGCCTGCGTGCCGCTATTGGCATCGTGCCGCAGGATACGGTGCTCTTTAACGATACGCTTGAGTACAACCTGCGCTATGGTTGCCCGACAGCAAGCGATGAAGATGTCGCTTCCGCCATTCGTGCTGCGCGACTGGAAGCGTTCGTTGCCTTGTTGCCACAAGGGCTACAAACGGCAGTCGGTGAGCGCGGCCTGAAATTGTCTGGCGGCGAAAAACAACGCGTAGCCATCGCGCGTGCGCTCCTGAAAAATCCGTCGATTCTCATCTTTGACGAAGCGACCTCTGCGCTAGACAGCGAGAGTGAAAAGGCCATTCAAGCCGAAATCAAGGCCGTGAGCCGCGAACGCACGACCCTCATCATTGCGCACCGCCTGTCCACGATCGTTGATGCCGACCGCATTCTGGTCATGGAAGCGGGACGCATCGTCGAGCAGGGCTCGCACGCGGAACTCCTTGCTGCGCAGGGACTCTATGCAAGGCTGTGGGCGTTGCAGGCCGAAGCAAGTACTGAGGCGCTCGCCAACCCGCTGCATTAGGATTCCTGCGTTTGCTGCCCATTTCAACCACCCTCACCCTTCACCTGTTTCGAAGTTCTCTACGATGACTAAATCAATTGGCGCGCGATATCTGTGGACCGCTTTGAGCGCGCTTGCACTGCTCGCGACTGCCGCGTTCGCGCAACCGACGAATCCGGCATTTAGCGTCGGCCCCAAAGTCGAAGGCATTAGCGAATACGCGCTCAAATCCAACGGCCTGCGGGTGCTGCTCTTCCCTGATGCGTCGAGCCCAAAAATTACGGTGAACATCACTTATCTGGTGGGCTCGCGGCACGAGGGCTATGGCGAAACCGGAATGGCGCATTTGCTCGAGCACATGCTGTTTAAGTCCACGCCCAAGTATCCCAAGCTTTGGCAGGATATGGCTAATCGCGGCTTCATCAACAACGGTACGACATGGCTTGATCGCACTAACTATTACGAGAGCTTTACCGCCAACGATGACAACCTGAAATGGGCTATTGAGATGGAGGCGGATCGTATGGTCAACTCTAATATCCTGCGCGAAGAACTCGACACTGAGATGACGGTGGTGAGGAACGAGTTCGAGATGGGCGAGAACCGCCCGCAAGGCACGCTCTACCAGAAGGTTTTCGCGACAGCCTTTGCGTGGCATAACTACGGCAACTCGACGATTGGCAACCGTAGTGATATCGAGAATGTCGGCATTGAAAACCTGCGTGCTTTCTATCGCACGTACTATCAGCCCGATAACGCCGTGATCCTGATCGCGGGCAAATTTGATGCTGATAAAACGCTGGCTTTGCTCGCGGAGAATTTCGGAAAACTCGCCAAGCCCACACGCACGCTGCCCAAGCTGTGGACCGTAGAACCGACGCAAGACGGCGAACGCGAGATCACCGTTCGTCGCGTCGGCGACAGCCAGTTTTTGTTCTCCGCCTACCGCACCCCCCCGGCGTCACACGCCGACACGCCCGCGCTGCAAATGCTCATGAACCTGATGACCATCGAGCCCGCTGGCCGCTTGTATCAGTCGCTGGTGAAGGCGAAACTTGCCGTCGGTGTTGACCTCGAGAGCGACGTGATGTTTGACCCGAGCCTCATGGGATTCTGGGTGACGTTGAGTAAAACGCAGTCGATGGATCGCGCGCGCGACGTACTCTTGTCGACAGTCGAATTGGCGGGCGACAAGCCGTTTAGCGAGGCTGAACTGGATCGCGTCAAACTGCAAGTCGCACGCGGTTACGACCAGACGATTGCCGACTCCGGACGCTTTGCGGTCTCGATGTCCGAAGCGATCGCGATGGGCGACTGGCGCTTCTTTTTCTATCAGCGCGACCGCATGGTGAAGGTCACCGTTGCCGACGTTTCGCGCGTTGCTAAAGCCTATTTCAAGTCACAGAATCGAACGCTGGGCCGCTTCATTCCTACTGCAAAGCCGGATCGCTCCGACATGCCGGTACGGCCTGAGCTTGCGAGCTTACTCGCCGACTACAAAGGCGACACGGCGGCGACCGAGGGCGAGGTGTTTGAGCCTAGCGCCGAGAACCTCGAGCAGCGCATTGAGCGATTCAAGCTCGATAACGGCATGAAGGTCGCGCTACTACCGAAAAAGACGCGCGGGAACACTGTGCAGGTCGCACTGCGCATCGGTTACGGCGATGAAAAATCCATGTTCGGCAAACGCGCTGTTGATGATCTCGCCAGCGCCCTGCTGATGCGCGGCTCGAAGGGCTTAACGCGACAACAGATTCATGATCGGTTGGATGCGCTGCGTGCCAGCGGTGGCGTCGGTCTGGGTGGTGGCGGATTGCAGACCAAGCGGCAATACGTAAATGATCTGTTGTCGTTCACCGCGCAGATTTATTCCGGCGCGACCTTCCCGGCCGACGAACTTGAACTGGTTCGCAAAGAAATGATTACCTCGCTTGAGGCCTCTGCCGTTGAACCGGACAGTCTGGCGCAGAACGCGCTGGAGCGACAGTTTTCCACGTATCCGGTGGGCGATTGGCGCTACGTCGCGACGATTCCTGAGCGCATCGCTGCGATCAAAGCGGTCACTCGCCAACAGATTATTAGCTTTGCCAATGCGATGCGTGGCTTGAATAATGCCGAGATTTCGATTGTGGGTGATTTTGATGCTGCGACTGTGAAGCCTGTGCTCGCCCAAGCATTCGGAAAAAACAAATCGTCGCAACCGTTCACTCGCGTTAATCGGGAGTACAAACAGAACGTGGTCAAGCAGGAAAAGATTGCAACCCCCGATAAAGAGAACGCGACTTATATGACGCGCATTGGATTTCCACTGCAAGACAAAGCCGCAGATTACCCGGCGCTGGTACTAGCGGACTTCATTGTCGGTGGCTCCGGTGGTGCGCGCTTGTTCCTGCGTGTTCGTGAGAAAGAGGGCTTGAGTTACGACGTGTTCAGCATGCTCTCGATTCCGACGTTTTCCAGCAACGCATCGTGGACTTTCGGTTTCATTTCCAATCCACAAAACGCTGCAAAGGCCGAAGCATCACTCAAAGATGAACTGAATATTTTGCTGCGCGGCGAACTCACGGACGAAGAGTTTGCATTGCAAAAGCAATCGCTGCTTGATCAACGAAAAGTGCGGCGCACGCAAGACGCTTCGCTCGCCGCGCAACTGGTCGCCTTGTCCGATGCCGATAGAACCTACGTGTTCGTCGCCGAGATCGAGTCGGCGATTGCGAAACTCAGCAAAGCCGATTTCGATGCGGTGCTCAAAAAATACGTGAACCCGGCGCAGTTGTCGTCCGTTTTGGCAGGCGATTTCAGCAAGGTAAAGTAGCAACGTCGCGCGTCCATCGCGCACCGTAAAATGGGCTTTGCCCGCAATAAATAGAGGGGCGCGTCGTTGCTGACCGCCCCTTTGCTGTTTCTCCTCAATGCCCGCTGCTGTACCCGCCCCCACCCTAAACCCCAAGCGAGAACGCCAGATTCTCATCGTGCTGATGCTGATGAGTCTCACCAACATTCTTGACTTCATGATTCTGATGCCCCTGTCGCCGCAGCTGATGCGCGAATTCGGTATTTCGACGTCGCAGTTCGGTTTGCTGGTTTCTGCATACGCATTCGCCGCGGCGGTCTCATCGCTACTCATGGCCTCTATCGCAGATCGGTTTGATCGCAAACGTGCGCTGTTGTTCGTCTACGTTGGGCTGATCGTGGGCACGCTTGGCTGCGCGCTGGCACCAAGCTATGCGATGTTGCTCATCGCGCGCATTGTATCGGGGCTGTTTGGCGGTGTGCAGGGATCTATCGCGATGTCCATCGTCGGCGATCTGGTTCCGGACGAACGTCGCGGTCGGGCGATGGGCCTCGTGATGTTGTCGTTTTCGCTCTCGGCCGTGCTCGGCGTGCCGCTCGCGATTTACGCGGCGGGGCACGGAGGCTGGCACATTCCGTTTCTCGCGCTGGCGATCTCCTGCTGTGTGTTGTGGGTGGTTGCGCAGCGGCGGCTGCCCGTGATGTGCAGCCATATGCGCGCGGGCAAACCGCAAGGATTGTGGGCTGGCTATGCCGAATTGCTCTCGGTGCCCAATCACTGGTGGGCCTTCGCAACGACAGGCCTGCTCACGTTGTCCGGGATGATGGTGATTCCGTACATCGCGCCGTCTCGCGTTGCTAATGAAGGCATGACCGAACTACAGCTCGCCTATTTTTACCTTGTCGGCGGCGGAGTTACGCTGTTCACGCGTCCTCTGTTCGGGCGCATGACCGATCGCTATCCGCGTGCGAAGTTCTACTATTGGCTGGTGCTCGCCTCCATCATTCCCATAGTTCTTATTACGCATTCGTATGGCCTGAATCTGTTTGGGCAACTTGCGGTTTCGGCGCTATTTTTCATCTTTGTGAGCGGTCGCTTTGTACCGTCTTCCGCGCTCGTGACTGCGGCCACGGTTCCACAAATACGTGGACGCCTGATGTCATTTAATTCCGCAGTGCAAAACCTGTTTACAGGATTGGCGGCGCTCGTCGGTGGCGCGATGTTGACGACGACGGCCAGCGGCCAAATCGTTGGCTACGAAGCAGTAGGCTATCTCTCGTGCGTCGTGGGCATCGTGTCGGTCTGGGCAGCGTATAAGGTGCGCGCGATTTCGTGACCCAGATATTGAATCTTCGTATCGAAGCACTCGCTGCCGAGCGTGGCGGTACGGCCGTGTTTGCGGACGTCAATCTCGATGTTGTCGCCGGTACGTTGCTGCGGGTGGTCGGGCCGAACGGAGCGGGCAAGACCACGCTGCTTCGGATACTCGCGGGGTTAGGGGCTGCGTCGACGGGTACGGTTCGTTGGCAGGCTTTTGATGCCGCCGAATGTCGCCCAGGAGACGCTGCGATCTTCGCGGGCCACGCCAATGCGATGAATGATGCACTCACTGTTGCCGAGAATTTGAGCTATGCCGCAGCGCTCACGGGCTTCGATAGCTCGCCGTCTAACGTGCGTCGTGCGCTCACCCAACTAGGCGTCGAAAGACTCGTCAATCGCCGTTTCGGCAGCCTATCTCAGGGCCAGCGTAAACGTGCGTCACTCTCTCGCCTGCTGCTGCGTGCACGACCGGGTGAACGCGCATGGTTGCTCGATGAGCCGTTTGTTGCACTGGACACCGACACGCAGGCGCAACTGGCAACGCTCATCAGCGAAGAGCTGGCGGCGGGCGCAATCGTCGTGCTCACATCGCATCAAACAGTCATGATCGGCGCAGCTAAATTGCAGGAGCTAGCGCTGTGAGCGTACGCGCAGCCACTGCCGCAGTGTTCCGCCGAGAGATGCAGCTCTTCGCGCGGCGAAAAAGCGACTGGGCCAACCCGATCATGTTCTTTCTGATCGTGTGTTCACTGTTTCCGTTTGCGGTCGGCAGTGAATCGGAAAAACTGAAACTCATCGGCATCGGTGTGATTTTCGTCGGGGCGTTGTTGTCCACGATGCTGTCGCTGCCGCGCTTATTTGAAGAGGATGCGCGCGACGGTTCGCTTGAGCTAATGCTCGCTTCCTGCGAGCCGCTTGCCGTGCTGATTCTGGCTCGCATCTCCGCGCTCTCACTTGGACTCGGTGTCGCACTAACAATCGCAACACCGGTGTTCGCACTTTTCTACGCGTTGCCATTCGAGGTCGCGGGCATGCTTGCGCTGGCGGTCGCGATAGCGGTGCCGACGCTCTTGCTGATTGGAGCAATCGCAGCTGCACTGTTGGTGTCCGCACGCGGCGGCGCAATCCTCACCGCAGTGCTCGTGTTGCCGTTAACGATCCCAACGCTGATCTTCGGCGCTGGCGCTGCGCTCAAAGTGCTCTACGGCGAATCGCCGCTGGCCGAGTTGGCGCTGCAGGGCGCGTTCCTGCTGCTTGCACTAGCATTGTGTCCGCTCGCCGTTGCGGCAGCATTAAAAATTAGTACGGACTAGCTGTGGCACGCACCGAACAACAATCGAACGACATTTTTGCGGGACGCTGGTTCTGGCGCTACGCTTCGCCCGCCGCGTTCTATCCGCTCGCGGGCAAGATCGAAAAAGTCTGCTGGGTGCTCGCCATTTTGCTTGCGCTCATCGGGCTCTATGTTGGCTTCTTCGTTGCGCCAACGGACGCGACGCAGGGCGAGGTTTACCGCGTCATCTTCATTCACGTTCCCGCCGCATGGATGACGATGGTCATTTATCTCGCGATGGCATTTTGGGCGGGCACCGGGCTGGTACTCGGCACGCGGTTGTCGTTCTTGATGAGCCACGCGCTGGCGCCTACCGGCGCGATCATGGCGGTGGTCGCGTTGTGGACGGGCTCGCTCTGGGGGCGTCCGACGTGGGGCACGTACTGGGTTTGGGACGCGCGAATTACCTCCACGCTTATCCTGTTTTTTCTCTATGTGGGGTACATGGCGCTGGCCGCCGCATTTGACGACAAAAAGAAAGGCGACCGCGCCAGCGCACTCATTGCCCTCGTCGGCGCGATCAACGTACCGATCATCTATTTCAGCGTGAAGTGGTGGACGACGCTGCATCAGGGCTCGTCAGTCCGGCCCGGCAGCTCATCAATGGCGAGCATCATGCTGTGGGCCATGCTCATCATGACCTTTGCGTTTTGGGCTTATTGTGTCGCCGCCGCGATGCATCGGCTACGCACGCAAATCATCGAGCGTGGAGCAGGCACAACGTGGCTCAAGGAGGCGCTTAAATGATCTGGGAGTCATGGAGCGCGTTTTGGGACATGGGCGGGCGCGGCTTCTTCGTGTGGGGCAGTTACGGCGCTCTGTTGGTTGCCGTCAGTGCGGAACTTGTGAGCCTTCGCAGCGCTCGAAAGGCAGCGATTCAATCCCTGCAAGATTCTCATGAACAATGACTGCGTAGGGCGCGTTATTGGCAAATGCTTGCCCGCCTCGTACACCTCCGGCGATAGGGCGTTCATGTTCAGCGCTTCGCGGAGCATCACCACGGCGGGCAGTGCCCGCCCTACGACAGCTGGAAATCGTCGTGACCTTTAAGCAAAAACGCCTCGCGCTCATTCTCGGCGGATTGGGCGTGCTCGCCGCCGCCGTTGCGCTGGTGCTCACCGCGTTCAATCAGAATCTGGTGTTCTTTTTCACGCCGTCGCAAATCACGTCGAAAGAAGCACCCATCGGTCGCGTCTTTCGCCTCGGCGGCATGGTCGAGATGGGCAGCGTCAAGCGTGATGGCGTAAACGTGAGCTTCCGCGTCACCGACACCACGCAGATTGTTTCGGTCGCTTACAGCGGCATCCTGCCTGACTTGTTCAAGGAAGGAAAAGGTGTCGTCGCGCAGGGCACGCTGGGTGACGACGGTGTTTTCCGGGCGAAAGAAGTGCTCGCCAAGCATGATGAAAATTACATGCCGCCTGAGGCTGCGACGGCGGTTGAGCGCGCGCAGAAAGCGCGTGAAATGGCTGCGAAAACACTCAAGCAGTAACCCTGCCGTAATGCTTTGTGAACAAAAAATTCCTTCTCCCTATTGCCTTCTTCGCTCTGGCTGGCGTCCTCTACTTCGGCCTCTACCGCGACCCGCGCGAGGTGCCCTCGCCGCTCATCGGCAAGCCCGCCCCCGCCTTCACGCTGATGCAACTGGGCGACGCGAACGCAACGTTTTCTCCCATCGATCTCAAGGGCAGGGTCTGGCTGTTCAACGTCTGGGCGAGCTGGTGTCCGAACTGCAAGGACGAACACCCTGACCTGCTCGCGCTGCAAAAATCTGGCCTCGTGCCGATCATCGGTTTGAACTACAAGGACAAGCGCGAGCTAGGCCTTGAAGTACTGAGAAAAACCGGCGATCCGTACAACCTGTCAGCCTACGATCCCGACGGAAAAGCGGCGCTTGACTGGGGCGTTTACGGCGCACCTGAAACCTTCCTGATCGACAAGGAAGGCGTCATTCGAGCGAAGCATGTTGGGCCGGTTACGCCCGAAATTATTGCGGTCAAATTCGCACCGCATTTTGCCGGTTCCGGCGTTAGTCGCTAGGCAATTTTTGCGACTATTTGACGGAATAGCTTTTTCGTGAAAGCACTATTGCACGGGGGCTAAGTCGCGGTTTATCTTTAAGTCGATATTCGCACTAATCAACGCTGAGCCCCAATAAAATATAGCTTGTAGGTAAAAGCTGATTCTAAAATCGCCAGGTCAAAGCAGTCGAACCGCGATCACCGCCAAAAATCCCAGGATCATGTTGGTGAGCACTAACACTCTGATTTTGCCAAGCTGAGCAGCCGCCACCGGCCACCCGGATGCCGCCACCGCCGCCTTCATCCGACGGAATGGCCCGTACAACAGGTGTCCAAATATAAGGATCATCGCGACGCCGATGCCGACCATCAGGTGCACGCCGATGGGCGCTGCCATCCCCTCGCGGCGGGAGTACAAGTACCCGCCTGTGGCCAGCAAAACGACAATCGCCGGGATCACAATCGCGACAAATCGGGTGAGTGTCGCGGCCATCAAACTCAATCGCTGCGGCGGCTCCAGCATCGCGACCGAGGGCCGTAAACAGAAGTGCGCGAACACCATACCGCCCAGCCACACAATCGCGGCAGACAGATGAAGCAGCAGGGCAAGGTTTCGCATGAGGTAAGGCTCGGAGGCTGGTTATGTCGATTGCGCATTGTGCGCTAAACGCCAGCGATTCACGGAGTCGTGCGATTTATCATTGCGTCTGAATTTCGACGTGACGAGCGCCAATGACCTCCACTCCAATCGCATCACTAGCAGAATACCGGCACCAGTTTTCCATCCCGGATGGCGTGATTTATCTTGACGGTAACTCGCTTGGCGTGCTGCCCAACGCCACGGCAGCCGCCGTCGCCAAAACCGTTGAACAGGAGTGGGGCAACGGCCTCATACGCTCGTGGAACACCGCAGACTGGGTGAACGCGCCGCGTCGCTGCGGCGACAAGATTGCGCGCTTGATTGGGGCGAATGCGGGCGAAGTGATTGCCTGCGATTCGACTTCGGTGAATCTGTTCAAGGCGCTGCTCACCGCCCTCGCGTTGCAGAATGAGCAGCCGCAGCGCAATGTCATCATCTCTGACATCGACAACTTCCCGACCGATCTCTACATCGCACAGGGCATTCGCGATTTGCTGACGCAGAAGCAAATCGATTTGCAATTCGTTAAGCGCACCGAGATGGCGGCCACGATCTCCGCGCTCGGTGAGCGCACGGCGGTCGTCATGCTCACACAGGTAGATTACCGAACCGGCGAGCGCTACGACATGAAGACGATCACCGCGCTCGTGCAATCGACAGGTGCGTTGATGCTCTGGGATCTGGCGCATTCGACCTGTGCGTTTCCGGTGGAATTGAATGCCTGTAACGCTGATCTCGCGGTGGGTTGTAGCTACAAATATGTGAACGGCGGGCCGGGCGCTCCAGCGTTTGTTTTCGCAGCGAAACGGCATCTCGACACGCTCGACGCAGCGGGCACCAGCGCGCCGATTTCTGGCTGGTTTGCGCATGAAGCACCGTTTGCGTTTGACCCGTTGTTTCGTGTGGTTCGCGGCATCGAACGCTTCACAGTCGGCACGCCGCCAATCCTGCAATTTGCAGCGCTGGAAGCAGCGCTCGACCTATGGCTCACGGTGGATCTGCAAGCACTTCGAGATGCGTCGGTTACGCTCACCGAGCGCTTCATCAAAGAGGTCGAAGCGCAATGCGCGGGACATGGCTTGACGTTAGCCACACCGCGCGACGCCCGCATTCGTGGCTCACAGGTGTCGTTCCGCCACGCCGAGGGCTATGCCATCATGCAGGCGCTGATTGCGCGAGGCGTGATCGGTGATTTCCGCGCGCCGGATATTTTGCGATTTGGATTTACGCCGCTCTACATCAACGAAGATGACGTTGTGAAAGCCGTCGCGCACTTCCGCGAAGTGATGATAGGTCGCGAATACGAACGTGCTGAATTTCAGTCGCGAGGGAAAGTGACATGAGTACGCCTGCCGGTTCCTGCCCGATGGCGAATCACGGGCCCGAAACGGTCACCGGCGCAGAGCACGCTCACGACACCTTCAAAGACAGTTTCAGCTACTCAAACTATCTGCGCATCGAACAGCTGCTCGGCGCGCAAGCCCCGCTCACCAGCGCACACGACGAATCGCTGTTCATCATCATCCATCACGTTCAGGAAGTGTGGATGAGCCTCATCATCAAAGAGCT